>CAXTVK010000020.1:0-32631 GCA_964247655.1 uncultured Sphingomonadaceae bacterium | reverse complement strand
GCATCAGACTACGAATCTGAGGGTCGGACGTTCGAATCGTTCCGGGCGCACCAATCATCCCAAGAATCGAAAAGTCAGGTTCCGCGATCGGGCACCGCGACGCGCTGCCATGCTTCGGTGCGGTCGCAATGCGGCGGCATTGCCGACCGGCGGCAGTTGGCGTCGAGCGAGCCGGGCGACGGCGAGCCTCGCCATCGGGCCACCGTCGCGATGCGCCCGCCTGCCTCGTCTCGATTCGATCTGCCGTGTCGGCGATTCCCCTAGCTACCTCGCTTGCCCGTCCGCTATGCTTGCGGTGGGCAGGGGGCGGAACGCAAGGTGGAGCACAAGCTAGACCGGCATCTCGCCGCCATCCTCGCGCTCGACGTCGTCGGCTATAGCCGGCTGATGAACGCGGACGAGCAGGGCACGCTGCAGCGGCTGCTCGCGCGCCGCCGATCAATCATCGACGTCCAGATCGCGGACCATCGCGGTCGCGTCGTCAAGGGTACGGGCGACGGCGTGCTCGCCGAGTTCGGCAGCGCGCGCAACGCCATCGAAGCCGCTATCGAGATACAAAGCGCGCTAGCGAGCGCCAACGACGAGGAGCCCGGCGTCGTGCCGATCGTCGCTCGCATCGGCATCACCATCGGCGACATCATCATCGGCGAGGATGGCGACATCTTCGGCGACGGCGTCAATATCGCCGCGCGACTGGAGGGCAAGGCGCCGCAGGGCGGCATCTGCGTCTCGGGACGGGCGCTCGACGACTTGCGACAGCTCGGCGTGCCGTTCGGCGATTTCGGCGAGATCGCGCTCAAGAACATCGCCGCGCCGGTGCGGATCTACTGCATCCATCCGGATGCCGCGATGCGCGGGCGAAAGCCTAGGAATGCTCCAAAACCCATCGGACGGCGCACGCTCCTGATCGGCGGCGGCGGCGGCCTGGCGTTGGCGGTGGCGGCGGGCGGGCTGGCGGTGTGGCAACCGTGGCGGCCCGGCATCTCGAAGGGCAGTATCGCGGTGCTGCCCTTCGCCAATCTCAGCGGCGACCAGTCGCAGGTCTATTTCTCGGACGGATTGTCGGAAGAACTGCGCGCCGCGCTGGCTCGCAATGCCGAACTCAAGGTCGCCGCGCCGACATCGTCCAATATGTTCAAGAGCGACGAGGGGGACGCGCGGACGATCGCGGGCAAGCTGGGCGTCGCGTTCTTGCTCGAAGGGAGCGTCCGCAGGGACAGCCGGACGATGCGGATCATCGCCGAGTTGGTGGATGCGACGACGGGCTTCACCAGTTGGTCGCAGACGTTCGATCGCGGCATCGAGGACATCTTCGCCGTCCAGGCGAGCATCGCCGAGACGGTGGCCGAGGCGCTGGCGGTGCACGTCACGCATACGCCGCGCACCGGGGGCACGCAGAACGTCGCGGCCTACGACGCCTATCTGCGCGGCAAGGCGCTGTTCGATGCGGATATCGACGAAGCATCCGATCGATCGGCGCTCGAACAGTTCGATCTGGCGGCCAAACAGGACCCGAACTACGCCCGTGCGATCGCGCAGCGATCCCGGGTGCTCTCGGCGATCGCTGGCGAATATGCCGCGCCGGGCGGCACCGCCAGGCTTTACGACGACGCGATCGCCGCGGCGAAGCGCGCGGTCGCGATCGCGCCGGATCTCGCCGATGCGCAGCTGGCGCTGGGCCTCGCCATCTACACCGGGCGTCTCGACGTGAGGGCGGCGCGCCCGGCCTATGATCGCGCGGCGGCGCTCGGTGCCGGCGATGCCGACATCCAGATGCTCTACGCCGTCTATTGCTCGCGTTCGGGGCGCCCTGCCGACGCCGTCGCCGCGATCGAGCGCGCGACCGATCTCGACCGGCTCAATCCGCGGGTGTTCCGCGCCGCGGGTCTGGTGCGCTACACGGCGCGCGACTATCAGGGCGCGATCCCGCTCGCACGACAGGCGTTGAGCCTCAATCCGACGCTCCGCGTCGCGCACGCCAATATCGGCAATGCGCTGCTGATGCTCAGCCGGCTGGCCGAGGCAAAGGCCGCCTATCTGGCCGAGCCGCTCGATCTGTCGCGGCTGCCCGGGCTGGCGATCGTCACGCGCAGACTGGGCGATACCGCGGCCAGCCAGGCGGCGATGGCGCAGCTCGTCCACGATCTGGGCGACAGCGCGCTCTACCAGCAGGCGCAGGTGCTCGCGCAATGGGGTGAGCGCGATGCCGCGCTCGCGATACTGGAGAAGGCGAGGCGGGTCGGGGACTCGGGCATGCTCATCGCCCCAACCGATCCGCTATTGGACCCGATCCGTAACGATCCACGATTTTCGCGATTGCTTGGCGGACTATACCTGACATAGATTATCCTGCGATAGGGGGACATCATGCGAAGACTTCTCGTCACCGCCGGCTATGTCGTCATGGCCGCCACGCTGATGGCGTTTCAGTGCCATCGGAGTCCGCCAGCGCCCGATAATGGCGGTTCGAGCGACGGCAACGATATGCGCGGCAATCCCGACAATCGGGGCAACCCCGACAATCGGGGCAATCCCGACAATCGCGGAAACCCGGATAACCGGGGCAATCCGGATAATCGCGGGAACCCCGACAATCGCTGATCAGCGCAGCGCGGTCGTCGTCGTCGGCGCAGCCATCGCGCGCCTGATCCAGCCGAGATAGGCCGAAACGCGCATATAGACGCCGGGGGACTGTGCCTCCGCGCATCCTCTCCCCCAGCTGACGATCCCGATCTGCTCTATCGTTTCGTTCGTCCAGCCGCCGTCGGGCGTGCCGCGCATGTAGCGCACGACGAGCGGCCCGCCGCTGTCGCCCGTGCAGGTGTCCGCCCCCGGTCGCGCCGCGCAGAGCGTCTGGGGCGTGATCGACGCCGCATATCCGGGCGACCGGCCGCATTGCCGATTGTCGACCAGATCCAGCTTCACCTCGGTCAGGACGGTCGAATAGCTTTCGTCCTCGCGCGGGATGGTATTGCCCCACCCAAGCGCCTGATAGGTCTGCTGTTCGGCTACCGGACGGCTGGCGATCATCAGCGTCCGCTTCCGGATGAACCCCAGGAATGGGTTCTCGACCGCAGGCTGGAAACGCGCGTCGTCTAGCAGGATCGGATCGTCATGCCGCGCGCCGAACAGCCGCACCGGGCCGATGCTGGCTTTGGGATCGGGCTTGGTCGATGCATCGGCGCGCAGATGGAGCAGCGCGATGTCGTTGAGATGCCGCTTCGCGTCATAGTCGGCGTGACGGACGTATCGATCGATCAGGTAGGTCACTCCCTCGCCGGTCGAGAGATCGTTGGCGCCGAGGCGGACGCGATAGCGATTGGCGATGCGCTCGTCGTTGATGCAGTGCGCGGCGGTCAGCACCCACCCCGTCGCGATCAGCGATCCGCCGCAGCGATGCGCCAATTCCCACTGCTTGCGGCCCTTGCGCTCGGCGGCGGTATAGCCGGCGAAGGGCGAATATATCTCGATCTGATAGGGAGCATAGCCCCGGCTCACCGGCTGACCCCCGATCGTCGCGAGCGGACGCGGTTCGATTGCGACGACGACTCTGCCGTCCGGCATTCTGACGCGGCGCGGCGGCAATGGCCGCCAAGGCGACATGATGCCCACATGCGGGATCGGCAGCGGCGCTTCCCCGGCGGTATCGGCATGGGCAGCGACTGCGCTGCCTGGACCGAGACATTGCGCCGCTAGAAAGGTAAGTATCGGCGCCAGTCTCGGTAGAACGCCTGCTTCCGGTTTCACCGATGTCCCCCATCCGCAGAGATCATGCCCGCATGGCCGATATCCTAACCTGCAAATCGGCGGTGGGCTATCGGGCAGGTCGTGTCGGCGGCGGTCGCCGCCTATCCGCCGCAAGTCCTCGTCGCTTCGCCGTCGCTGCAGTATCGCCCGCTATTCTTCCGACGATCATGATGCGATCGAAGCACATCTCCTTTCTTTGACAAGCGCGTTCCGGATGGGCACTTGTCATCGCACCATTCGTCGGGGGGCGGTATGATGACCGAAATGAGCTGGACCGAATATGAGGCGCTGCTCGCGCCGCTCGACGAAGAGATGACCGAGATGGCGCGCTGGGTCGCCGAGACGGGTCAGCGGCTGCTGATCCTGTTCGAAGGGCGCGATACCGCGGGCAAGGGCGGCGCGATCTTCACCTTTTCGAAGACGCTCAATCCGCGCCAGTGCCGCGTCGTCGCGCTCAGCTCGCCCAGCGAACGCGAGCGCGGGCAATGGTATTTCCAGCGCTATGTCGAGCATCTGCCCGCCAAGGGCGAGATCGTGCTGTTCGATCGGAGCTGGTACAATCGCGCCGGCGTCGAGAAGGTGATGGGATTCTGTACGGAAGCCGAGGTCGACAATTTCCTGAAGGCGGTGCCGGCGTTCGAGAAGCAGCTCGTCGATCACGATATCCTGCTTTTCAAATATTGGCTGTGTTGCGATCAGGAACGGCAGGAAGAACGCTTCGCCGAGCGCCGCAACAACCCGATGAAGCGCTGGAAACTCTCGCCGATCGATATCGAGGCGCGTGCGCGGTACGAGGCCTATACCGACGCGCGCGAGGCGATGCTCGAGGCCACGCATACCGAGCATGCGCCCTGGACGCTGGTCGATTTCAACAATCAGGAGGCGGGCCGGCTGGCGCTGTTGCGCGATCTGCTCGATCGGCTTCCCGACACGACGTTGCCGCTTCCCGAAGTCGCGTGGCCGCCGCTGCCTGCGCAGCCTGCCAAAGAGCGCTATGGCAGGCTTAAGCCCATTCCCGCGTATCGCCCGCCGGGCAGCTGATGACGCGCTGGCCGAGCACCGGCCGGCTTTGCGCGTGGTCCGCAAATCGCATAGCTTCACGATGATCTCGCTGCGCAGGAGACGACCGACGTGCCGGCCATGAGACTTCTCGCCAGGTTGATCGTCTATTACGTCCTCGTCGGACTGATCGTCTGGGCATTGATCGCCGTCTTTCCCGCGGTCGGCGAATATTTGCCGGTCGGGCGCGTCCAGGCTCTGCTGACCCAGGGCGGCGGCATTCTCAAGCGCGGCGAGGCGGGCATCCAGGTCGCGCATATCAACTCGCTGGGTGGCAGCCTGACTTGGCTGGTCTGCGCGATGCTCGGCGCCTTGCTGACGTCGCTGCCGGTGAGCTGGACCTACATGGAAGTCCGCGACCGCGAACAATATGACCAGTCGCTGATCGGCACGATCGTGATGCTCCCGATCGTGATCACCAGCATCGTCGTGATCGTGCAGGATTCGCTCGCGCTGTCCTTCTCGCTCGCCGGGATCGTCGGCGCGGTGCGGTTCCGCAATTCGTTGAAGAGCACGGGCGACCTGTTGTTCACGCTGCTCGCGGTCTCGATCGGATTGTCCGCGGGGATCGGCGCGGTTGAGCTCGCCGCGGTCACCTCGATCGTCTTCAACCTCTGCTTCGTCGGCCTGTGGGCGACCGAATATGGCGAGCGCCGCGACATGAAGCGCTTCCTCAGCGACTATGATCCCGACGATGAGGAAAGCCGCGTGACGACCGTCGAAGTCGCCTCGGTCTCGGTCTCGACGATAACCGAAACCACCAAGGACGCGCCCGCCAAGCCTAGTTGAGGCAGGTCTTCAATATCTTCGCGGAGACGTCCTCAGGGCTACCCGCCTGATCGAAGAAGCCGCCGAGATAGGCCGCCGCCTTGCGCCGCGCTCCGGCATCGAGCTGCGGGATCTGGTCGAGCACGCCGAGCAGTGCCGCGCGCTTCGCGAGCATGTCCGCGGCGACCGCCTGCGCGTCGTCATTATCACGACAGAAGCCGCGATAGCGGCGCACGCGGACGTTGGGCAGGTCGATCCCCTGCGGCGGCGAGGCATAGGGCGCGTCGACCATTCCCGCGAAATCGAAGTCATAGGGGACGGGGATCAACCCCGTCGTCGCACCCTGCGCGCCGATCAGCCGCGCATTGTGGCAACAGGCGGACCCCTTCGGCCCGGCGTTCATCGCCCAGTCGAGGTTGCCGATCAGATATTGGAACATCGCGAAGCGCGCGGATGCCGGTGCGTCGAGCGCGGCGACGGGCACCCGATCGCCGAGCTTGATCTCGCGCAGCCCGCTGCGCCGCGCGACGTCCCTCGCGTCTTCCACGAAGAAACCGAGCCGGCTCGTCAGCGGATGTCCGCTCGGATCGACATAGTCGATCGACGCGAGCCGAACGCGGAAGCTGTCGGGCGACAGCAGGTCGGCCATCCGATAGGCCGCATATTCGAGCAGAAGATATTGCTGGAACGCCGCCGATGCGCGGCAATGCGTGACGAGCTTGAGCTTCTTCTGCCTCGCGAACAGCGAGCCATCGCCCGGCTTGGCGGCGAATTCGACGCGCAGCGGCGGGAACTGGCAGACCTCGGCGGTGCGCCGCGTGATCCCGCGCACGGTCAGCGTGATCGGCAGCGTTTCGGGCGAGGCGCCGACGACGGCGATCGCCGCATCGGTGGGCGGTGCGGTCGGGCTGCGGTTGGCGGCGATCTTCGCGAAGGGCGCCTTGATCGTAAGGTGGATCAATTCGTCGCTCGCGAACAGCGGCGTCGGCGGCTCGGTCGCGGCATGAGCGAGCGAAGGGGTGAGTGCGATCAACGCCGCAAGCATGGTCCGCCGGAAATTCCGCATCAGTCCGCTCCCGTCTTGGTGGGTGTCGAACGCTGCACAACATGCGGCACGAGCTTGCCGTCGAGTATTTCGACATAGGTCAGCGGCCCGCCATAATAGGCCGAGATGCCGGTATCGATCCGCACCAACCGGCCGCCGTACAGGATCGCGATCCCCGACAGGATCGGCGTGTGGCCGATCACCATCCGCTGCGCGCCATAGGCGGCGAGCACATGCGCGAGTTCGTCTTCGATCGAGGGCACGGGAGCGGCGGGTGGCTTGGCTGCGGTGGCCGTGGGCGTCTCGTCGTCGTCGCCGCGCACGACGAGGCCACGATACCAGAGCGGGCCGAGCGGATCGTTGATGATCGCGGTCGGCGTCGTGTCGTGCGCCCTGAGCGCGGCTGCGACGTGCGCGTTGATCTCGGCGATCGGCATGGCGGCATAGGCCGCGCCGATACCGCCGTGGACGAACAGCGTGCCGTCGATCAGCGCGACCGCGGGATTGCCGGTTACCCAGCGCCCGATCCGGCCGTCGGGATGCCAGGCCATCTGGTGCTCGATCATGCCGAGCGGGGTCGCGGCGAGCCAGGCCCGGCGGATCGCGTCGGCGCTCGTCTTGGGATCGGTCTGGCGATAGGCGGCCGCGATCGAAGTCTCGTTCGCTGCGTAGAGCCGATCGCGGAGTGCAGCGGAATCGCTAGTGGCGAAGGCGGCATAGTCGCCGGCCGAGACATAGCGCAGATCGTCGGTGACGTTCATCGCCTCGTGATTGCCGACCAGCGCGACGACGCGGCCGCCGGCGTGCGGCGCCTCGCGCTGGAGCCGCATCAGATCGTCGATGATCCCGAGCGAATTCGGCCCGCGATCGACGACGTCGCCGGTCTGCACGAACACGGTGTCGCCGCCTGCCCAGCGCCCGCGCGCGTCGATCAGGTGCGCCGCGAGCGCGATATCGCGCCAGGCCGCGAAGTCGCCGTGGAGGTCGCCTATCGCGACGATGCGGTGGACCGCTCGCGTATATGCGGCACCCGCCGGTGTCGCGACCAGCAGCGCCGTGATCAGCCAGCCTATCCCCGCCTTCAGTCGCCCCATCATGACGCGTCATCTCCCGCCCGGCATCGTGGATCGGACACTCTGGACGTCGTCCTGTCAACGCGGGAAGCGCATGCCGGGGAGGTGGACAGCAGGCGGCGGATCGCGAATAATCGGCGTGCGTCTCGTCGGTTGCGGGTGGGGACCTGGCGACCGAACCGGACGGCAAGGGGGTGCGCATGTCGGCCGATGCAGCCTTGGATACCGACGCGCCGGATGTGCGCGTCCGCACCCTCCGGACATGGCTCGCGCGGCCGTGGCCGGCGGCGCTGCTGGTCGGGCTGGCGGCGCAGACGCTCTTCTCGATCCGGCTGACGACGCCGCACAAGCCGATGTTCGACGAGACGCATTACGTGCCCGCCGCCCGCGCACTGATCGCGCTCGGCGCGCCGACCAACATCGAGCATCCGCTGGTCGGCAAGGAGATGGTCGCGCTGGGCATGACGATGTTCGGCGACGATCCGCTAGGCTGGCGGTTCTTCTCGACGATCGCGGGTACGGCCGTCGTGCTCGGGCTGTTCGCGATCCTGCAATTGCTGTTCGGCCGGTTGCGCGTCTCGGTGGTCGGCGCGGTGCTGGCGATGCTCAACTTCACGCTGTTCATCCAGGCGCGGATCGCGATGCTCGACATATTCGAGGCGGCATTCCTGCTGCTCGGCATCGCCGCCCTGTTCTGGTCGATGACCGCGCCGCCGGCCAGGGTATTGCCGCGCTGGATCGTCGGCGCAGTGCTGCTCGGGCTCGCGGTCGGCGCGAAATGGGCGGCGGTGCCGTTTCTCGTGTTCGCCGGCGTGGCATTTTTCGCAATCCGGCTGGGAGAGGCGCGCAGCGCCGGGCTGCCCCCGATCGAGATGTTCGACATCGCCGACGGGCCGCATTGGAGCGGAATGGGTGCCGCAACCGCGCTCTCCTGGCTGTTCGGGCTGAGCGCCGCCGTCTACCTCGCGACTTTCCTGCCTGCCTTCTTCTACGCGACCGATCCGTTGACGCTGTCGTCGCTGCTGCCATTTCAGGCGAGGATGTATGCGGAGCAGACGCAGGTGCTCGCGCCGCACCCCTATCAATCGCCCTGGTGGAGCTGGCCGCTCGATATCAGGCCGATCTGGTATCTCTACGAACCGTCGGACGGCGGCGTGTATCGCGGCGTGCTGATGATCGGCAACCCGGTGATCTTCTGGGGTGGGATCGTCGCGGCCCTGGCCTCGGCATGGAAATGGGCGATGGGCGGCCCGGCGAAGAGGCTGATCCCGGCCGGTCTATGGCTGGGCGCGTTCCTGCCCTTTGCGCTGATCCCCAAGTCGCTGGGCTTCATGCACTATTATTTTCCCGCCTCGGTATTCCTATGCGGCGTGATCGCGACCGCGCTGTCGACCGAGCGCAGCCGCCGCAAGGGCTTCTGGCGGCCCGACACGCTGTTCGTCGCGCTGGCGGGCGCGGTGTTCCTCTATTTCTATCCGATCCTCTCGGCGAGCGCGCTGCCCGGCGCCGATGCGTTCCACCAATGGATGTGGCTGTCGACCTGGCCCTGACGATCAGCGCCGCCGCCGCCACGTCACCGTCACCGCGGCGATGAAGTTCCAGGCAGTGCCGACGACGGCGCCCGCGATCCCCGATACCCACCAGCGCTCGTGCGCGGCGAAGAGCGCGGTGCCAGTCCCGAGGTTGGCGAGCGCCCCCAATCCACAGAGCGCGACGAAGCTGGCGAGCCCGACCCACAACCGCGTGCCGCGCAGCCGGCGATCGCGGAAGGTGAAGCTGTTGTTGGCGAAGAAGTTGAACAGCATCGCGACGAGCAACCCGCCGGCCTGAGCATGCGCGAACGGCATGCCCGCGCTTGCCAGCAATATCCTGAGCGTCGCGACGTGCACGCACAGCCCGAGCGTGCCGACCGCGGCGAACATCGTGAAGCGCGACGGCAGATAATGGCGGATCGCGCGATCGGCGACCATCACGAGATAGTCGAGCAGCACCGCCATGCCGAGCTTGCTGTCCCCCGCGATCCGCGGCCGGAACGTATAGGGCAGCTCGGTCGCGCGCAGCGGCGTGGGGCTCGACGAGAGGAGATCGAACAGGATCTTGAAACCGCGGCCCGAAAGCATCGGCAGCAAGGTCTCGACCAGATCGCGGCGGATCACGAAGAAGCCGCTCATCGGATCGGCCACCGGCGTGCGCAGCGCAAGCCGCGACAGGTGCGTCGCCGCTCGGCTGCCGAGGCGACGGGCCGGGCTCCATGTGCCGCTCGATCCACCGGCGCAGTAACGCGATCCGATCGCCATATCCGCAGCATCCCGGCGAACCAGATCGTAGAGCCGGGGGAGAAGCGCGTGGTCGTGCTGCCCGTCGCCGTCGATCACCGCGACGACGGGCGCCATCGTCGCCATCATGCCTTCGATCGCCGCGCCGGACAGGCCGTGACGCCCGAAACGACGCAGCACGCGGATGTCGCGGCGCTGCGCGGCGATCGCGGCGACGCGTTCGGCGGTGCGATCGGTCGACCAATCGTCGACGAAGATGATCTCGAACGCGACGCCCGCCAGTGCGGCATCGATGCCGGCGATCATCGCGGCGACATTATGGGCTTCGTTCCGCGTTGGAACGACGACCGCCAGCGCATAGGGGGCCTCGGTCTCGAAGACGTGATTCCCGGCCGGCGATGGTGTCGTCATCGTTCGATCACATCGCGTCTAGGCGCGTCCGTTCGTGGCCACTATGCTCGTCGGCAGGGAGAATGCAGACCATATGCTCGTTGCGCAAATCAGCGACCTCCACATCAAGGCGGGAACGGGCGGCAAGGAAAATAGCCGCCGTCTCCGGCACGTCGTCGAGTATCTCCTCGCGGTTCCGTTCGTGCCCGATATCGTCGTCGTCAGCGGCGATATGACCGAGGATGGCGCCGAACTGTCGTACGAAGTGCTGCGCGACATTCTGGCACCGTTGCGGATCCCGACGCTGTTCGCGGTCGGCAATCACGATCGCCGCGCCGCGCTGCGTTCGGTATTTCCCAAAGTGCCGTTCAACGACGGCTTCGTGCAATATGCGGTCGAGTTCGAGGATCGCCGCATTCTCGTGCTCGACACGCTCGAGGAGGGACGGGACGACGGCGCCTTCTGCTCGCGCCGCGTCGATTGGCTGCGCACCACGCTCGACGCGCGCACCGAGACCGAGACGATGATCGTGCTGCATCATCCGCCGGCGCGCACCAGTATCGATTGGATGGACGTCCATCCCGGCGACGCGTGGACCGAACGACTGGCGGGAGTGATCCGCGACCATCCCCAGGTGATCGCATTGATCGCCGGACACGTCCATCGACCGATCGCGATGACGTGGCAGGGCCGCGTGCTCACCACCACGACCTCGACCGCCCCGCAGGTCGCGCTCGATCTGCGCCCGATCGATCCCGCCTGTCCGGACGGGCGCCCGCTGATCGTCGACGAACCTCCGGGGCTCGCCTTCCATCGCTGGACGTCGACGGGGATCGCGACGCATTTCGACGTGATCGACCAACCCGAGACGATCGTGCGCTTCGATCGTCACCACCGCGCGATGATCGAAGAACTGACCCGGATGCAACCATCCGACTGAGGCCGGATCAGCGGCGATGCAATTGCTCGCGAAGCTCCGCGACCTCCCACAGATCGTTGCGGCTGAACGGAAGCAACCGCTCGAGCCGCGTCAGGATCGGACGGCCGAGCCGATGTTCGAGCGTCGCGAGTTCCGCCAACCGCTCGCGATCGGCCTCGCGGTCGCGGTCAAGCCTGTGTCCCGCTGCGCGCTCGATCATCGCACGCTCCGCGTTCGTCACGATCTCGGCGAGCAGCGCCCAGTAGCGGAGGATCGTACCGGCGATCGCCGGATCGTCGACCTGCACGGCGAAATCCCCGATCAGCCGCCCGCTTTCGGTCTCGGGCAAAATCCCCGATCGCAGCGTCTCGAGATCGGCACGGTGCTGCGTGTGCTGCGTCGTCAGCCAGTTGCGCGCTTCGCCCGTGCCGCGCGAGAAGATCGCGACCAGCGCCGACGGCACGAGCAGGATGCTCAGCAGCATCGCGATCAGCGGACGGTCGGGAAACTGGTTGAAGCCGGTGTGGGCCGCGACCGCGATGAGGTAGCCCGGCAGGAAGCGCGCCGGGTGCAGCCGCCAACTGCCCGCACGACCCAGGAGATCGCGTTCGATCAGCTCGTGCGACAGCGAGGCGAGAATGGCGACCGTGCCGCCGTGCATCACCGCGGTGCCCAGCCCGCGGACCAGCCACACGCCCGCGTCGAGATGCGGGAAGCGCATCAGATAGATGATGTTCTCGACGAGCGAGAAGCCCGCGCCGATCGCGAAGCCCGACAGCGCAGCGTCGATCTTGTAGCCGATCCGGTTGCGTACGACGAGATAGACGAGCATTGCGCCCTTCATCGCCTCTTCGAGCCAGGGCGCGACGAACCGGCTGTAGCCGGAAAAGCCCAGCGGCAACGTGTCGATAAGCCGGCCCGCGATCGGATAGACCAGCACGCAGGCGAGCGCACCGAGCGAGAGCAGCCGCAGCAATTCGCCCGGGCTCATCAGGTGGAACACGTCGAGCCATGCGAACGCGCCGAGCAGCAGCAGCACAGGCAGCAACGCGATCGCCCAGTTGACGGCCTCCGCCGAGATCATCCTGCCCCCGTCACAATATCTTGAGCGAGGCGAGTATTTCGGTCTTGCGGTAATGACTATCGACGAAGCCGCTGGCGGCCCCGATCGAGAAGGTCATCGGCAGCCGCAACGCGACGGTAAAATTGAAGTCCATCTGTCCGCCGACCGTCTCGTAGGTCCGATCGGGGCCCAGCGCGCGTCGGGTCGCCAGTACGCCGGTAAACAGCGCGGGGCGTGCCGAGCTCAGATAGAAGCTCGGCGTGCCCAGTTCGGCGAAGCGGATCGGCGGCAGGTTCCACTCGCCGATCGCCTTGACGAAGGCGCGCGCATCGATCTCGTCGATGTCGAAGCCGGGAAAGCTTTCGAGCTCGCGGTAGCGCTTCACCTTGCGGTCATCGACATAATTGTTGCGGTAGGATCCGAAGTAGAAGCTGCCGAGCGGATCGTCCTTGGGTCCGCCGGCGACGCCCGCATAGGTGTAGAGCCACACCGAGCTGTTGTGCAGCGGCAGCGGCGTGCCGACATCGAAGCCGCCTTCGATCTTGGGGAAGACGCTCGAATTGCCATAGTCGCCGCTTGCGATCAGCTCCCAGCCATGGCCCTTCTCGTGATCGACCGAGCCCAGCGACTGGCGATCGTTGGTGTAGCGCGCGCCCGCCTGGAAGGAGAGCAGCTTGCTGGGCCCCGCGATGTTCTGCGCGCCGGGCAAATCCTCGAGCCCGGTATAGCCGGCGACGTCCGCGAACAGATCGAGCTGGCGCGGCGGATCGTAGATCTTGGTCTTGCGCCAGCCGATCGACAGCGAATCGCCCTTGCGGCTGCGCTGGACGGGGCCGAACAGATCGTAGAAATCGGCGAGGTTGTGCCAGTAGCGCAGCCGCCAGTTGAGCGTCTGATACTGGACGTCGGCGTGGAAACGCTGTGCGGTCGGCAGATTGTCGAACGGCGTGACGCTGACCGTCGCATTGAGCTGCTTGAACTGCAGCGGATCCTCGATCGTGACGTGATAGCCGACCGAAACGTCCTTCTTGTAACCTTCGATCACGGGATAGAGCGCGTCGATCCGCCGCTCGTCCTCGGGGATGTATTTCCCGCGCCCCGTGATCATCGTGTCGAGCGGCACCTTGGCGGGCGAGCCGACACCCCAGCTCTTCACCTCGGGCTGCGTCGCGGCGACCTGCGCGCCCAGGAAGGTAACCGTGCCGAGATCGTCGAGCTGCCTGGGCACGATCCGCGAGGGCGTGAAGCCGTCGCCGGTATATTCGTAGACGAGCAGCGAACCGTCGGCCTGCGGGATCGGGCGGAACAGCCCGGTCGAACTGTTGCTGACCGCGGCATATTTTTTCGTGTCGAGATCGAAGCGGTAGATGTTCGAGACGCCGGTATAATAGGCGCTGCCGTAGAGCGACTTGCCGTCGGGCGTGAAGACGAAGCCCTCGGGCGTCGAGGGCGGCAGGCTGAGCTTGGCGATCTCGGCGGGCAGCGGTGCATCGGGTTGGAGATCGGCGGTGTGCCAGACGCGTACCGACTGGTCGCCGTTGATCTCGCCGACCGATGCGGACAGCATCGATCCGTCGGGCGAAACGTCGAGATCGAACGGGGTTTCGCCGAAATCGAAGGTATGGACCTGGTTGAAGCCGTAATAGGGCCTGGGGATGCGGACCAGCGTGGTGAAGCCGTTCTGGTGGCGCAGCGCCCAGAGCGACTTGTTCTGCGGATCGAACGCCATCTCGCCGATCCGCGCATCGCGCAGCAGCGTGCGGCGCTTGCCGGTGTCGACATCGATCGCGATGATGTCGCGATACGCATAATTGTCCTCGGTGAAGAAGGCGGTGCGCGCATCGGGATCGTAGGCGAGCGACGTCACGCTGTAGAGCATCGATCCCTTGATGTCGGACAGCTTGCGGATCTTGCCGGTATCGAGCGACAGCATGCCGACGTAGGGCAGCACGCCCGGATAGCGGAACGCGCCGATCAGGCTGTTGGTCTTGGGATCGAAGAAGGTCCGCGACACCGAGCCCAGCCCGCGCTTGGCGAGATGCGTCACGGGGGTCAGCGGATATTTGCCCAATTCCTCCAGGTTCTTGGTCTGGAAACTGCGCTCCCACGCGATCCACTCGGCCCACGCTTGGTCGAGCGGCTTGCCGTAGACGCGCCTGAACTGCGTCGCATAATAGCCCGCGCTCCCGGGATCGCGGCGCAGCCAGGCGATCACCTTGTCGGGGCCGTAGGTCAGCGCGAGATAGGAATAGAAGCGCGTGCCGTAGAGATAGTCGTTCACGCCGACCTGGAAATCGTTGGTGATGCCCTTCGATTCCAGGCCGAGCGGCGAGTAGATCTCGGCATGGTCGCGCACCTTGGCGCGGAACACCATCTCGTCATAGGCGCCCTGGCCGCGGCCGAGCCCACCCGCCATCCACGTCTCCATGAACACCGCGCTCCCCTCGAGATACCAGCGCGGCGTGTTGACGCGCGGCGTCGAGAGATAATTGTAGAGGATCGTCTCGGGATGCTCCTGCACCGGCATCGGCTTGCCGTGGAGGAAGCGGCGCCAGCCCGCGTCGTGCGCGTCCCACACGTCCATCGTCGCGACGTGGGTAAGCTCGTGATTGTTGAGCGTGAAGAAGCGTTCGCCGGGGCTGAACGTCTCGTAGGTCTGGCTGAGCGGCGCGACGTCGAGCAGCACGGCATTGTTGGGCGACGATCGCGCCGCGGCATTGCCATAGTCGGAGAAGTCCTTGAGCAGCACCGTCGGCCGCTCCCACGGCGTCCAGCCGAACATATGCTCGTGGAAATGCAGCGCATTCTCGTAGGCGCGGCCGACATAGGGCGTGAGGTAGGTCTGCGCCGGATCGAAATAGAGCAGCGACAGATCCTTAGTCCGCAACATCGAGAGATCGATCTGCGGCAGGTCGGCGGCGGTCTTGCGCGGGGCGGGCGGGGCGGTCGCGGGCTTGATCGGTGCCGCGGGTGCGGCGTCGGGCAGCGGCTGGACGGGCGCGACGGTCGGCGTCCTGACCTCGGTGACGATCGTGCTCCCGCCCTGCGGCGCGGGCGGCGCGTTGGGGATCGTCTGCGCGACGGCCGGCCCGGCCATCATCGTCAGCACGGCCCCCGCCGCCAACCATGACGATCGCGCGGCGGGAAGCCTCAACGCACGTCCGCCCCCCCGAGCAGACGCATTATTGCGCCGACGTGATCGCGTTGGCGAAGCCCGGGCTGCGCATCGCCGCCGCGAAGCTCGGATTGCCGACCAGTTGCGAGAAAGCGGGGCTGCGCGCGAGCGCGGTGAACGCGGGCAGGTTGCGCGCGAAGGTCGCGAGCGCCTGCGGTTGTGCCGCCAGTTGCTCGAAAGCGCGCGGATCGGATCGCATCGCCGCGAACGCGACCTGGTTCTGCGCCGCCAGCGCCATCGCCGCCGGGTTCAACGCCTGCGCGTCCATGCCCTTCGCGGACATCGACGCGGCGGTCGCCTGCGCGTTGAACTGGCTTGCGGCGCGCGCGGCGGAGGCCAGCGCCTGCGGATTGATCGCGGCCGATCGGAAGGCGTCGGCGTTATGCGCCATCGCGTCCATCGTCGACGCGCTCATCGCGACCCTTGATGCCGCCGCTGCATTGGCGAACGCCTGCATCTGCGCGGCGACGCGCGCTGCGCCCTCGAACGCCTGCGGATCGGCGTGGATCGCGTCCATAGCCTTGGCATCGTGCGCCAGCGCCTGGAACGAAGCAGCGGCTGCGCCCTGCATCGCTGGCATCGCGGATCTTGCCGCCGCCTGCTGGAACGAGGCGGCGTCCTTGCCGAAGGCCGAGAAGGCGGAAGCATTGCGCATCATCGCGAACGCCGCCTGCGGATAGGCCGACAGCGCCGCATAGAAGCGCGCGTGCGACGACATCTCGGCGAATGCGACCGGATGGTTGGCCATCTGCGAGAAAGCGATGGCGTTGGTCGACATCGCATCGGCGAGCCTCGCGTTGCTCGATACCGCCTGCGCGTCGCCGCCGTGCGCTAGCGCGCTCGAGCGGAGCTGGCTGTCGAACGCCGACGCTGCCTGCGCCATGCTGACCAGCGCCTGCGGGTTGATCGCCGCCGATCGGAAGGCGTCGGCGTTATGCGCCATTGCATCCATCGCCGACGCGCTCATCGCGACCTTGGAAGCGGCCGCCGCATTGGCGAACGCCTGCATCTGCGCCGCGACGCGCGCGGCGCCCTCGAACGCCTGCGGATCGGCGTGGATAGCATCCATCGCCTTCGCGTCCTGCGCCAAGGCCTGGAAGGAGGCGGCAGCGGCACCCTGCATTGCGGGCATCGCGGATTTCGCCGCCGCCTGCTGGAACGAAGCGACATCCTTGCCGAAGGCCGAGAAGGCGGAGGCATTGCGCATCATCGCGAACGCCGCCTGCGGATAGGCCGACAGCGCCGCATAGAAGCGCGCGTGCGACGACATCTCGGCGAATGCAGCGGGATTTGCCGCCATCTGCGCAAAGGACGCGGCGTTCGCCGTCATCGCCGCGAACAGCGAGCTCGGCATCGCGCTGCCGACGCGCGCATCGGCCGACGACGTCGCCTGCGCCGCAGCGAGCAGCTGGCTGAACGCGCCCCTGCTTTGCGCCAGCGTCGCGAACGCCTTGGGATCGGCCGCCATCAACTGCATCACGTGCGAATTCGCCGCCAGCGCCGCGAAGCCGGGATCGGCGGCAAGCGTGCGGAACGTCGGGTTGCGCACCATCACCTCAAAGGCGTCGGTCTGCATCAGTTGCGGCACCGCGGTGTCGCCGAGCGTCACGTCGCTGTTGCTCGCGATCTGCGGCGCGACATAGCGTTCGGCCGGCGCGATCGTGCCCGCGGTCGGCCCATGCGGCGGATAGACGCGGCCGATGCCGTAGGCGCCGACCGCCGCGACCAGCACGATCGCGCCCACCGCCGCCGTTTTTCTCTTGCCCGTGGTGGCGAGCGAGTCTGCGGCAAGTGGCTGTTGGGTCAGGATTGTATCGGTCATGGAATCGGCTCCCCCGGATAGTGCAGCCTCGCGCGGAGATACTTGGGTGTCCATCGTCCATTACTGCAAACCGGGCAAAGCGGACAAAAGATGCCCGGTCCGTTACTTCACGATCGGGTCCGATAGGCAGGGAGCGCTTGGCGATCTCGTCATTTCGGCGGCAGGGGCGCGTTGCCCACCAATATGTCGTTGCCGAAGCCGACGACCGGATCGTCGACGATATCGGACGTGCTGAACTGGACGGTCAACCGAACCGGCGGCTCGTAGATCCGCATCTGGAAGCCATTGTAGCGATACCGGTTGCGATCGAGATCGTGGCGCACCGTATCGTTCACGCCACCGACCGTGACCGTGACATCGCGCGCAAATTGCACGACCGGCGCGGGGGTCGGGGTCGGGGTCGGGGTCGGGGTCGGGACGGGCGACGGGGTCGGCGTTGGGACGGGCGCCGGGGTCGGCGTTGGCACCGGTGTGGGTGTTGGCTCTGGCGTGGGTGTGGGAGTTGGAACGGGCCTAGGTGTTGGGGTTGGCGTTGGCGTTGGCGTTGGAGTGGGCACCGGAGTTGGTGTGGGGGCCGGAGTCGGCACCGGAGTTGGTGTGGGCACCGGCGTTGGGGTTGGGGTCGGCGTCGGCTCCGGTGTGGGAGTGGGTGTTGGCTCTGGAGTTGGTGTTGGTGTCGGGGTCGGGGTCGGGGTCGGCGTTGGGGTGGGCGACGGCGTCGGTACGGGTGTCGGGGTTGGAACCGGCGTAGGCGATGGCGTCGGTACGGGCGTCGGCGTTGGTGTCGGGACCGGCGTAGGGGTCGGCGACGGTGTCGGTATGGGCGTCGGCGTTGGAACCGGCGTAGGCGTAGGCGTCGGCACCGGCGTAGGGGTAGGCGACGGTGTCGGTACGGGTGTTGGGGTTGGAACCGGCGTCGGCGTCGGAACCGGCGTTGGGGTAGGCGAAGGTGTCGGGACAGGCGTCGGAGTTGGAACCGGCGTCGGGACCGGCGTAGGGGTGGGCGAAGGTGTCGGCACTGGCGTCGGCGTTGGAGCCGGTGTCGGCGTAGGCGTAGGCGTAGGCGTAGGCGACGGTGTCGGCACAGGCGTCGGTGTGGGTGTCGGAACCGGTGTCGGCGTAGGTGTCGGTGTCGGAACGGGCGTCGGCGTAGGCGTCGGCGTTTGCGGCTGGCAGCCATCTCCTCGGATCACGCATCCGTTGGCCGTCGAATTGGGCGCCAGCGCGGTGACCGCGTCGCTGTTGCCGAGCCTCAATTCGGGGCCGACGGCGGCGCCTGTATCGTAGCCGCCGTAGGCGTTGGCGATGCGCCCGTTGACCACCACCTCGATCGGTTCGCCCTGGTTCGCTATCAGTCGGACGCCGCCCTGGCCCGCGGTGAAGCCCGCGCGGTCGGCGGTCTCGGGGCCGCCGCTGTTTTGAACATATATGCCTCTGTCGACGGCGAAGGTGATCGCACCGGCCTGGATGTAGCCGGCAGGCGCGATCGCGCCGTCATTGGCGTCGAGGATCGCGTTGCGCGCTTCGATGCCGTTCGCGCTCCCCAGCGCATCGATCGCCTCTTGGCTCGCGACGGTCACGGTATCACCGATCAGCGTCAGGCTACCCGTCGAACCGCCATCGGCGTCGAGCACGCGTACCGATCCGGTCGGCGTGGTGATGGTGAGCGCGCGGTTGGCACTGAGGACCAGCGCATCGGTGGCGAGCGCGTTGCCCAGCGCGAGATTGCCGGACACATTGATGGTTCCCGGGGTCGCGAAGATTAGGCTGCCCGTGCTGCCGCCGATATTGCCGATGGGCGTCCCGTCAGCGGAGACGCCGCCACCCGATCCGATCACGGCGAGGTCGCGGATCAGCAAGTCGACCGGGACGGCGCCGTCGTTGTCGGCGGCGGTGAACGCGATCGTGTCGCCGTGGATACGCGAGAATTCGGCGTTCGACAGAACATAGCCGTTGCCGTCGTCGCCACCACCGACGATCGCGCCCCTGGCGTTGGTGCTGCCCATCGTCACGATGTCGCCATCGATCGCGGCATTGCCGTCGAGCGCGATATCGTTCGAGACGGTCGCGACATCGGCGGAGCGCGCGGTGCCGGTAAGGTGCAGCAGGCCGCCGGCATCGAGCGCGATCGTGCCCGGCGCGCTCAGCGTACCGGCGGTCAGCGTCCCGTTCTGCGCGGTCAGCCCGAGCGACGATCCCGCGCTCGCGCTGTCGACCGTGAGATCGTCGAAGGCGTTGATCTCGAGACTGCCCTTGGCGGTCGCCGAGGCGATGTGGAGCGATCCGTCGGAGCCGAGCGTGATGTTGTTGCCCGCGATCGTCAGCGCCGACGGCGTATCGAGGCCGAGCGCGGTGATGTCGCCGTTCTGCGCGGCGAGATAGATCCCGGTCGGCGCGCTGACGCCGACGACGCTCAGCGCGCCGACGGTGCCGATGCGGATGTTCGATCCGTCGCTCTCGTTGTCGAGCCCACCCGTGTTGGTCGCGCTGAGCGCGCCGAGGTCGGCGGTCTGCGCGTCGACGACGACATCGTCGCCCGCGGTCGCGGTCTGCAGAGAGACGTTGCCTTGCGCGGCATCGACGGTGACGTCATGCACCGCGGTGAGGCTGGATGCCGTGATGTCACCGGTCGAAGTGAGGGCGATGCCGTAGCCGGCCTTGACGTCGACGACATCGAAATTGCCGCCCCCGACCGTGACCGAACCGCTGCGCGACGTGATGTCGGTCGCCGAGATCGCCGTATCGCCCTGCGCGTCGAGCGTCACGTCGCCGTTCGCGTCGACCGTTCTCAGCGTGATCGTGCCCGCCCCGGCAGTGGTCGCGCCGATCGCGCCGCTGGTCGTGGACAGCGTGTCGGCAGCGATGCTGCCATCCGCGCTGGTATTCAGCACGATGCGGTTCGCCGCGCTCGCGCGACTGAGCAGCAGGTCGCCTGCGGTGCGCACGAAGATGTTCGATCCGTCGCTATTCTGATCGAAGCCGCCGGTGTTGGTCGTCGTCAGCGTGTCGAGCTTGGCGCTTTGCGCATCGATCGTGATGTCGTCGCCCGCGGTCGCGGAAGTGAGGGTGAGTGCGCCCTGATCGGCGACGGTGATCTCGTGCGTTGCGGTCAGGCTGTCGGCGAGGATCGTGCTTGATGCCGTCAGTCCGATGCTGTTGCCCGCCGCGATGTCGCCGAGGTTCAGCCTGCCGCCGGTCGCGTTGACCGATCCGTTGCTGGTGATCCCATTCGCGTCGATCTCGCCGCCGCCGTCCGCAGTCAGTGTGATGTCGCCATTGGCGCTGAGCGTCTTGAGGCTGATGATCTGGCCGGTGGTGGCGTTGGCGGTATGCACCGTGATGCCGGTCGCCTGCGCCGTCAGCGTGTCCGCGGTGATCGTCCCGCCCGAGGAGATCAGCCTGATCCCATAGACGGCATTGGCGCTGGACAGGTCGAGGTTGCCCGCCGTGGTGACGAAGATGTTCGAGCCGTCGCTATTCTGGTCGAAGCCGCCGGTGTTGGTGGTCTTGAGCGTCTGGAGGTCGGCGGTCTGCGCATTGATCGTGATGTCGTCGCCGGCGGTCGCGCCGGTGAGCGTGAGCGCACCCTGGTCGTTGATCGTGACGTCGTGCGTGGCGGTCAGATTGGTGCCGGCGATGCCGCTCGAACTCGTCAGGCCGATGCTGTTCCCGGCATTGATGTCGCCGAGCGACAGCAGGCCACCGTTTGCGTTGACCGATGCATTGGAGGTTATTCCTTGGGCATCGATCGTCCCGCCGCCGCCCGCAGTCAGGTCGATATCGCCATTGGCGTCGAGCGTGGTGACGCCGATCGTCTTGCCCTGCGCCGTCGCGACGGTGATCCCGGAGGTCTGCGCGGTCAATGTGTCGGCGGTGATCGCGCCGACGCTCGAGGTCAGCTTGATCCCGTAGACCGCATTGGCGCTGGAAAGCGCGAGGTCGCCGGTCGTGGTGACGAAGATGTTCGAGCCGTCGCTATTCTGGTCGAAGCCGCCGGTGTTGGTGGTCTTGAGCGTCTTTAGATCGGCGCTCTGCGCATCGATCGTGATGTCGTCGCCGGCCGTCGCGGTGTCGAGCTTGAGGTGCGCCGCGGTGTCGATCGTCACGTCGTGCGTGGCGGTCAGGTTGGTGAGCGTCGTCGCCGTCGAGGTCGAGGTCGCGGCGAGGCTGATGCTGTTGCCCGCGGTGATGTCGCCCAGCGTCAGCACGCTGCCGTCGGCCATCACCGATCCGTTAGAGGCGATCCCGTTGGCCAGGATCGTGCCCGCGCGGGCGGTCGTCAGGAGGATGTCGCCATTGGCGCTGAGCGTGTCGAGCGTGATGCCGTGGCCGGCCGAAGCGCTTGCGGTGATGCCGGTCGTCTGCGCGGTGAGCGTGCCCGCCTTGATGTCGCCCGTGCTCGAGGTCAGCTTGATCCCATAGACCGCATTGGCGCTGGAAAGCGTGAGGTCGCCGGTCGTGGTAACGAAGATGTTCGAGCCGTCGCTGTTCTGGTCGAAGCCGCCGGTGTTCGTGGTCTTGAGCGTCTGGAGATCGGCGCTCCGCGCGCCGATCGTGATGTCGTCGCCTGCGGTGACGTCGTGCAGGATCAGCGCCGCGGCCGTATCGATCGTGACGTCGTGGACCGCGGACAGATCGTGCAGCGTCGTCGCGGTGTCGGCGTTGGTGGCGGTCAGCGCGATGCTGCCGGCGACCGAGATGTCGCCGAACGACAACACGCCGCCGGATGCGTTCATCGATCCGCCATGCGACGTCACGCCGGTCGCCGTGATCGCGCCGCCGTTCGCAGCGGTCAGGTCGATGTCGCCTTGGGCATCGAGCGTCTTGAGGTCGATGCCGTGGCCGCCCGCGGTGTCGACGACGATGCCCGTCGTTCGCGCCGTCAGCGCCGTCGCGGCGATGTCGCCCGCGGTCGAGGTGAGCTTGATGCCGTAGACCGCGTCCGCACTGGCCACCGACAGATCGCCGGTGGTGGTGACGAAGATGTTGGAGCCGTCGCTGTTCTGATCGAAGCCGCCGGTATTGGTGGTCTTGAGCGTCTGGAGGGTGGCGCTCTGCGCGTGGATGGTGATGTCGTCGCCCGCCGTCGCGCTGGTCAGCGTGAGCGGCGCGCTGGTGGTGATCGTCACGTCGTGCGACGCCGTCAGATTGGTGAGCGTGGTCGGGTCGGTCGCGCTCGAGGCGGTCAGGACGATATTGGCCGCCGTGATGTCGCCCATCGACAAGACGCGGCCGTTGGCGGTGACCGTTCCGTTGGTCGTTATGCCGCTCGTGTCGATCTCTCCGGCGCCTGCCGAACTGAGCGAGATGTCGCCATTGGCCTTGAGCGTGGTCAGCTTGATGAGATTGTCGCCGCCCGTCTTGACCGTGATGCCGGTCGTCTGCGCGGTGAGCGTGTCGGCGGTGATCCGCCCGGCCGTCGCGGTGAGGTCGATCCCGTAGACCGCATTGGCGGAATGGAGGCCGAGCGCGCCGACCGTGGTGACGAAGATGTTCGAGCCGTCGCTATTCTGGTCGAACCCGCCGGTGTTCGTCGTGCTCAGGTTTTGAAGATCGGCGGTTCGCGCATCGATCGTGATGTCGTCGCCGGCGGTCGCCTCGGTGAGCGTCAACGCCCGCTGGGTCTTCACGGTGACGTCGTGCGCCGCATCGAGGCTGAGCGCGGTGACCGCGCCCGAGGCCGTCAGCCCGATGCTCGATCCTGCGTCGACGGTGTCGAACGACATCGCGCCGCCCGTCGCCGTCACCGAGCCACCGGTCGAGACGATGCTCGTCGCGCCGATCTGGCCCGTGCCCGAGTCGAGCGTGACATCGCCGTTCGATTGGACGGTCTCGAGGTCGATCGTCCCGTTGCCCGTCTTCACGGCGATCCCGCCGCTGTCGGTGGTCAGCGACGAATTGTCGATGTTGCCCGATCTCGACGTGAGGGTGATCGTGTTGAACGCATGCGCGCCGATCAGCCCGAGTTCGCCGCTCGTCGTCACGCGGATGTTCGATCCGTCGCTATTCTGGTCGAAGCCGCCGGTGTTGGTGGTGGTCAGCGTGCCGAGATCGCTGCTTGCCGCGCTGATCACGATGTCGTCGCCCGCGGTCGCCGAGGTCATCGATAGCGCGCCGGTCGCGCCGATCGAGACGTCGTGCGTCGCGCTGACGGCGCCCAGCGCGAAGGCCCCGCCGGTGATCGTGATCGAATCTTTCGAGGCCAGCGTCGCCGAGCCGCTCGTCCCGTCGGTGTCGAGCGAGATCGCCCCCGGCGAGTCGATGCGCTTGAGCGGCACCACGCCCGACGACGCGATCGATGCGGTCGACGAGGAAAACAGGCTGAGGGGCGCGGTGATCGTCGCGTTCGAAACGCCGATCGCGCCCGTGCTTCCAAGATTGCCCGGGTTCGCACCCGGATCGCCGCCGGCGATGTCGCGCCCCGCCGCGAGGACGACCTCGCCGTTCTCGACGCTGGCGGACGTCGCAGCAGCGAAACCGAGCGTGCCCGAGACGAGCATGTCGATCGCATCGCCCTTGGAGACCGCGACGAGATAGATGCGGTGCGGGTCGGCGGCGCTGGTCGCGGCGGCGCCGGTGGTCGTGCCGCTGTGCTTGAGGATGCCCGATCCGCCCGCGCCGGATCCGCCGAGCACGTGGATGTCGAACAGCCCGGCATTGTATTTCAGATCGACGCTTTCGGCGGCGACGAGCGCGGCGGATCCGTTGACGTCGATCGTGCCGGCCTGATCGATCGCGGGCGCGCTCAGCGCGACGTAGCTGCCCGCGGTCGGGGCGCCGATCTTCGCTCCCGCCATGATCGTGATCGCTGCCGTCGGCGTCGGGCCGGGGCGCAGCTGTATCTGCCCGTCGCTGCCGAACAGTTCGTCGTTCGGGCCGAGTGTGACGGGATTGGCCGTGAGCAGCAGGCTGCCCACGTTGAACATGCCGGCCGATCCGACGATGATTCCGCCGGGGCTGTAGAACCATATGGCGCCGCCCGGCGTCGTCGTCTGCCCCGCGAACCCGTTGACGGTGCCGTTGAACGAGATCGCGCGGCCCGAGTCGGTCGGCAGGATGCGGTTGAGGACGACGTAATTGCCGCCGATCGTGGTGCCGCTATTGTAGGTCGCGACGTTGCCCGACGGCAGAAAGTCGATCGTGCCCGTGCCGCGCTGATTGCTCGGCGTCCAGTCGATGATCGCGGTCGGCGAGCCTGCGGTGATCGTGTCGCGCCCGGTCGTCCTGCGGTTGATCGTGACGGTGCCCGCGACGACGACCGGATTGGCCTGGAATGCCTGCGCGAGCAGCCGGACGGGTGCCCCCATCGTCGCCAGCGCGATCGTCGCCGAGCAGCTCGCGCGCAGCCGCCGCCGCATCAACGCGCGGCTTCTCCCGACAGTGTTTCCAGATGCGCCCATAGGCCCCCCGCACGTCGCCGTCGACCGGGACATCCGGGCGACGGCCTCGAGTTTCGCATACGCACCCGTTACAAATTGGGGATGGCGTCACACGTCCGTAGAGCAGTGTTCCCATCCCCATGGACCAGCTGGCAATAGTTTGAATACGCGCCGCAATCGCGAAAGGCCAATAGAGAATGTGCCAAGACGAAAACTGATCGCTATCTTGCTGGAGACGGAACTGCTGGTCGCCGCCACCCGTCCGTAGAACGAAGCCGGAGCGGTGGACTCCGGAGACCTTGCGTATCGCGACCCGCTGCTCGGGATAGCCACTTCGATCCCACCACAGACCGTGCCGTCTTCCAACGACGTCACGATTACCCGTCGTAGGATCGGCTCAGGGAAACAGCCGCGTCGTCAGATTGACCAGCAGCCGGACGTCGCCGCGCTCGCTTTCGAACGGCGTGCGGCGCAGCGGGGCGGCGAGCATCACGTCGAGCCGCGCGCGATCGCCCAGCGCGGTGCGCACGCCGCCGCCCGCCGAATAGAGCCGTTGCGGGTCATGCACGACCGACAGCATGCCCCGCGTCCACAGCCACGCGGCATCGAAGAAGACGAAGGGCTGGATCGCGACGCTTTTCGGTCCGGACGGGGTGATCCTGCCGAAGCGCAATTCGGCCTGCATACCGTAGCCGTTGTCGCCGACTTCGGCGCCCGCATCGTAGCCGCGGCCGACCGTATAATTGCCCGCCGAATATTGCTCGTAGCTCAGCAAGGGATCGAACGCATATTGCGCGCGCGGGCTGAGCGCGATTGTGAAGCGCGGGTCGGGGCGCAGTTCGACGGTGCCGCTCAGCCGGATCAGCGCAGCCTGCGGATCGGCGTCGAGCCGGCTGAGCGAGGGCAGCGTGAAGCACCGCAGATAGGGCGACGGGCCGCAATCGCGGCTGGCCCCGAGCCCGGCTATCCCCTTGCGGAATTCGAGCGAGCCGGTGACCCGCCAACGCGGCTCGGCGACATTGTAGCCGGTCGTGTCGGCGAGGCTCGCACGATCGATCGCGCTGAAATCGGCGCGGCCATAGAGCACGCGTAGCCGGTCTTCGGTGAAGGGCGTGCCGCCGAAGCGCAACCGCTGGTCGATGACGTCGAGCCCGGCTGCCAGTCGCAGCGTCGCCGCCTGGCTGCGGATCAGCGGATAGCCGGCCTCGACATTGCCGATCAGCGTTCGCGCACGCAGCGGATCGCCGCTGCCCAGATCGGGCCGCGTCCACGCATAGGTGAAATGCCCCGCGAGCGTCAGCCCGCTGTTACCCGGGCGAAGCTCGTAAGCGGCCTGGACGACGCTCTGTTCGTGGACGTCGGCGGTGTTGTAGACGCCGACCACCGCGCGGTCGCCGAGCCCCATCAGGTCGTTGATCTCGGCCGTTGCGAGCCCCGACCAGCGCCCCACCGCATGCGATCCGTAGTTCTGGATGTTGACCGTCACCGCGAGCGGGATGCGGGATACGATCACGTCGCCGACCACGTCGCCCGGTGCGGTGCCGGCAGGGCGCAGCGCAAGACGGATCTCGTAGCCCGGAAGGTCGCCCGCGAGCAGTAGGCGGCGTTCTGCGACCGTCTGGTTGAACGGCTGGCCGTCCTTCAGTGCGTCGAGATAGGCGGCGATCAATTTCTCTGCATGGCCGGTGTCGCCGCGGACGTGGATCGCGACCAGCCTGGCCAATATGACCGAGAGGTGGATCATCCCGTCGCCGATCCGCTGCGGCGGCACCTGCACGGCGGCGAGATAGCCTTCGCGGCGGAGGATCGCGGCGGCGTCGTCGCGGATCTCGCAGATCGTCGAGAGCGGCACCGCCCGGCCGATCGCGCTCGCGTAGGCGGCGCGCAGCGGCGCGGCATCTACACCCTGCAGCCCGTCGAACACCACGTCCTTGGGCGTCACGGAGATGCTGGCGTAGCGGGCGTCGTCGAGCGGGCAGGGGCCGCGCTCGATGTCGCCGGTGACGGTCAGGCGCGAGCGCGGCGTCGCCTGCGTCGTGGTGGGCAGGCGGTTGATCTCCTCGCGCGTCGGCGGTGCGATCCCCGAGCCCGGCTGCGGCGCGATCTGCGCGGCGGCCGGTGACGAGATCGCCATCGCCGCCGCGAAGGCCCCCGCCGCTCGTGAAGCGCTACGCCACCCCATATTGCCCCCTATTCCCGATCGTCCGCACGGCGCCCCCGCGCCGCGTCCGTTGCGCTAGCCCTGCTTGGCGGTGGTCGCGATCAGCACGTCAATCTGTCCCTGGCAGGCATGCGAGACGAGCGCGGCGCCAAGCGTCTGCATGTCGACGGGCGGTTGTCCGATCATCTGGAAGCGGATCGCGTTGCCGGCAGGCGAGGCGCCGGCGCCCGTTACCCGATAATCGCCGTTCGGCACGATCGGCAGCTTGGCGGGCCAGGATTGCGTCGCCTGCCCCTTGATCCAGTCGATCTTGGCGGTGGCGCCACCGGGCGCGACGATCGCCGAACTGCCTGCGATTTCCGAGTCGCGGCGCCATATCGTCACCGTCTTGGCGTCCGTCAGGCAGGCCGGGCCGTTCTGGCCGATGTCGACGAACCAGATGTTGGGCCGCCGGGGCGGGCCCGAGTCGGCGAGGTTGTTGCGCACCGCTCCGATCCGCGCGCGCCGCTGCGAGCTTGCGCCGGCGAGCGAGATCAGGCTGGTCGCGGCCGACGATGCCGCGCCGGCGACGAAGATCCCGGGCCCCTGCAGCGTGCGCGTGCCGTGCGAATCGAGCAGCACGAGTTGGTCGTTGGCCCGGAGCGCGATCCGAGTCGCATCGGGGATCGTCCGGCCGGCGACATAATGCGCGGACGACGGCCCGACCGCGCGCAGGATCATCACGTCGGCAAGCGCGGCGTCGGTGGCGATCGGCGAGACTGCGGCAAGCAACGGCAAGTAACGACGAGCATCAATCCAGCGCATGATGACCTCCCGGGCCGATTTTCGCGAGACGAGCGAGAAGCTTAGTCAACGCTGTATCATCGCCGCGCGCCGCCGCATAGCGGCCGAGATCTTGCATCGCGGATGCGTCGCCTGCATCGAAACGACGAAGGAGCTCCGAAAGCGCGTCGATATCCGACCGCGACATCTCGGGCACCGGTTCGAATACTTGTACCGGCGTCGAACGGCCGCGCAGCACGACGCGGCCCATCGGCCTGAGCGGCGGGTCGGTCATTCCTGCCGCCGCTTCGGCGCTGACCAATGCGCGTGTCGACAGGCCTTTGTTGGCGCCCTCCAGCCTCGCGGCGGTGTTCATCGCGTCGCCGAGCGCGGTATATTGGATACGGCCCTCGCCGCCGAAATTGCCGACCACCACCTCGCCGCGGTGCAGCCCGACGCGCGTGCGACCGATCGGCGGCAGACCGGCCGGCGCATCGCGGCGGAACGCCTCGCCCGCCTCGGCGATCGTGATGCAGGCGGCGAGCGCACGGTCGCCATCGTCGGGCCGCGCGATCGGCGCGCCCCAGAAGGCGACGATCGCGTCGCCGACGAACTTGTCGATGGTGCCGCCATGATCGAGCACGATGTTGCTGAGCAGATCGAGATAGCGGTTGAACAGCACCGACAGCGTCTCGGGCTCGATCGCGTGGGTGAGCGTCGTGAAGCCCTCCATGTCGCTGAACAGCGCGAAGATCGTGGCGCGCTCGCCGTGCAGCTTGAGTTGGCCGGGGTCCTTGAGGATCGCGGTGGCGACGTCGCGCGGCAGATAACGCCCGAGCGCACCCTGCGCGAACCGCCGCTGCTCGGATCCGATACCGCGCGCCGCGGCCGACGCCGCGATATAGGCGAGCGTCCACCCCACCAGCCAGCCGAAGGCGGGTAGCCCCTGGGTATCGAACTGCCAGCGTTGCAGCGCGACCGGCAGCAGCACGATTGTCACCATGCACGCGGCGAGCAGCAGCATCAGCCGCCATCCCCTCGCTTCCGACGCGCCGATCGCCGCGCCCGAGAGTATCGCGATGATCGCCATCAGCCATATCATGCTCGGCGAGATCGTCGCGAAGACCGTCCCGTCGAGCCGCTGCGCGAGCATCGCCGCGTGGATGTCGAGGCCGCTGTCGGTGCGGCGCGTCAACCGCGACACGGGCGTGTCGAACTGGTCGACATCGGTGATGTGACCGCCCATCAGCACGATCTTGCCGGCGATCCGATCGGCGAGGAAGCGCGCACCGAGATCGCTGTCGAGCGTCTCGATCGGCAACCAGGTGAAGACGTCGCGATCCTTGAGCTGCGGCAGCCGATAGGCGATGCCGCGATCGTAATGCGCGAAATCCCCGGGGCCGGCGAGGCTGGCGACGAGCGTCGGCGGCAGGCTGGGATCGGGGTGGGGCCAGCTGCGCACAACGCCGTCCTCGGGATCGGTCTCGAGCTTGATGCTGGCGGGATGCACGTTGCTGCCGGCCAGCGCCGCGAACAGCTTGCGCTCGAACGCCTCCTGCCAGACCGCCATCGCGTCCGGGTTGGTCGCGTTGGTGGCGAAGCCGAGATAGACCGGCGTGCGCATCGCACGCATCGCCGCGATCAACTGCGGATCCTCGGCCTGGGGCTCGTCGATCAGCATGTCGATGCCGATCCCTTGGGCGCCCATCTTGTCGATCCGCGTGAGGACGCGCGCGAGCAGACCGCGATCGAGTGGCGAGCGCCGTGCCGTCAGCCGCAGCGTGTCGTCGGTATAGATGACCTCGACGATCCTGGGGTCCTCCTCCACCTGCGGTGCGGTGACGAGCAGGCGGGTGTCGTACATCCAGCGTTCGGCCTGCTGCGACAGCGCGGCGTGCCAGGAGTAGCGCGCGACGAGCAACGCCGTGACTATCAGCACCGCGGTGATCGCGGAGCGCGCGATGCCGATCCGTCCGATCGTCCGGCGCACCGTGGCGATGCCGGTCATCGGCCGTGAAGCACCGGCTTCGCGCCGTCGCCGATCAAGGCGAACCCCGCCCAATAATAAGGGTGCGACGTCGCCGGCGTCATCATCAGGCGGCGTTCGGCGACACGCAGCGCCTCGGCGGCCGGCGTGCCCGGCGCCGCCGTGAACAGGCCCCCGATCAGCCGTTCCGTCGCCTGATAGTCGTCGGGCGCCGGCCAATGGCTGGCGAGCACGGCGCGCGCGCCCGCTCCGATGAACGCGCGCACGAGCCCGTCGAGCGCGTTGCCGCCGCCGCTGGTGATCCCCGCCGCGCGCGTCGCGGAGACGTCGGCGGTGCCGGCGGTGTCGCACGCCGACAGCACGACCAGATCGGCGTCGAGGTGCAGCCCGTAGATGTCGCCGTAGCCGAGCAGGCCGTCCGATCCCTTCCCGCCGAACGACGTCAGCAGCGCCGGCGTCGCGGGGCATTCGGGGCGCGGTGCGGTGACGAGCCCGTGCGTCGCGAAATGAAGGATGCGGTAGCGCGCGAGATCGGGCCGCCTCTCGATGTCGGTGTCGGTGAAGTGCGTGCCGGTCACCACCGTCGCGTCGTCCGCGCCGATCACGCGCTGCGCGGTCTCGAGTTCGGCGGGGGAGATCGGGTGGCTCCAGGTCGAGAGCGGCCAGTGACAGTCGATCGCGCCGCTCGGCGGCGTATAGCTGGTGAGTTGGAGAAACGGCGGGACTGGGGCATTCTCGCCGAAACCGAGATAATCGCGCGCAGCGGAAGAAGGCGGCGTCGCGCGAACGTCCCGGAACGCGCGAGCGGACAGCGCGGTGCTGATCTCGACCCGCCCGCCGAGCCAGTCGATCCCCGTCATGTCGAAGGCGTCGGCGCCGGGCGTATGAATACGCGCCAGGTAACGGTCGACCCCCGGCTGCGTCGCGATCAGCAGCGCCACCGGCAGCCGCTGCATCGCGCCGTCTGGCTCGAAGATGAGGTGGTGCGCCTGCAGGATCGCGTCGGCGGCAGGGCCCGCGAGATCGACATAAAGCCGCCGTGCGGTGGCGGCGTCGAAGGGGTAGGTGATCGGCTTGCCGTCCTCGACCGTCGCGATAGTGACGCGGATCGCATCGACGCGCCGGCCGAGCTCGGCAGGCCCGAACGGCAGTGCCCACGCCTGCGTCGTCGTCGGCGTGACGAGCAGGCCGACGATCGTGTCGCCCGCCAGCGTCAGCTTCCAATAGGCCTCGCCCGGATGCAGCGCGGCGCGTAACGCAGCCAGGGTGAGCGCCTGCGTCGCGATCGCGCGATAGGCGGGATATTGCGCGAGCCGCGCCTGCGTCGCGCTTTGTTCGGCCTCGATCTGCGCGATCTGGGCACGGTCTGCCGCGATCCCCGCGCGATCCGCGAGCGAGGGTTCGGCGAGCGCGGAAAGGCGCGCGAGCTCGACCCGCAAAGCGCTCGCCTGCCGCGCCTCGTTGAGCGATTGGCGAAAGATCCGCCCCGCCTCGCCGGCGCCCGCCGACAATTCGCGCGCCAGCGTCGCCTGCGTATCGGCGACGCCGGGACGCAGCAGCACCTGGGTGGCGAGGAACAGATCGTCGTAGAGCACGGGCTGGCCCGGCGCCTGCGCGACGAGCAGCGCGAAATAGGGCTCGAGGAGATTGGCCATCGCGCCCGTCGTCCCCCCCGCAGCGCCCAGCGAGGCGACGACCGCACGGTAGACCGCCAGCGCCTCGCGGTCGCGGCCCTGGCGCGCATAGAAGCCGGCGAGCCGCGCATCTGCCGCATCGAGCACCACCGAATCCGGATATTCCACCGCGATCACGGCGATCGCCTGCTTGAGCTGCGCCTCGGCGCGTGCGCGGTCGCCGTCCGCCTCGGCGAGCATCGCCTGGTCGGTCATCACCTGCGCGCGCAGGCGGGCGACCGAGGCGACACGACCGGCGCGCACATGGTCGAGCGCGCCGAGCGCCGCGGCGAAGGCCGCAGTTGCCGCCGCGGGATGCCGCTGGAGGCGCAGGATGGTCCCCCGGATCGCGACCGCCTGCGCATCGAGGATCGCGATCTTTTCGGAAGGCGTGAGCGCCGCGACGGACGAGGCGCCGAGCTGTCGTGCCAGCGGCACGCCCTCGTTCAGCGCGATCGCGAGATCGACGTCGATGTCGCTCGTTGCGGAACCCGACCGTCCGACCGGATCGATCGGCTCGTCGAGCACCTTTGCGGCGTCGGCCAGCCGCTGCTGATTGAGCAAGTGGAGCGCCCGATAATTGCGGCGCAGGCGCAATTCGACGGGATTGTCGGTCGCGATCCGCATGGCTTGCGCGAACAGCGCGTCGGCCTGGTCGATGTCGCCGAGATCGGATTGCTGGAGCGCACGGTTGATCAGATATTCGCCGGTATTCTCGGCAGCGGCCGGCGCGTTCGCCGTCTCCGTGGTGCGGCGGAGCAGCGTATCGAAGAATTCGGCCGCCTCTGCGTAGCTGCCGCCGTTGTTGCGACGATACCCCTCGGCGAGCGCCAGCACCGGATCGAGGCTGCCGGCCTGCGCGCGTGCGAAACTGACCGGATCGCCGAGCTCGGTCTGCGATATGCTGATCGCGCCCGGCACGACGCGATCGGCCACGATGGTCCGCAAGCCCAGTTCGAGCGCGGAGCGATAGCCGGCGAGGCCTTCCGCCGCGTAGAGCGTGCGCCCGTGCGTGACGCGCAACAGGTCGTATCCGAGCTCGTCGGCTTTGCTGCACCGGCGGACCGATATCGTGCCGACGTCTGCGAGCGCCTCGTCGGCTGCTGCCGCGCAGCGCAGCGCGGGATCGCGGTGCGCATCGAGCCGGATGGAGGGATCGGGCGTATCGAGGCGCAGGGCGTAGAGCCGCCCGACCGGCGCCGCAGCATCGCGGCAGACGATCGCATAGGCACGATCAAACAGCCCCGGTGCGGCTGGATCGGCGGGCGTGGTCTGGACCTGGCACAAGGTGTCGCCCCCGACACCGAGCCGGAAACTGTCGGTCATGCTCGG
>CAXTVK010000019.1:0-34400 GCA_964247655.1 uncultured Sphingomonadaceae bacterium | reverse complement strand
CCAGCGAGAAGACGCGCGCGGTGAAGATGACGCTCGACCGCGACAAGATCGTGCTTTCGGTGACCAGCCCCGAGAACGGCACCGCGGCGGAGGAAGTGCCCGGCGACTATACCTCGCTCGGCTTCGACATTGGCTTCAACGCGCGCTACCTGATGGACATCCTCGGCCAGATCGAAGGCGACAGCGTCGAGGTCCACCTCGCCGACGCCGCCGCCCCGACGCTGATTCGCGAGAGCGAGAAGGCACCGGCGCTGTACGTGCTGATGCCGATGCGGGTCTGAGGCCCGGCGTTCGGTTGGGAGCGACGACATGGCGACCGTACGCAAGACGATCGTGCTTACGGAGCAGCAGGATGCCTGGATCGCGGCGCAGATCGACGCGGGCAGCTACACCGACGACAGCGAGGCGATCCGCGACCTGATCCGCCGCGAGCAGGAGCGCAGCTTCGAGGTGGAGAGCCTCCGCCGCGCGCTGATCGAGGGCGAGCAGAGCGGCGAGCCCGAGCGCTTCGACTTCGCGGCGTTCAGGCAGCGCAAAGCCGCCGAGCTTGGGTGAATATCGGCTAAGCCCGCGTGCGCAGCGCGATCTCGATGCGCTATTCGACTATACGGTGGCGGAGTGGGGAGCGGCGCAGGCGCTGCGCTACATCGACCTGATCGAAGAGGCCTGCGCACATCTGGCCGAGGCACCGCTCCAAGCGCAGGATTGCGGGCATATCCGGCCGGGCTACCGGCGGCGCGGGGTCGGACAGCATGCGATCTATTTCCGGCCGACGCGCTACGGCCTCGCCGTCGTTCGCATCCTGCACCAGCGCATGGATGTCGGCCGTCACCTGTAGCCAAAGCAAGCAAGTCGGCTGTCACGCCATAGCCGTATAGCCGTCATTGCGAGCGCAGCGAAGCAGCCCAGCTTCGGCCTCTGAATCGCCACGGCGCTTCGCGCCTCGCGACGACGGAACGGCGCGGCGGCTTCCATCCGATCGGCGAGGCAGTACGTATCTTGTGCCGGCCGATGCGACCGTTTGCGCACGCGATCTCTGCGCGCCCTCTATCACTTGTCTTGCAGCGCGGCATCGAACCGCTGGTGCGCGTCATGCAGATCGCTTCGGTGGCAGATGGCCCAGTCGTAGAGCGCGATAAACGGATCCTGCAACGTCCGCCCCAGTGGCGTGATCGAGTAGACGACCGCGATCGGCGACGCCGTGGCGACGCGCCGGTCGATCAGGCCGTTCCGTTCCAGGCGCCGCAGCGTGTCCGTCAGCGCCTTCTGCGTGATGCCATCGAGGCGCCGCTTGAGCGCGTTGAAGCGTTTCGGCTCCTCGCACAGGAACGTCAGGATCAGGATCGACCATTTGTGCGCGATCTGCTCGAGCACCGGCCTGACGACCGGGATCGTCTCGATCACCTGCTCTTCGGTATACGCCATGGTTTCCTCGAATAGACCTAGGCTAGCGATAGTGCCTGATTGACACCTAGTACAGGAAATATACCTGCCGCCCTATCATCCATTGGCAAGCAAGCGAGCAGGCAGCGTGACCACTTCCACGACGAACAATCCAGGCACCGCGATCGTCACCGGCGCATCGTCCGGCATCGGCAAGGTCTATGCGGAGCGGCTGGCATCTCGAGGGCACGACCTCGTGCTGGTGGCGCGTCGCGAAGATCGGCTGCGGCAGCTTGCGGTCGACCTCGAGCAACGCTTCGGCGTTCGCGCCGAGGTGCTGGTCGCCGACCTCGCCAAGCCGGAAGACGTGACGGCGCTGAGCGCGCGCATCGCGGCGGATGCCGCCATTTCGCTTCTGATCAACAATGCCGGATTCTCGGCCCTGAAACCGCTGACGCGGACGCCGGACGAGACGATCGCCAGCATGATCGCGCTCAACGTCACGGCGCTCACGCGCCTTTCGAAAGCCGCGCTGGCGGCGTTCAAGGCCAGGGAGACCGGTACGCTGGTGAACGTCGGCTCGGGTGCGGGGTTTGCGCCGTATCCCGGCATCCCCGTCTACGGCGCGACCAAGGCCTATGTGTACCTGTTCACGCAGAGCCTCCAGAGCGAGGTCGAGGGCACCCCGGTTCGCGTCCAGCTCGTCCTGCCCGGCGCCGTCGTGTCCGAGGGATGGGATGTCGCGGGCGGAGCGAATCTCGAACCGTTGCCGGCGGAGATCGTGATGACCGCCGAGGATCTGGTGGACGCGGCTCTCGCCGGCCTCGATATGGGCGAGCGCGTGACCGCGCCGTCGCTGCACGACGAAACGCTGCTACGCCACTATGAAGCGGCGGGAGGCAGCGCGCTGCAGGGCGCCTTCGCCGCGACACCGGCCGCTCGGTACACCACGCAATAAGGCCGGCTCCAAGTCGTTGTTCGGCTTCGCCCCAATGGCGCGCCCCCTACTCCAGCTCCTGCCCCTTCCGCTCCGGCCCCACGAACGTCCACGCCGCGAGCACCACTGCGGTCACGCCCGCGACCAGCGCCAGCGCGTGCGCGTAGCTCGTCTTTTCGGCGATGCCCGACTGCCAGCGCGCGTTGATCGAGGCGATGAAGTTGCCCGCCTGGTAGGCGAAGCCGGGGAAGATGCCGCGCGTGCCAGGCGGCGCCAGTTCGTTGAGGTGCGCGGGTACGATTCCCCACGCGCCCTGCACCGCGACCTGGATCAGGAAGGCGCCGACCGCGAGCATCGTCGCGGTGTGGCTGAACGCCCACAGCGGGATCATCGGCAGCGCGAGCAGCGCGGCGCCGATGATCGCCCAGCGCCGGCTGAACCGATCCGACAGCGCGCCGAACAGGATGCCCCCCGAGATCGCGCCGACGTTCATGATCGCGGTCAGCAGCCCGACGGTGTGCGTGTCGAAGTGATGCTGCGTCTTGAGGAACTGCGGATAGAGGTCCTGCGTGCCGTGGCTGAAGAAGTTGAACGCGGTCATCAGCACGACGACGTAGAGCGATGTCTTCCAATGCTTGGCGAGCAGCGCCAGCGGATTGGGCCGCTCGGTGTGGCGTGCCGCCTCGAAGCTCGGGCTCTCCTTCACCCAGATGCGGATCACCATCACCAGCAGCGCGGGCGCGATGCCGACCATGAACATGCCGCGCCAGCCGATCGCGTCGAACAGGAAGTAGAAGACGACGGAGGCGAGCAGATAACCCGCCGCATAGCCCTCCTGCAGCAGTCCGGAGATGATCCCGCGGGTCTTGGGCGGGATCGATTCCATCACCAGGCTCGCGCCCAGCCCCCATTCGCCGCCCATCGCGAAGCCGAACAGCGTGCGGATGACGAGCAGCACGGCGAGGCTCGGCGCGAAGGCCGAAGCGAATTCGAACACCGAGAACAGCGCGACGTCGATCATCAGGATCGGGCGGCGACCATATTTCTCGGCGAGCCAGCCGAAGAACAGGGCGCCGAACGGGCGGGCGGCAAGAGTCAGTGTCACGCCGGTGAACACCGCGGCATGATCGGAATGGAATTCGGTCGCGATCGTGTCGATCATGAACACCATCAGGAAGAAATCGAACGCGTCGAGCGTCCAGCCGAGGAAGCTCGCGATCACCGCGCTCCACTGCGAGCGGTCGAGTGTGCCCAGTTCCGCGCGCAGTCCCATCCCCGCTCCCCTTCCTGTTGGTATCGGCGTCCACGCTAGCATAGACGGGGCGGCGATGTACGTCTCGCGCCTCGCCCTCACCGATTTCCGCTCCTACGCCGACGCGACGATCACCGCGGGCGTGGGCTTCGTCGTGCTGACCGGCGAGAACGGCGCGGGCAAGACCAACATATTGGAAGCGATCTCGCTGCTGACGCCGGGGCGGGGGCTGCGCGGCGTGGCACTCTCCGAAATGGCGCGCGGCGAGGGGCCGGGTGGGTTCGCGGTGGCGGCGAAGCTCGCGTCCGATGCCGGCGAGGATGTCGAGATCGGCACCGGCGCCAGTGCGGCGGCGCCCGAGCGGCGTCAGGTGCGGATCAACGGCGCGACCGCCGCGGCGGCGGCGCTCTCCGAATGGCTGTCGATCCTGTGGCTGACGCCCGCGATGGACCGGCTGTTCAGCGAGGCGGCGAGCGGACGGCGGCGCTTCCTCGATCGCCTCGTGCTCGCGCTCGAGCCGAGCCACGGCCACCACGCCGCGCGCTACGAGGCGGCGATGCGCGCGCGCAACAAGTTGCTCGCCGAGCCCGAAGGCGCGGACCCGGCTTGGCTCGGGGCGCTGGAGGCGGGGATGGCGGAGCATGGCGCGGCGGTCGCCGAGGCGCGCGAGCGGACGGTGGCGGCGCTCGGCGACGGGCTGGCCGCGACGCCCGACGGCCCGTTCGCGCGTGCCGGGCTGGCGCTGGGCGGGTGGCGTCCGGGCGCGACGCCGCTGCTCGCCGAACTGCGTGCCTCGCGCGCCCGCGATGCGGCGGCGGGGCGCACGCTGGTCGGCCCGCATCGTTCCGATCTGTCGGTGACGCATGTCGGCAAGCGCCAGCCCGCCGAGCGCTGCTCGACCGGCGAACAGAAGGCGCTGCTGCTCGGCATCGTCCTCGCGCATGCCGAGCTGGTGGCGCAGCGCACGGGCAGGCCGCCGCTGCTGCTGCTCGACGAGGTCGCAGCCCACCTCGATCCGCTGCGCCGCGCCGCGCTGTTCGATCGGCTCGCGGCGATGGCCACGCAGGTGTGGATGACGGGCACCGAACCCGCGCTGTTCGGGGGGATCGGCGAGGCGACGCGACTGCATATCGCTCAGGGCATCGCGACGGCGGTCTGATCGGGCCCGCCTGAACGGATACTGTCGAAGCAACTCACCGCACGTTCAATCGTCCTGCCCCAGATCCCCGCGCAGAGTGGGAATGCAGGAGAGATTTCGATGAGCAACACCCGAACGACGAAGACGCTGGCGGCCGTGCTGCTGCTCGGCACGATCGCGGCACCCGCGCTGGCGCAGGATCGCGGCGGCTATCGCGGCGACGACCAGGGCGGCTACCAGGACGGCCCAGATCGTGGCGGCCCCGATCGCGGCCCCGGCCATTGGGACCGCGGCGGCGGCGGACCCGAGGATCGCCGCCACTACGATCTCGACGGGCGCGGCGTGCCGCTGCTCTATCCCGAGCTGCGCGACAGCCCGCGCGGCCGCGCGTTCGTGATGCGCAATTTCGACGTCAACCGCGACGGGCTGATCGATCCGCGCGAGGCGCGCGCCGCGGATCGCGCGTTCGACGAGATGACGCACGGCGACCACGCGCACTTCGCATGGGGTGATCATGGTGGCGACCGAGGCTTCGCGCCGCCGCCGCCGCCGCCCATCGCCGCCGGCGGCTGGGACCGCGACGGTATGCGCGCATACCATTTCCACCAGAACCGCTACGGCGCGATGTTCTCGATGGGCGACGTACTGTTCCAGACCGGCTCCGCTGCTCTCCGGCCTGGTGCCGCCGACAAGCTGCGCTCGCTTGCGGGCTATCTGCATGCGCATCCGGGGCAGACGGTGCGGATCGACGGCTTCACCGATTCGGTCGGTTCGGCCGCGTCCAACGTCGCGCTCAGCCGCGCGCGTGCCGATTCGGTGGCGCACGCGCTTACCGAGCAGGGCGTCAATCCGCAGCGACTGTCGCTCTACGGGCACGGCGAGGGCGATCCGGTGGCGAGCAACGCCAACGCCCCCGGGCGCCAGCTCAACCGCCGCGTCGAGGTGACGCTCGTCGGCCAGCGCGCGGAGAGCTTCAACTGATCCGACGCTGATCGGGCGCGCGGCGAAACGACCCCCGCCGCGCGCCCATTTCGCTTGGGTTTTGCCGCCCGAATCCCTATATGATCGGCATGGCAACCACTCCCCCAGACGGCAGCAACCAGAACGACTATGGCGCGGATTCGATCAAGGTCCTGAAGGGCCTCGATGCGGTCCGCAAGCGCCCGGGCATGTATATCGGCGATACCGACGACGGATCGGGCCTCCACCACATGGTGTTCGAGGTCAGCGATAACGCGATCGACGAGGCGCTGGCGGGCCACTGCGACCGCATCCTGATCACGCTCAACCCCGATGGCTCGGTGTCCTGCGAGGACAATGGCCGCGGCATCCCGACGGGCATCCACACCGAGGAGGGCGTGTCGGCGGCCGAGGTGATCATGACCCAGCTGCATGCCGGCGGTAAGTTCGACAATGCCGACGACGGCAATGCCTACAAGGTGTCGGGCGGTCTGCACGGCGTCGGCGTGTCGGTGGTCAATGCGCTCAGCGACTTCCTCGATCTGACGATCTGGCGCGACGGCGAAGAGAATTACATGCGCTTCAAGCGCGGCGACGCGGTCGCGCCGCTCAAGGTGATGGGGCCGTCGAACGGCAAGAAGGGGACGCGCGTCACCTTCATGCCCTCGGCCGAGACGTTCAAGATCACCGAATTCGATTTCGACAAGCTCGAGCATCGCTACCGCGAGCTCGCCTTCCTCAATTCGGGCGTGCGGCTGTTCCTGATCGACGCGCGCCATGCCGAGCGCCGCGAAGTCGAATTGTTCTACGAGGGCGGGATCGCCGCCTTCGTCAAATATCTCGATCGCACCAAGACGCCGCTGATGCCCGATCCGATCGCGATCACCGGCCAGCGCGACGACGTCGGCATCGACGTCGCGCTCGAATGGAACGATAGCTATTACGAACAGGTGTTGGCGTTCACCAACAACATCCCGCAGCGCGACGGCGGCACGCACATGGCGGCGTTCCGGGCCGCGCTCACGCGCACGCTCAACAATTATGCCGAGAAGTCGGGCCTCCTCAAGAAGGAGAAGGTGACGCTCACCGGCGACGACATGCGCGAAGGGCTGACCGCGATCGTCTCGGTCAAGCTGCCCGACCCGAAATTCTCGTCGCAAACCAAGGACAAGCTGGTCTCGTCCGAGGTGCGCCAGCCGCTCGAAAGCCTGATGGCTGACAAGCTCGCCGAATGGCTTGAGGAGAATCCCGCGCACGGCCGCGCGATCGTCGGCAAGGTGATCGATGCGGCGGCGGCGCGCGAGGCGGCCAAGAAGGCGCGCGAGCTGACCCGGCGCAAGGGCGCGATGGATATCGCCTCGCTGCCCGGCAAGCTCGCCGACTGCCAGGAGCGCGATCCCGCTAAATCCGAACTCTTCCTCGTCGAGGGCGATTCGGCGGGCGGCTCGGCCAAGCAGGGGCGCAACCGGCACAACCAGGCGATCCTGCCCTTGAAGGGCAAGATTCTCAACGTCGAGCGCGCGCGCTTCGATCGGATGCTGTCGTCGAAGGAGGTCGGCACGCTGATCCAGGCGCTGGGCACGGGCATCGGCCGCGACGACTTCAACGCCGACAAGCTGCGCTACCACAAGATCGTGATCATGACCGACGCCGACGTCGACGGCGCGCATATCCGCACGCTGCTGCTCACCTTCTTTTACCGCCAGATGCCCGAGCTGATCACGCGCGGCCACCTCTTCATCGCGCAGCCGCCGCTCTACAAGGTCAATAAGGGCCGCTCGGAGGTCTATCTCAAGGATCAGGCCGCGCTCGACGAATATCTGGTCGACGCGGGCGTCACGTCGATGGCGCTCGATACCGGCGGCGAACGCCGCTCGGGCAACGACCTGCGCGCGATGATCGATCATGCGCGGCGGATGAAGACGCTGATGGCCTATGTGCCGCGCCGCTACGAGCCGACGATGGTCGAGGCGCTGGCGCTGACCGGATCGCTGGCACCCGATGTCGATCGCAAGGCGGCGGCGGTGCGCGTCGCCGCGTGGCTGGGTCGTGCCGACCCGGAAGCGGTGTGGACCGGCGAGGCCTCCGAGGAAGGCGGCTACCACCTCGTCCGCAAATGGCGCGGCGTATCCGACCACCATGTCGTCGATGCGGCGTTCCTCGGCTCGGCCGAGGCGCGCAAGCTCAACACGCTGACCGCCGAGCAGGCTGATTCCTACGCGATGCCCTCGCGGCTGCTGTCGATCAAGTCGGCGGAGCGGGCCGAGACCGCCGTCGACGAGGACGACGCGCCGACGGGCGATCCGCGCGGCATCTCGGTGGTGCGCCCGTCCGATCTGCTCGAGGGCGTGTTCGCCGCGGGCCGCAAGGGCCTCGCGATCGCGCGCTACAAGGGGCTGGGCGAGATGAACGCGGAACAGCTGTGGGAGACCACGCTCGATCCCGCCAACCGCTCGCTGCTCCGCGTCGAGGTGACGCAGGCGGACATCGCCGACGAGATCTTCACGCGGCTGATGGGCGACGTCGTCGAGCCGCGCCGCGAATTCATCCAGGAAAATGCGCTGTCCGTCGCCAATCTAGACGTGTGATTTTTGCAATCGTGATTGCTGACAACGCAATCAGGTGACGGGATGTTCGCACTTGCAACGATAAATGATGCAGTGCACAAAGATCGGGCCTTTCAGGCATCCTCTCCTAAAACTCCAGGCCGCCCTTGAGGCGGCCTTTTTTTGTCTGCTCGAGATCGGGCGCTGGTCTCCCTTCCCTTCAGGGGAGGGTCGGGGTGGGGCCTGGCCCCAAGCGCAACGTATGACGATATGCCCCACCCCAACCCCTCCCCTGAAGGGGAGGGGCTTTCCTCACCGCGACAGCAGCTTCTGGCGTCGCCGCTGCACCGACGATCCCAGCCCCAGCGATTCGCGATACTTCGCCACCGTCCGCCGCGCGATGTCGAAGCCGCGTGCGCGCAGCAGATCGACCAGCGAATCGTCGGACAGGATCGCATCCGCCGCCTCCTCGCCGATCAGCTTGCCGATGTGACTCTTCACCGCCGACGCCGACGCCGCCTCGCCGCCCTCGGACGACTGGATCGCGCTGGTGAAGAAATATTTGAGCTCGTAGAGCCCGCGGTCGCACGACAGATATTTGTTCGAGGTGACGCGGCTGACGGTCGATTCGTGCATTCCGATCGCGTCTGCCACGGTCCGCAGCGTGAGCGGCCGTAGATGCTCGACGCCGCGCAGGAAGAAGGCCTCCTGCTGCTTGACGATCTCGGTCGCGACCTTGACGATCGTGCGTGCGCGCTGGTCGAGCGCCTTCATCAGCCAGTTGGCGCTCTGCAGGCTTTCGCTCAGCCACGCCTTGCTCGCCGAATCCTGCGCCGCACCCGACAGCTCGTTGTAATAGCTGCGGTTGACGATCAGCCGCGGCAGCGTCGCGTTGTTGAGCTCGATCGCCCAGCCCTTGCCGGTCCGCGCGACATAGACGTCGGGGGTCACCGCCTGCATGTCCGACGGCGCGAAGCGCAGCCCGGGCTTGGGGTCATAGGCGCGCAGCTCGCGGATCATGTCGCCGAGGTCCTCGTCGTCGACCCCGCAGATCCGGCGCAGCTTGGCCAGATCGCCGCGCGCGAGCAGATCGAGATGACCGATCAGCGCCGCCATCGCGGGATCGTAGCGGTCGGCCTCCCTGGCCTGGAGCGCGAGACATTCGGCGAGATCGCGCGCGCCGATCCCGGTCGGGTCGAAGCCCTGGACAACGCCCAGCACCTGCTCGACCAGCGCGCGCGGCGCGCCGAGCCGGTCGGCGATGTCGGGCAACGGGACGGTGAGATAGCCCGCCTCGTCGAGCGCATCGACGATATGCTCCGCGATCAGCAGGTCGCCGCCCGACAGCACCGCGCCCGCCTGCGCCATCAGATGATCGGTCAGCGACGCGCTCTCGGTCAGCGTCTCCTGGATGTCGCCGCCGCCGTCGATGCCGCCCGACCCCGCGCCCGCCATCCCCAGCGATCCGTCGAGCCCCGCGCCGGGCATGTCGGAGGGCGAATCATGGTGGAAGGTCTCCGCCGAATAGTCGACGTCGAGCGGGGCGTCGTCGGCGGCGCCGTCGAGGCCGGTGACCGAATCGATCGGTCCGTCTTCGCCGCCGCCATTGTCGGGCACCGAAAGATCGGGGCCGTCGCCCTCCTCGGAAGCGCCCGCTTCGATCAGCGGGTTCTTCTCGAGCTCCTCGGCGATGAACGCCTCGATCTCGAGATTGGAGAGCGTCAGCAGCTTGATCGCCTGCTGCAGCTGCGGCGTCATCACCAGCGATTGCGACTGCCGCAGATCGAGGCGGGGGCCAAGGCCCATCAGCGCACCGTCGAAACAACTCCGTTCGTGCTGAGCGCAGTCGAAGCACAGCCACCATCGGCGCGTGGCCTTCGACTGCGCTCAGGCCGAACGGGGGTGGGGTGCGCGCACGATCGAACGGAAAGCGGCCTCACAACGCGAAGCCCTCGCCGAGATAGAGCCGCCGTACGTCCGGATTGGCGACCAGCGCCTCGGGCGAGCCCTGGAACAGCACCTTGCCGTCGTAGATGATGCAAGCGCGGTCGACGATGTCGAGCGTCTCGCGGACATTGTGGTCGGTGATCAGCACGCCGATGTCGCGACGCTTCAAGTCCTTCACCAGATCGCGGATGTCGCCGATCGAGATCGGATCGATGCCCGCGAACGGCTCGTCGAGCAGCATGATCGAGGGTTCGCCCGCGAGCGCGCGCGCGATCTCGCAGCGCCGCCGTTCGCCGCCCGAGAGCGCGGTGGCGCGCGCGTCGCGCAGATGTTCGATGTGGAATTCGGCGAGCAGCGTGTCGAGCCGCGCGGCGCGCGCGGCCGGATCGGGTTCGCTCATTTCGAGGACGCACAGGATGTTCTGCGCGACGGTGAGCCCGCGGAAGATCGAGGTCTCCTGCGGCAAATAGCCCAGCCCCATGATCGCGCGGCGGTACATCGGCAGCGCGGTGATGTCCTCGCCGTCGAGCAGGATGCGGCCGGCATCGGGCTTGACCAGACCCATCACCGAATAGAAGCATGTCGTCTTGCCCGCGCCATTGGGCCCGAGCAGCCCGACCACCTCGCCGCGCGCCACCTCAAGGCTGACGTCCTGCAAGACCGGCCTCGCGTCGTAGGCCTTGGCGATCGAGACGATCGACAGCGCGCGCGTCGGCGCCGGGATCGGCGGGACGCTGTCGCGCTGGGAACGGAGCGTATCGGTCATCTGGTGTCTCTGATGGAGGCAGCCCGCGGCCCGCATCTGGCAGGCTTTGTGCATGGCGATCAAGCCCTGTCGCGCGGGGCGCAGGGTCAGGGCTTCTTGGGCGTCGCGGTCGCGGGCTTGGCGGTCGTGTTGCTCGTCTGATCCTTCGGCGGCACGGTGAAACGGCCCGAGACGCGCCCGCCGACGCCCGCGGAGCCCGCGCCGCCGACATTGCCGCCGTCCATATTGGCCTGGTTGGTATTGAGGTTGATCACCAGCCGCCCGCCGCGCGTCGTGCCCGCATTGGGGCCCGTGCGATCGACCACGACATGGCCGATCAGCGTGATCAGCCGCTTGTCGAGATCGTAGATGCCGTAATCGCCGTGCGCGATCTCGGTCGGGCGCGTGACGACGACATGGCCGTTGGCGTCGAAACGGTGAAGCTGCGGGCCGCCGCCGCTCGATCCGCTGCTGTTGGCGACGCTGCCGGTATAGTTGGCGGTCGCGCGATCCGAGGTGAGCGTCATGTCCTGCTGCACGATGCGCACCGATCCGGTCAGGAAGGCGCGGTGATCGAGATCGTGGACTTCCATGTGATCGGCGGAAAAATCGACCGGCGCGTTACTGTCGTGCTTGGGCGCGGGCGGCGCCTTGGCGGACGCGGCAGGCGCCTTGGCAGCCGCAGGTGCCGCCTTGGCAGGCGTGGGCGCGGGCTTGGCCCACGCGAATGCCGGTGCGCCTGAGACGAGCGCGAACACGAGCAACGGCAAGGAAAGGCGACCCATCATCGCTGCGCTGTGCCGTTTCGTTGCGTCATATGCAAGCGCGCGTGGCCGTCGAGCACGACCACCTTCCGATCGAGATCGGCCTGCATCCTGTCCGAGCTGAACTGGCCGAGCGGCATCGTTCCCGTCACCGGATTGCGGCTGGCGAGCCGGCGCGTCTTCATGTCGAGATCGACGTCGTGCGTCTTGAGATCATAGCCGTCGGCGGTGCGGAAGCTCACCGGCCCATCGAGCGCGACGCGCTGGTTGTCGAGATTGTAGCGTCCCTTGGGCGCGACGATCGTCGCGGGCCCGGCGGGCAGCTGGATCTTGGCGGACAGCGTATCGAGCTTGACGATCGGATCGGCCGAGGTCTGCTGGACCGCCGACTTGGCGTTGAGCTGGAACGGCTGGCCCTTCGAATCCTCGCCGCGATAGAGCGCGTGCGAGATCCGCATCCGCTCCGCCGCGGTGGTGACTCGGTCCTTGGAGAGCACGAAGGAGATGTCGCGCCCCGAGGTAATCGGGGCTGCCGCCAGCGCCAGCGTCAGCACAACCACCGCGGCAGGCAAGGTGACGCGCGCGACCGCGATGACGCGGTCGTGGCTCGATCCCGGCACCGCCCAGGCGCGACGCCGACGGCGCTCGACCCGCGCCGCACTCGACATCGGTCCGCTTAGGGGGCCGGCGAGGCTCTCAGGCATGCGCGAAGATGTCGGTCTCGGGCCAGCCGGCGAGATCGAGTTCGGCGCGCGTCGGCAGGAAGTCGAAACAGGCCTGCGCGAGGTGCATTCGGCCCTCGCGGATCAGCCGCGCATCGAGCTTGTCCTTCATCGCGTGGAGGAAGCGCACGTCGGAGGCGGCATAGTCCTTCTGCGCGTCGGACAGTTCGGGCGCGCCCCAGTCCGACGATTGCTGGACCTTGGACACTTCTTGGCCGAGCAGCTCGCGGACCAGCTCCTTGAGCCCGTGGCGATCGGTGTAGGTGCGGATCAGCCGCGAGGCGATCTTGGTGCAATAGACCGGCGCCGCCACCGTGTTGAGGTAGAAGCGGATCGCGGCAAGATCGAAGCGCGCGAAATGATAGAGTTTGAGCCGCGCCGGGTCGCCAAGCACCGCGCGCAGATTGGGGGCGGCATAGTCGCTGCCGGGCGCGAAGCGGACGAGATGCTCGTTGGGCCCGCCGTCCGAGATCTGCACGACGCACAGCCGGTCGCGCGGGGTCAGCAACCCCATCGTCTCGGTGTCGACGGCGAGGCTGGCACCCGGCGCGAACACGTCGGCGGGGAGGTCTTCTTCGTGGAAATGAACTGTCATGCCGCGCGCATAGGCCTTTGCCGGGCGTTGCTCAATGCCGCACCCGTCACGATCGCGCCTTGCCGCGGCGCGCTGCCATGTTGAGCGTTTCGACCAGCCCCGAGAACGCCATCGCGGCATAGATATACCCCTTGGGAACATGCACGCCGAAGCCGTCCGCGATCAGCACCGCGCCGATCATCAGCAGGAAGCCGAGCGCCAGCATCACGATCGTCGGATTGCGCTGGATGAAGTGCGCCAGCGGGTCGGCGGCGATCAGCATCAGCCCGACCGCGATCACCACCGCGGCGATCATGATCGGCAGCGCGCTGGTCATGCCGACCGCGGTCAGGATCGAATCGATCGAGAAGACGATGTCGAGCAGGATGATCTGCACGATCGCCGCGCCGAAGCCCAAACCCGCGGGTTTGACCGCGCCTTCCCCATGGGTCTCATCCTCGCCGTCGAGCGTGTGGTGGATTTCCTTGGTCGCCTTCCAGATCAGGAACAGCCCGCCCGCGATCAGGATCAGATCGCGCAGCGAGAAGGCGGTGTCGAACGAGCGATGCCCGTCGACCAGCGCGCCGTGGATACCCAGATCGATCACTGGTGCCGTCAGGCCGACCAGCCACGCGATCGCCGACAGCAGCGCCAGCCGCAGGATCAGCGCCAGCGCTATGCCGATCCGCCGGGCCTTGGTCTGCTGATCGGGCGGCAATCGGTTCGAGAGGATCGCGACGAAGACGAGGTTGTCGATGCCGAGCACCACCTCCATCACGATCAGCGTGGCGAGCGCGGCCCAGGCGGCGGGATCGGCGAGGAGCGAGAGGATCGATGACATGACGCCGCCGACGCTGCCCGTTACGCACCCGTCACACAAGCTTTTCGGACGGGGCGTGGCTTTGTTGCCATGGAATGGGCGGTTTGGGATCAATCGTGGCAAGAAAATGGCTCGCGAGACCCCGTAATTTGCGATATGACCGCGACAGGCACGCTCCTTGTTTCGTGCCCGGAGAGTCGTTCGCTGCGCCCGGCGTGCGATCTCCACGAGATACTGGGCGACCCGGGAAAGATTATTTTAGCATGAGTTTCGATCGTGGGCGGCGCGGGCAGCGCGGCAAGGATAAGCGCGACGGCTTCGGCGGCGACGACTTCGGCGGCGGCAGCAGCTTCGGTGGCGGTGATTTCGGCGGCGGCGGCAGCCGCTTCGGTGGTGGCGGCGATCGTTTCGGCGGTGGTGGCGACCGGATCGGCGGCGGCGGCGGGGGCGGTGATCGCTTCGGCGGCGGCGGCAGCCGCTTCGGCGGCGGTGGTGCCGGCGGCGGCGGCGGTGGCCGCTTCGGCGGCGGTGGTGCCGGCGGCGGTGGCGGCTTCGGCGGCCCGCGTGGCGGCGGCGGTGGCGGCATGCCCGCGCAGGTCGTCGGCGAAGCCAAGGGCACGGTCAAGTTCTTCAACGGCCAGAAGGGCTTCGGCTTCATCGTCCGCGACGATGGCGGCGAGGACGTGTTCGTCCACATCTCGGCAGTCGAGCAGGCGGGCCTCACCGGCCTCGCCGAAGGCCAGCCGCTCGCGTTCACGCTGGTCGATCGCGGCGGCCGCGTTTCGGCCTCCGATCTTAAGATCGAAGGCGATGCGCTCCCGGTCGCGGAAGCACCCCGTGCCCCGGCACGCGAGCTGACCGGCGAGAAGGCCTCGGGCGTGGTCAAGTTCTTCAACCCGATGAAGGGCTTCGGCTTCATCCAGCGCGACGATGGCCAACCCGATGCGTTCGTGCACATCTCGGCGGTCGAACGCGCCGGGATGACCAGCCTCAACGAAGGCGACCGGCTCGAATTCGAGCTCGAGGTCGATCGTCGCGGCAAGTACGCGGCAGTGAACCTCTCGCCGGTTCAATAAGACACGATAAGACTTTCCCAGGAGGGAGTGCCAAGGCCCGGCCCGCGTCAACGAACGCGGTGCCGGGCCTTTTCGTATCGATCGCCGGTCGGGTGGGCGACAGGATCGCGGCCTTCGCCGCGAACCCGCGCCGGCTTTGCGCCGATCCGATGCGACGTCTCGCCGATGTCGGCCCCATGCAAATTGACAAGCGGCTGGCGGACAATGCTAAACACGCCGGCGGGGACGGCGGAGTGAGCGAGCTTTGGGGGCATATCGATGGTCGCGCGGCAGCGGGGCGCTTTTGCCGTGCCGGTCCAAACGCTGGGTGACGCCCGCGATCGCCGCGCTGGCGTGCGGCGTCGCGGCACCCGCGCTCGCCGCCGATCCGGTCGCGCCCGCGCCGATTGCCGAACCTCCCGTCCAGATCGATGCGAGCGCGTGGCAGCTTCCTGTATCGAGCAGCGTGCCGCAGTTCGCGATGAACGAAGGCGCCGCGATCGACCGCACCTATCCATCCACGTCGCCGGCGGACTACGGCCCGGAGCAGACCACCGATTCGCCCCCCGCAGCCGACGCTGCGCGTGGCCACGTCTCGTTCGGCGGGCAGATCAAATCGGTCGCCTGGGAGACCGCGGCGTTCGCCGCCTATCTCACTGCGATCAACGTCACGAAGCTCACCGAGGTCGGCGCGCGCCCCTTCCACTTCCAGAACGAGGGCTATTTCGGCAAATCGACCTATAATCTCGGCATCGACAAGCTCGCGCACGCCTACGACACCTATCTGATCGCCGAAGTGATGCGCGCGCGGATCGATCGCAAGACCGACGATTCGCCGGGCAGCGCCTATGCCGCCGCCGCCATCGCCTCGGGGCTGATGCTCTACGGCGAATTCTACGACGGCATCAAGAAAAGCAGCGGCTTCTCGTTGCAGGACGTCGTGTTCAATATCGGCGGCGCGGGTTTCTCGATCCTGAGACACCAGATTCCCGGGCTCGCGGACAAGCTCGATTTTCGGGTCGAGGTTGTCCCCAACGGCGATGTGTTCACGTTCAGCGGGCAGCGCCATTATGCGCAGCAGCATTATCTGCTCGCGCTCAAGCTTTCGGGGTTCGAGCGTTTTCAGCACAGCCCGCTGCGCTTCCTCGAACTGCACGCCGGCTATTATGCGACGGGCATCACCCCCAACCAGCGCGCCGACGGCGATCCGCTTCACCGGAGACCGTTCGTCGGCATAGGCGTCAATCTGGGCGAGCTGTTCTTCCACGATTCGTCGTCGCGGATCGGGCGCGCCGCAGGATCGGTTCTCGATTACGTCCAGATCCCCTATACCGCGCTCAACGTCCATTGAGCGCGGCTGAGCGCTGGCTCCGGCGGCATGCGCGTGTATGTTCGCCGCGCGCCACCCAGCGAAAGGCCGTCCGCTTCCGATGATCAAATTGTTGACCGGCCTTGCCGGGATCGTCGTGATCCTGCTGATCGCCTATGCCTTTTCGAACGATCGCCGCGCCATCCGGCTGCGCGTGACGGGCGCGGCGTTCGCGTTGCAGGCTGGGATCGCGGTGCTGGTACTGTACGTGCCCGCGGGCCGCGCGATCCTGCAGTGGATGTCGGGCGGCGTCGCCGATCTGCTCGGCTACGCCAATGCCGGCACGCAGTTCCTGTTCGGCAAGCTCGCCACCGATCCGCTCGGCCAGATGTTCGCGATCCAGGCGCTGCCGGTGATCATCTTCTTCGCCGCTTTGGTGTCGATCCTCTACCATGTCGGGATCATGCAATTGGTGGTGCGCTGGATCGGCGGCGGGATCGAACGCGTGATCGGCGTGTCGCGCGTCGAATCGCTGTGCGCCGCCGCCAACATCTTCGTCGGGCAGAGCGAATCGCCGCTGGTGATCCGCCCCTATCTGGCCGGGCTCACCCCGCCGCAGCTATTCGCGGTGATGACCAGCGGGATGGCGGGCGTCGCGGGCACGATCCTCGCCGCCTACGCCTCGATGGGGATCCGGATCGACTATCTGCTCGCGGCTAGCTTCATGTCCGCCCCCGGCGGGCTGCTGATGGCGAAGATCATCATGCCCGATCCGGCGACCGCCCCGGCGCTCGACGAGATCGATGCGATCGCGGTCGCCGAGGCGCCGCATGGCGACGAGGCGCCCGCCAATATCATCATGGCCGCGGCGCAAGGCGCGCAGACGGGCGTCAGGCTCGCGGTCGCGGTCGGCGCGATGGTGCTGGCGTTCGTGGCGCTGGTCGCGCTCGCCAACGGGCTGCTGACCGGCGTCGGCCACTGGTTCGGGATCGACGGGCTCACCTTCCAGCGGCTGCTCGGCTACGTCTTCGCGCCGCTGATGTATCTGCTCAACGTGCCGTGGAACGAGGCGGGGATCGCAGGCGGGCTGTTCGGCGAGAAGATCGTGCTCAATGAGTTCGTTGCCTATATCTCGCTCGGCAAGGACACGACGCTGTCGGCACACACCGTCGCGGTGGTGACCTTTGCGCTCTGCGGCTTCGCCAATTTCAGCTCGATCGCGATCCAGATGGCGGTTACGGGCAGCCTCGCGCCCAATCAGCGCCCGACGATCGCCAAGCTCGGCCTGCGCGCATTGCTCGCCGCCAGCCTCGCCAACCTGATGAGCGCGGCGTTCGCGGGGCTGCTGCTCGCGCCGTGACGATCGCGCTGACCTTCATCAAGCGCGCGGGCAAGACCGACACGCTGCTCGTGACACGCGCCGACGGCGTCGAGGAGCGGATCGAGGCGCCCAAGCAGCGGATCGCGCCGCACGACATGGTGCATTACGCCGTCGAGACCTCGCTGTCGGCGCAGGGGTTCCTGGGGCGGGTTGCGAGCGGCGAGGTCGCCGGGTTCGCGATGGCGGCTGAGGCGGAGAGCGACGGCGTCGAGCGCCTGGTCGAGGCGATCCAGGGCGACGCCTGGTCGGGTGGGACGGCGCCCGCGGACGACGTGCTCGATCTCTACCGCGTAACGTGCGCGGCGCGCGGATGCCCGGCGCTGGCGGTCGACGCGGCGACGATCGATGCGATCCGGGCTCGGCTGGACGAGCTTACGCGCGAATGGGATGCGGTGCCGGTCGGCGGGACGATGGTGCTGCGCTTCGAGGGATGACAGTTCCCCGGCGAAGGCCGGTGCCCAGGCCCGGCGTCCATGTCGCGCGCAACGATCCAATAAATAGCTGAGGCCTGGGCCCCGGCCTTCGCCGGGGAACACGCATTCGTCCGATCTTGGTTCAGCGCATCGCCGCCCTGATCAGCGCCGCCACCCTCGCCAGTTCGGCCGGATCCGCCGGCGCCTGGTCGTAGCTCGTCTTCGCCAGCGGGACGCCGGCATATTGCGGCGTCACGTGGAGGTGGAAGTGGAACACCGTCTGGTCGGCTTCTTCGCCGTTGTTCTGGCGCAGGAAGATGCCGTCGGGGTGGAGCGCCGCCGCCTGCGCCTTAGCCAGCCGCTGCGCGACGCGCATTAGGTGCGCGAGCACGCTCGGGCGGATATCCATCAGGTTGCGGACATGCTGCTTGGGGATGACGAGCAGATCGCCGCGGCTGACCGGGTGGATGTTCATGAAGGCGAGCACCTTCGCGTCCTCATATACCTTCGTGGCCGGCAGCGTGCCCTTGAGGATGCGCGCGAAGGCATTGTGATCGTCATAGGCGCCGAACAACCCGATCGCCGATCCGGGCGTCGTGCCGGGCGCGACGGTGGCGGAGACGGGCGCCGCGGCGAACAGTGCCAGCGCGGCGAAGGCGAGCACCGGCCTCATCGGGTCGGCACCGGCTCGGCGCCCGAATAGTCGTAGAAGCCGCGCTTGACCTTGCGACCCAGCCAGCCCGCCTCGACATATTTCACCAGCAGCGGCGCAGGCCGAAACTTGGGATCGCCGGTGCCGCTGTGGAGAACGCGGCATATCTCCAGGCACGTATCGAGCCCGATGAAGTCGGCGAGCGTCAGCGGGCCCATCGGATGGTTGAGCCCGAGGCTGACCGCGGTGTCGATGTCGCGCACGTTGGCGACGCCCTCGCCCAATGCGAAGATCGCCTCGTTGAGCATCGGCATCAGCACGCGGTTGACGATGAAGCCCGGCGCGTCGTTGGCGTGGACGACCTCCTTGCCGAGTTTCCTCGCGAAGGTCTCGACGCTGGCGACGGTCGCGTCCGAGGTGGCAAGCCCGCGGATCAGCTCGATCGGCTTCATCACCGGCACCGGATTGAAGAAGTGCACGCCCATGAAGCGCGCCGGATCGGGCGCCGCCTGCGCCAGCCGCGTGATCGGGATCGACGAGGTGTTGGTCGCGAGGATAGCGTCGCCCGACATCTTCGCGCCGACGTCGCCGAAGATCGCGCGCTTGATCTCCTCGCGCTCGGTCGCCGCCTCGATCACGATCGTCGCGTCGCGGAACGCCGCATAGTCGCCGACGGTCTCGATCAGGCCGAGTGCTGTCTCGGCGTCGGCAGCGGTCGCCTTGCCCTTCTCGACCGCGGAGCCCAGCCGCTTGGCGATCCCCGCCTTGCCCTTTTCGGCGAGCGTCACCTCGCGATCGGAGAGCAGCACGCGGTAGCCCGCGACCGCGGTGACCTGCGCGATCCCAGCGCCCATCTGCCCCGCGCCGATGACGCCGACCGTATCCATACGCATATCCCTTGAGAAACGAGGCCGTGCCCCGACAAAGCTACGCCGCGCGAAACCTGTCCGCGCGGCGTTCCTATTCGACGATCATGATCGGGTGATGACGGGTCGTGTCAGCCCTTGAGGCGCGTGTTGCAGGCGCTCCAATATTTGGGCCAGGTCTGCCCGGCCGGGATCTTGCCGGCGGCCTTGTCGGCCTTCCACTGCGAACCGCACTGACGCTGACGATCGTGGACCGCGAGCATCGCGGGGCTTTGCGCGTGCAGGCCCTTTGCGGCGGGCGCCGCCGCCGCGATCGGTCGCGCGGCGGGAGCAGGCGCTGCCGCTACGGTCGCGCCGGTCTTGGGCAGCGTGGTGCGGCACTGCGCGAGATACTGATTCCAGGTCTGGCCAGCGGGCAATGTCTTGGCGGTCTTGGCCGCCTGATATTTCGCGCCGCAGACCTGCATCGCATTGTCGGCGAGCGCGGGCGCCCCCGCCATCATGCCAACCGCGACGACGCCCGCGAAGATCAGCTTGTTCATGCCTTCGGCTCCCACCTGTTTGCTGGGCCGAACATAGCATAGGCAATGCGACTTTCCAGCGCCCTCGGCGGGATCAAGGCGCGGTGGGCAGCGGGCGCGCCTCGGCGAGCAGGATCGCGAACTGATCGTCCGCGTCGGTCCATTCGGCGATCGTCGTCCAGCCGCCCGCGGCGAGCAGCAGACGCGCGCCGCGCGCGTCGTATTTGTGGCTGTTCTCGGTGTGGATCGTCTCGCCCTCGCCGATCGCGAAAGGCGCGCCGTCGATCGCGAACGCGACGTCGCGGGTCGCCTCGAGATGCATCTCGATCCGTGCCTCCGCATCGTTCCAGCGCGCGACGTGACGGAAGGCGTCGACGGGGATGTCGCCGCCCAGTTCGCGGTTGATCCGCGTCAGCAGATTGAGGTTGAACGCGGCGGTGACGCCCTGCGCGTCGTCATAGGCGGGGACGAGGATTTCGGTGGCCTTGATCCGGTCCATCCCGATCAACAGCATCGCGCCTTCTCCCAGCGTCCCGACCATCGCGCGCAGCAGATCGACCGCGGCGGGCGCGGTGAGGTTGCCGATCGTCGAGCCGGGAAAGAAGCCGAGGCGCGGCGCCGCGCCGATCGCGGCGGGCAGCGCGATCGGGTGGGTGAAATCCGCCTCGACGGGATGGACGGGCAATCCGGGGAAGCGCCGGCCCAGAGCGGTGGCGGATTCGCGCAAAAAGTCGCCCGAGATATCGATCGGAACGTAGGCGGCGGGATCGACCGCAGCGAGCAGCAGCGGCGTCTTCGCCGACGATCCCGATCCGAACTCGATCACCGCGCGACCCGCGCCGACATGATGCGCGACCTGCGGCGCGCACGCCTCGAGCAGCGCGCGTTCGGTGCGCGTCGGATAATATTCGGGGAGATCGGTGATCCGCTCGAACAGTTCGGAGCCGCGATGATCGTAGAACCAGCGCGCCGGGATCGCGCGCGGGCGCGCGGTCAGGCCGGCGAGCACATGCGCGCGGAACGCGGGGTCGGCGGCGGCGGGTGGCGCCTGGCGGTCCAGTTCGAGCAGCATGTCAAAGATCCTTGGCGAGCCGCACGCCGGTGAACTGCCAGCGCATGTGCGGGTAGAAGAAATTGCGGTAGCTGGCGCGGGTGTGGCCGCGCGGGGTCGCGCAGCTGCCGCCCTTGAGCACGAACTGCCCCGACATGAACTTGCCGTTATACTCGCCGACCGCGCCCTCCGCCGCCCTGAAGCCGGGGTGCGCGAGAAAGGCGGAGGCGGTCCATTGCCAGACGTCGCCGAACATCTGCCGAAGCCCCTCGCCGGATGCGGCGGGGCGCGGCCGCGCGGCATGCGGCGCGTCGAGGAAATTGCCGTGCGTCGAATCCAGGCCCGCTGCGGCGCTTTCCCATTCGGCTTCGGTGGGCAGGCGAGCGCCGGCCCAATGTGCATAGGCGTCGGCCTCGTAATAGCTGACGTGGCGGACGGGGGCGGCAAGGTCCATCGGCCCCTGCCCGTCCAGCCCGAACCGCTCGTTCCACTGGCCGCCAGCATCGCGACGCCAGTAGAGCGGTGCCTCGATGCCGTTGGCGCGGACCCAAGCCCAGCCGTCCGACAGCCAGTGCGCGGGCGTCGCGTAGCCGCCATCATCGACGAAGGCGCGCCATTCGCCGTTGGTGACCAGCCGATCGGCAAGCGCATGGCGCTGCAGCCAGACGGTGTGACGCGGGCCTTCGCAATCGAAGGCGAAGCCGTCCCCGTCGTGGCCGATCTCGGCGGCACCGGCGCGTCCTTCGATCCAGCGCAGCGGCGCGGGCGCCATGCTCGGGCGGCGCGTCTCCGCGGGCCACAGCGCGGGCGCGAGCGGGTTCTGCGCGAACAGATGGAGTATGTCGGTGACGAGCAGTTCCTGATGCTGCTCCTCATGGTGCGTGCCGAGTTCGACCAGCGCTTGCGCCGCCTCGGGCAACGCATCCCACGCCGCCACAATCGCGGCATCGACATGCGCGCGATAGGCGCGGACTTCGTCGAGCGTCGGTCGCGTCAATAGTCCGCGGGCTGGCCGTGCAAGGCGAGCGCCTTCCGCCTCGTAATAGGAGTTGAACAGGAACGGCCAGCGCGCGTCGAAGCCCGCATAGCCCGACACATGATCGCGCAGCACGAACGTCTCGAAGAACCAGGTGACGTGCGCGAGGTGCCATTTGGCGGGCGAGGCATCGGGCATCGACTGCGGCGTCGCGTCGGCGTCGGACAGATCGGCGGCGAGCGCCAGCGTCAGCGCGCGGACGCGGCGGAAGCGCGCGAGCCGCTCTGCGGCAGGGGCGTGATTGGTCTGCCCGGCGTCCTCCGCGGACGGCGCGAACATCGCGGTTTGCGTGGCCATGTCAGGGATTCCCTCTCGAAGCGCGATCAACGGCCTGAGCGGGCGAAAGGTTGCTCGATCGGCTCAGGCGCCCCGCGTCGCGCCCGGCCGCCACAGCACATCCCCAGCACCCGCCGCGTTGATCAGGCGGCACAGCGTGAACAGATGATCGGACAGGCGGTTGAGATAGGTCAATGCCAGCGGATTCAAGGGGGTGCCGCCATCGCGCGCCGCGACCGCCTGCCGCTCGGCGCGGCGGACGGTGGCACGCGCGAGGTGGAGATGCGCCGAGGCCGGCATGCCGCCGGGCAGGATGAAGCTGGTCAGCGGGCTCAACGTCGCGTTCATCGCGTCGATCTCGTGTTCGAGCCGATCGACTTGGCGCGCGACGATGCGCAGCGTCATCTCGCTGGGGGCGAAATCCTCGCCGGGGGTCGCGAGATCGGCACCGAGATCGAACATCTCGTTCTGGATGCGGCCGAGCATCGCCGCCGCCTCGCTCTCGGCGGGCAGATGCAGCAGCGCGATGCCGATCGCCGAATTCGCCTCGTCGACGTCGCCCATCGCGGCGATCCGCGGCGCATGCTTGGGCGCGCGCGATCCGTCGACGAGGCCCGTCTCGCCGCCGTCGCCGGTGCGCGTGTATATCTTGTTGAGCTTGACCATGACGTCGCGGCGCCCGGCTCAGCTGTGCGGATGCGCCAGCAGCATCAGCAGCACCGCACCGATCACCGCGAGCGCCTGGAATTGGATGCGCCGCCACATCATGCTGTTCTGCTTGAGGCTCGACGCGCTGGGGCCGAGCGCGGGATCGCGGCGCAACTCCTCGTCGGTGGTGCGCAGGAAGGCGATGATCCCGCGGACCAGCGCGACCAGCGCACCGATCGCGAACAGGATGACGAGGACGAAGAGGATGGTCTGCATGCGTCCGTTCTTAAACCTCTGCGGTGGACAAGCCAACCGGCATCCGGCCTGCACGCAGATCGGCGACCAGAGCGGCCGGATCGGCACCGCTCTCGCGCAGCGCAGCGATTGTCGGCGCGCCGTCGCGCTTGGCCAGCCGCTTGCCGTCCGCGTCGGCGAGCAGCGGATGATGATGGTAGCGCGGCGTCGGCAGCCCGAGCAGCGCCTGCAGCAGCCGGTGGATATGCGTCGCCTCGAACAGATCGGCGCCGCGCACGACGTCGGTGACGCGCTGCCACGCATCGTCGACGGTGACCGCGAGATGATAGGAAGCGGGCGCATCCTTGCGCGCCAGCACGACGTCGCCGAATTTTCCCGGCGCGGCGGCGACCGCGCCCGCCTTGGCGTCATGCCAGGCGAGCGGCCCGGTGAAGGCGACCGCATCGTCCATCGCCAGCCGCCAGGCGTGCGGCTCCTCCACCATCCGCCGCGAGCGCTCGACGGGGTCGAGCTGGCGGCAGGTGCCGGGATACACCGCGCCCTCCGGCCCGTGCGGTGCGGATGCCGCCGATGCGATGTCGGCGCGCGTGCAGAAGCAGGGATAGAGCAGACCCGCCGCGCCCAATGCGCCGAGCGCCGCGCGATAGGCATCGAGCCGCGCCGATTGGCGCACGGGCGCTTCGTCCCACGTCAGCCCGAGCCAGCGCAGATCTTCGACTATTCCTTCGACGAAACCCTCGCGGCTGCGCCCCGCGTCGATATCCTCGATCCGCAGCAGGAAGCGGCCGCCGTCGGCGCGCGCCAGATCGTGCGCGGCGATCGCCGAGACCGCGTGACCCAGATGCAGCCGTCCGGTCGGGCTCGGTGCGAAACGCGTGACGATGGCGGCACCGGCCGCGGAAATCGTCATGCCGGCCCTTGACCGCGAGTCGCGCGCCATGCTGTCATGCCGACGTCACGCAGTTCGGGCATCCGGGGCGCGACGAAGACGACGCTGCCTCACCGGGGACGCGTCCTGCGTGCGACAGGGCTAGCAACCGGCCGGGGCGGCGGACGCCGCACGGAGGTTCATGTCGTTCCATGTATCACCCCGATCTGATCCGGCATCCCGATGGCTGCCCCACGCTGGTGCTCAACGCGGACTATACCCCGCTGAGCTATTATCCCTTGTCGCTATGGCCTTGGCAGACCGCGATCAAGGCGGTGTTCCTCGAGCGCGTCGATATCGTGTCGCAGTACGAGCGCGAGGTGCACTCGCCGAGCTTCACGATGAAACTCCCTTCCGTGATCGCGCTAAGGCAGTTCGTGAAGCCCTCGGCCTATCCCGCGTTCACGCGGTTCAACCTGTTCCTGCGCGACGGCTTCGAATGCCAATATTGCGGCGCCAAGCATGACCTGACCTTCGATCATGTCGTGCCGCGTGCGCAGGGCGGGCGCACGACGTGGGAGAACGTCTCGACCGCCTGCGCGCCGTGCAACCTCAAGAAGGGCGGCCGCACGCCCAAGCAGGCGCACATGACGCTCGCGCATCAGCCCGGCCGCCCGACGAGCTGGGCGCTGCAGGAGCACGGCCGGAAGTTTCCGCCCAACTATCTGCACGAGAGCTGGCGCGACTGGCTCTATTGGGATGTGCCGCTGGACGCGTGAGCCGGCACTATCCCCCTCCCTGGAAGGGAGGGGTTAGGGGTGGGTGGAGGCGCGCGACACGGTCATGCTGCGCGTATCAGCACCGTATCGCGAACCAAGACCCACCCCCAGCCCCTCCCTTTCAGGGAGGGGAGCAGAGTCGCATTGACCCCACCCCTCCCGCAATGCAGCATCGCCGCATGACCACTTCCCCTCCGATCGCGCAGAACCCCGACGTCCGCTTTCTGGGCAAGCTGCTCGGCGACGTGATTCGCGCCTATGACGGCGACGCGCTGTTCCGGCGGATCGAATATATCCGATCGGTCTCGGTCGATCGCGCGCGCGGGATCGCGGGATCGGCCGAGATCGACACCGGGCTCGATTCGCTCGGGCTCGACGATACGCTCGCCTTCGTGCGGGGGTTCATGCTGTTCTCGATGCTCGCCAATCTCGCCGAGGATCGGCAGGGCGTCGCCGCCGAACCCGAGGCCGACGTCGCGCACGCGCTTGCGCGGCTGAAGGAACAGGGCATCGATCGCGACGCGGTGCTAAAACTGCTCGATCATGCGCTGATCGTCCCCGTGCTCACCGCGCACCCGACCGAGGTGCGGCGCAAGAGCATGATCGATCACCGCAACCGCATCGCCGAGCTGATGCTGCTCAAGGACGGCGGCCGCGACGAGACACCCGACGGCGATCTGATCGAGGAGGCGATCGTCCGCCAGATCGCGCTGCTCTGGCAGACGCGCGCGCTCCGCCGCGAGCGGCTGTACGTCGCCGACGAGATCGAGACCGCGCTCGCCTATCTGCGCGACGTGCTGCTGCCGACTCTGCCCGCGCTCTATGCGCGGTGGGACCGCGCGCTGGGCACGCGCATCCCGAGCTTCCTGCGGCTGGGCAACTGGATCGGCGGCGACCGCGACGGCAATCCCAACGTCCAGGCCGAGCAGCTGCGGCTGGTGCTGTCGCGCTCGGCCGAGGCGGTGCTCGGCTCCTATCTCGACGCGATCCACGGGCTCGGCGCCGAACTGTCGATCTCGACCGAGCATACGCCTGCCGGCGATGCGCTCGCCGCGCTCGCCGAGGCCGCGCACGATCCCGGCCGCGCGCGCGGCGACGAACCGTATCGTCGTGCGCTCACCGGCATCTATGCGCGGCTCGCCGCCACCTTCGAGGCGATCGTCGGCCATTCCCCGCCGCGACCGGCCGCGGTGAAGGCGGAGGCCTATGCCGATCCCGCCGCGCTGCGTCACGATCTGGCGACGCTGGCGCGTGCGCTGCGCGAACAGGGCGGCGGTGTGCTCAACAGCGGCGGCGCGCTCAGCCGGCTGGTCCGCGCGGTCGATACCTTCGGCTTCCATCTGGCCGCGCTCGACCTGCGCCAGAATGCCGACGTCCACGAACGCGTCGTCGCCGAACTGCTCGCGGTCGCGGGCGTCGAGCCCGATTATCTTGCGCTCGACGAGGAGGCGCGCGTAAAAATCCTGCGCGCCGAACTGGCGCATGCGCGGCCGCTGTCGAGCGCGTGGAACGACTATTCGGACGAGACGCGCTCCGAACTCGCGATCCTCCGTGCCGCCGCCGAAGCACATGCGCTCTACGGGCCGGCCTGCATCGGCATCTACAACATCTCGAAGGCCGAAAGCGTGTCGGACATGCTCGAGGTCCATACGCTGCTCAAGGAGGTCGGGCTCTATCGGCCGCCGGCGCGCGCGGGCGATGCACCGCACGCCGCGATCATGGCCGTGCCGCTGTTCGAGACGATCGGCGACCTCGAAAATGCGCCCACGGTGATGACGGCGTGGTTCGCGCTGCCCGAGATCGCCGCGCTGACCAAGGCACGCGGGCACCAGGAGGTGATGGTCGGCTATTCGGATTCGAACAAGGATGGCGGCTATCTCACCTCGGTCTGGTCGCTGCACCAGGCCGCGCGCGCGCTCGAGCCGGTGTTCGCTGACGCCGGCGTGACGATGCAGCTGTTCCACGGCCGCGGCGGCGCCGTCGGGCGCGGCGGCGGTTCGTCCTTCGCGGCGATCCGCGCGCAGCCGCCGGGCACCGTCGCGGGCCGCATCCGGATCACCGAACAGGGCGAGGTGATCGCCGCCAAATATGGCACGCGCGATTCGGCGATGGTCAATCTCGAGGCGATGGCGTCGGCGACGCTGCTCGCGAGCCTCGAAGCGCCCAGCCTGTCCGACACGGATTATGCGCGTTTCGCCGAGACGATGGCGGGCATTTCGCAGACCGCCTTCGCCGCCTATCGCGATCTCGTCTATGGCGACGACGCGTTCCGCACCTTCTTCCGCCAGATCACCCCGCTGCCCGAGATCGCCGGCCTCAAGATCGGCTCGCGCCCCGCCAGCCGGACCAAGTCGGACCGGATCGAGGATCTGCGCGCGATCCCCTGGGTATTCTCCTGGGCGCAGGCGCGGATCATGCTGCCGGGGTGGTACGGCGTCGGCCAGGGGCTCGGCGGCGTGACGGACATGGGGCTGCTGCGCGAGATGCTGGAGGGTTGGCCGTTCCTCGCCGCGACGCTCGCCAACATGGAGATGGTGCTCGCCAAATCCGACATGACGATCGCCGCGCATTATCTGCCGCTGGTCGAGGACAAGGCGATGGGCGACGCCATGTTCGCGCGCATCCGCGACGGCTGGCACAAGGCGCACGACTGCCTGCTGGCGGTGACGCGCCAGACGCGACTGCTCGAGAAGCATCCCGGGCTCGATGCCTCGATCCGGCTGCGGCTGCCCTATATCGAGCCGCTCAACCTGCTGCAGGTCGAGCTGCTCAAGCGCCACCGCGCGGGCGAAGAGGATGCGCGGATCCGCGAGGGCATCCAGCTCTCGATCAACGCGATCGCGACGGCGCTGCGCAACAGCGGCTGAATCGATCGGCTTGATCGAGTGCGGCGATCAGGCTAGCCCATGCCCAGTTCTTGGGGAGTAGCCACCCGCATCGCAGCGGGGCCTTCGTCAACATACTCGGTGTGCCTGGCGCATCGTGGCGGAGGCAGCGGACCGACGACGGTTCGCCCGGCAAGACCAGCGACGCCACCCTCCGCCAAGGCCGGGAGGGGATGCGTCGTGGTCTGTTCCTCGGCCCCTGGGATATGCGCGCATGGTCGGAATATTGACGCTCGGCGGCTTGGGACTGAGCCTGTCGGTGGATGCGTTCGCCGCCGCGGTGGGCAAGGGCGCCGACGGTAAGCGCCGCGATCTCGGCAGGGCATTCAGGATCGGGCTGGTATTCGGCCTCGCCGAGGCGATCAGTCCCGCGATCGGATGGCTGATCGGCAAGGCGGCGGCGACGTGGATCCAGCCGGTCGGCGACTGGGTCGCGTTCGGGTTGCTCGTCGTCGTCGGCGGCCACATGCTGTGGGAAGCCTGGCGCGGATCGCACGGCGAGCCGCTGCCGGTCGAGGCGCAGGCGGCGGCACGCAGGAAAGCGGGCACGCTGCGGCTGATGCTCACCGCGGTGGCGACCAGCATCGATGCGATGGCGGTGGGGATCAGCCTCGCGGTACTCGACATCGGCATCGTCTCGGCGTGCATCGTGATCGGGCTGGTGACGACGCTGATCGCGACGATCGGCGTGCTGGTCGGCCGCAAGGCGGGCGAGACGCTCGGGCCGATGGCCGAGGTGCTGGGCGGCCTCGCACTGATCGGGATCGGCGTGGTGATTTTGGCGCAGCATCTGGTCGCATGATCCCCAACCGTTCGTCCTGAGTAGGGACTGAGCGTAGTCGCAGCCTGTCCTGAGCGCCTGCCTTGGCAGGCAGTCGAAGGGGCCCGTATCGAAGGACTTGGCGCCAGGCCTCGGTCCTTCGATACGCCATTTCGACAAGCTCAATGGCTACTCAGGACGAACGGTTCTGGAGAAATCGCAAGCACTCACGCCGCGAGCGGCAGATCCACCGTCACCGCAAGCCCGCCGCCAGGCCGGTTCTGCGCGGTGATCGATCCGCCGTGCGCGAGCGCGATGCTGCGGGCGATGGCGAGGCCCAGGCCCAGGCCGCCCGTCGAGCGGCTGCGCGAGGGCTCGTGACGTTCGAACGGCTCGAACATGCGTTCGAGTTCGGCCTCGGGGATGCCCGGCCCGCGATCCGCCACCGTGACCCGCGCGCGATCGACCTCGTGGCGGACGAGCAGTTCGGCGGCGCCGGCATATTTGACCGCATTGTCGATCAGGTTCTGGATCAGCCGCTCGAGCGCGGAGCGGTCGCCGCTGACCACCGCGCGCTCGATCTCGGCGATCGCCACCGTCGATCCGGTGTCGGTCGCTTCGCCCGCCAGCCGGCGCGCGATCGCGGCGAGATCGACGGGCTTGCGTTCGCCGGTGCCGGCATCGCCGCGCAGGAAGCCGATCGTCGCCGCGACCATCTGGCGCATCTGCTCGATATCCGCCTGCACCGGCCCGCGTATCCTGTCGGGCGCGCCCTCGATGCGGAAGGCGATGCGCGCGAGCGGGGTGCGCAGATCGTGCGCGATCGCGCCGATCATCGCGGTGCGTTCGCGCATCGTGGTGCGCAGCCGTTCGTGCATCGCATTGAGCGCGATCGCGGTGAGCTGGAGCTCGGCGGCGCCTTCTTCGGGCACCGGCGGCGCGTCGCGATCATGATCGAGCCGCTCGACCGCCTCGGCGAAGCGGCGGATCGGCCGCGTCAGCCGCCGCGCGAATCCCCAGGCGAACGGCAGCATCGCGAGCGCCGAGATGCCGAACCACAACGAGGTCCGCGCCTGCCACGCGCTGATCGAGGGCGGCGGCGGCGTACGCAGCATCCGCCAGCCGCTGATCGGATCGCGCTCCGCGGCGACCAGCGTGTTGAAGAAATAGGGCTGGCCGTGGCGGATCGGCACCGCGCTGCGCCCGCTCTGGCGATTGAACGGGAACGTCTCGGACTGATCGGTGAAGAAGAAGATGCGGACGTCGTCGATCGGCCGATCGAGCTGCATCGCGAGACGCCGCGTGATCGCGACATCGGCGACCATCCCCGCCTCCGCGACGGGTGCGTCGGCGACGCGGCGCACGGTCAGCTTGTCGTTCGATCCCGGTGCCAGCGCGAGCCGCTCGGCGATCTCGGTCATCGTGTAGAAATCGGGGCGGGGCGCTGGCAGGTAGACGATCAGCAGCACCGAGACGATCTGCGCCATCGCCAGCCCGCCGAGCAGCAGGATCAGCGTCTGCCAGAAGATCGGCAGCGAGCGGAAGCGCATCGCGTGTCAGCCGTCCTCGGGCCGCAGCGCGAGCATATAGCCCTCGTTGCGGATCGTGCGGATCGGATCGCCGGGGCCCAGCTTCTTGCGCAGCCGGCTGATCGTGACGTCGATCGCGCGATCGAACACGTCGGCGTCGGACCCCTTGGCGACCTCGATCAGCGTGTCGCGCGACAGCACGCGCTGCGGCCGATCGAGGAAGGTGGTGAGCACGCGGAATTCGGCATCGGTGAGCGGTGCGGTGGGATAGCCGGCGCGATCGAGGCTGCGCTCGACCAGATCGAGCGACCAGTCGCCGAATTTGCGACGCGGTGTCGTGTTGGTCGCGGCCGAAGACAGCGGCGTCGCATCGTCGCCGCGCGCGGTGCGGCGCAGCAGCGCGCGGACGCGGGCGAGCAGCTCGCGCGGGTTGCACGGTTTGGCCAGATAGTCGTCCGCGCCGACTTCGAGGCCGACGATCCGGTCGATATCCTCGCCCATCGCCGACAGCATGATCACCGGCGTGCGATCGCGCCCGCGCATCCGGCGCAGGATCGACAGCCCGTCCTCGCCGGGCATCATCAGGTCGAGGATCACGCAATCGAATTTGCCGCGAGCGAGCGCGGCGTCCATGCCGTCGGCGTCGGCGGCCGTCTCCACCTCGAGATGATGGTCGCGCAAAAAACCGGCGATCAGATCGCGCAGATCGGCATCGTCGTCGACGACCAGCAGGCGGGGCGGGGTGAGTTCGTTCATCGCCTCTTCTTATCGGCCGCGGCGCGGCATGCGTCGATCTCCTTCTGCGCGGGAGATGTCGGCAGTGTGTCATAGGTGAGATACCCCCGGCCCGCCGTGTCGAGCGCGGGGAAGCGATTGGCGGCCACCTGCGCCACCTCGGCGCGCGAGACGCCGCGGTTGAGGTTCAGATCGGCCGAGACGAGCGGTTCGGGAATGTTGAGCGAGGCGTAGAGCCCGGCGCCGTAGGGCGCGGCATAATCGGAACGCCGTTTCGCGGCCTGCTTGGCGTCGTGCTTCTGCTGCCGGTTGCGCGGGCGCGGATCCTGATCGGACTGGTAGAGCTTGATCTCGGGCGCGACCTTGTTCTCGTAATCCGCCATCTCCTGCGGATCGATCTCGCCCGATCGATCGCGGTCGAGCGTGGTGAAGAAGCGATCCGCATCGGCCTGCAGCTCGGCGAGCGAGACGCGACCGTCATGATCGGCATCGGCCTGCGCGAACCACACCGCCATCGGATCGGTGCGCCCGTCGGCGCGAATCGGCTCGCCCATCGGCGCGATGTAGACGCGGGCATAAGGCGGCCCGCAGCCGATCGTCGCGTTGACCACGATATCGGGCTGCGGCGGCGTCTCGGGCGCGACCGCCTGCAGCAGGGCGAGCGCCAGCAGGATCATTCGTAGCGCAACGCATCGATCGGATTGAGAGCTGCCGCTCTGCGCGCCGGGAAATAGCCGAAGACGACGCCGATCAGCCCGGAGAAGAGGAACGCCACGAGATTGGTCCACGGATCGAACACGAACGGCACCTTGAGCAGCGCGGAGAGGCCGATCGAGGCGAACAGCGCGAGCACCAGCCCGATCAGCCCGCCCAGGCACGACAGCACCACCGCCTCGACGAGGAACTGCAGCATCACCTCGCGCTGGACCGCGCCGATCGCGAGCCTGATCCCGATCTCGCGCGTGCGTTCGGTCACCGACACGAGCATGATGTTCATGATCCCGATCCCGCCGACGAGCAGCGAGATCGCGGCGATCGCGCTGACGATCGCGGTGAGCACGCCGGTGATGCCCGACAGCGTGTCGGCGATCTGCTTGTTGTCGAACACCGTGAAATCGTCGAGCTTGTCGCCCGAGATGTTGCGCCGCTCGCGCAGCAGCGCCGCGATCGATCTCTGCACGTCGGCGCTATCGTAGGCGGGATCGGCGGCGACGATGATCACGCGGATGTCGCTGTTGCCCGTGAAGCGGCGCTGCACCGCCTTGATCGGCATGATCACCGCATCGTCCTCGTCCTGGTGGACGCCGCCGCCGCGCGATGCCAGCACGCCGACCACGAGGCACGTCACGTCGCCGAGCCGCACGCGCGTGCCGACCGCGTCCGCGCCCTGATAGAGGTTGTTCCAGACGGTGACGCCGAGCAGGCAGACCGTCTTGCCCGCCTGCTGCTCGGCATCGGTGAACGCGCGGCCGTCCGCCACCGTCCAATTCTCGATATCAAGATAGGCGTTGCCGGCGCCGGTCAGCGTCGTCGACCAGTTGGACGCGTTGCGGACCGCGGTGACGCTCGCGGTCACGATCGGCGCGACGTTGAGCACGCCGCCGACCTGGTCGCGGATCGCGATCGGATCGGCCGCCTTGAACGGCTGCGGCGTCTCCGCGCCGCCGCCGCGCCCGACATTCTGGCCGGGCACGACGGTCAGCAGGTTGCTGCCCAAGCTGGATATCTGTTGGCGCACCGATGCGGTCGCGCCCTGCCCCAGCGTCACCATCGTCACCACCGCGAACACGCCGATGACGATGCCGAGCATCGTCAGGATCGAGCGCAGCAGATGCCGCCGGATCGCACGGAACGCGAGCAGCACGGTGGTGCCCATGAGCCGCGCGGTGGAGGCGCGGCCGGGGGGCGGGGGGGGGGCGGCGTCAATCATCGGCCTGCCCATCCTTCCCGACCCGCCCCAAGAAACCCGTTCGTCCTGAGCGCAGTCGAAGGACATGCTCCAAACGCCCAGCTCCCGTTTGCCTGAGCGCAGTCGAAGGCAGTGCGGTGGCTGCACTTCGACTGCGCTCAGTGCGAACGGGGTAGGCGCGCGCAACACATCCTTCGACTACGCTCAGGACGAACGGAGGTGGAGTGGTGCGCATCACGCCGCAACCCGCCCCCGCGTCACGCGCTCGACCAGGCCGTCGCGGAACTGGACCACGGTGCGCGCGAACGCCGCCATCTCGGCTTCGTGCGTCACCATCAGCACGGTGATCCCGCGGTCGCGGTTGAGGCGGGTGAGCAGCTCCATGATCTCGAGCGAGCGTTCGGTGTCGAGATTGCCGGTCGGTTCGTCGGCGAGCAGCACGTCGGGGTGCGTGACGATGGCCCGCGCGATCGCGACGCGCTGCTGCTGCCCGCCCGACAGTTCGGACGGCGTGTGGCTCGCCCAGTCGACCAGCCCGACCTGATCGAGCGCGGCAAGGGCCGCCGTCCGCCGCGCGCGCTTGTCGTCGCCGCGATACAGTAGCGGCAGCTCGACATTCTCGAGCGCGGTGGTGCGCGCGAGCAGGTTGAAGCCCTGGAAGACGAAGCCCAAATAGCGCCGCCGCAGCAAGGCGCGCTGGTCGCGACCAAGGCTTTCGATATGGTGGCCGCGGAACAGGAAGCTGCCTGTCGTCGGCACGTCAAGGCACCCCAAGATGTTCATCGTCGTCGACTTGCCCGATCCCGACGGGCCCATGACGGCCATGAAGTCGCCCGCCATGATGTCGAGATCGACGCCTTTCAGCGCCTGGAACGCCGCTTCGCCGCTGCCGAAGCGCTTGGTAACGCCGATCAGCCGGATCAGCGGATCGGGCGTCGCCTCGGGCATCGGGCCAGGCACGGCGGGGCTCACTTGCCCTTTTGCGCGAGCTTGCCGGTCGCGACCTGCATGCCGGGCTTGAGCTCGTCGCTGGTGACGCTGGTCAGCGTGCCGTTGGTGTCGCCGACGCTGACCTTGACCGGGCGCGGATCGGCCTTGCCTTCGATGACGTAGACCGTCTGCTGGCTGCCGCGGCCGATCGTCGTCGTCTTGTCCTGCCCCGCGACGCCGAAGCCGCCGCTGCCCTTCTTGGGCGGCCCGAGCGAGATGCCGCCGCCGTCCGCCGGCTTGGTCGCGCTGTCGGGCACGAAGCGCAGCGCGGCGTTGGGGATGAGCAGCGCGTCGCGGCGCACCGCGGTCAGGATGCTCGCCGTCGCGGTCATGCCGGGGCGGAGCACCGTGTCGGGGTTCGCGACCGACAGCGAGGCGGTGTAGGCGACCACCGTCGTCGACGAATTGGTCGTCGTGCCCGCGCTGTTGACCGTCGGCGTCGCATTGGCGCCGAGATCGATCCGCACGACCTGCCCGGTGAAGCTGCGATTGGGGAAAGCGTCGACCGAGAAGGTCGCGCGGTCGCCGATCGCGACGCCGCCGACGTCCGCCTCGTCGACCTTCACGTCGAGCTTCATCTGCGTCAGGTCCTCGGCGATCGTGAACAGCGTCGCGACGTTGAACGAGGCGGCGACGGTTTGCCCGGGCTCGACCTGCCGCGACAGCACGACGCCGTCGACGGGCGAATAGATCG
>CAXTVK010000018.1:0-34689 GCA_964247655.1 uncultured Sphingomonadaceae bacterium | reverse complement strand
CGAAACCGCGTCGATCGAAGTTCGCGGGGGATCGACCGCCGACCCGCTCGCCCTGGCACGCGGGCGATTGACGCGCCGGGCGCGAAGCCGAGCGGCGCCGAATGCTAGGAAATCGGTGTTGCCCGAGGGGGGGGGGCGGACGGTGAAGCTGACTTAGCGCACGATGCTCTTGGCGTATCGACATTCGGGCGAGCGCTGCGAAATCCTCCCCCGCCAGGGGGAGGGGGACCATCCGAAGGATGGTGGAGGGGGAGGACGGCGGTATTGGCATATAGAGCGCGCCGCCGTCCGCCCCCTCCCCCTGGCGGCGGAGGATGATCGAATGTCGATCCAGCTTAGAGCGCCGAAGCGCGCGCGCCGATGCTTGGTTCGACGCCCCTGGCCAAGTCGTAACGAAGGCGGTTCTCGTCGATCAGTTCGAGATGCTTTCCCGCCCAGCTGCCCAGCGCGCGAAGCGGCTCGGACAGCGAATAGCCGAGCTCGGTCAGCGCATATTCGACCTGCGGCGGGACCGTCGGGTGCACGGTCCGGCTGACCAGGCCGTCGCGATCGAGCGCTTTGAGAGTCCGGGTCAGCATCTGCTGCGAGATCCCGCCGATCGTCCGCTTGATGTCGTTGAAGCGCCGCGGACGTTCGACGAGCACCATCACGATCATCACCGTCCATTTGTCGCCGACGAGCGAGAGCACGCTGCTCATCCTGCGGCAATTGGCGCTGACGCCTGGCATGGCGGGCATATCCATGTGACCTGGTCCTAAAAATATGCGTCCTTGGCGGGTCGCCTTCGGTCACATACCTGATCCTGGTCACAAATCCGGACCGGAGACAATCAATGAAGCTTCTTCATCTCGATTCCAGCATCATGGGCGAACAATCGGCGAGCCGCGCGATTTCCGCCGCCGTCGTCGCGCGCCTCCGGGAAACCGATCCCACGCTCGAGGTCACCTATCGCGATCTCGCCGCCGAGCCGATCCCGCATATGACCCTAGATGCCTTCCTGGCGCTGGATAGCGGCGAGGACGTGCAGCAGTTCCTCGACGCCGACATCGTCTTGATCGGCGCGGGGTTCTACAATTTCTCGATTCCCAGCCAGCTGAAAGCCTGGGTCGATCGCATCGCCGTGCGCGGCAAGACGTTCACCTATGGCGAGAACGGCCCGGTCGGCCTCGCCGCAGGCAAGCGCGTGATCGTCGCGCTCGCCCGCGGCAACGTCTACGGCGAAGGATCGCCCTATGCGGCGTACGAGCATGCCGAAACGCTGCTGCGCTCGATCTTCGGCTTCGTCGGCGCGGACGTCGAGTTCATCGTCGCCGAAGGCCTGGGGCGCGGCGAGGACGTGCGTCGTACGGCGATCGACAATGCCCTCGTTCAGGCGCGCGAGACGTCGCGATCTTCCGCTCCTGCGGCCATGAGCGTCTGACGAGAGCGGCCTCTCGCGTCCGGGGACGATGCCGGCCGATGAATGACCGACTTCGGACTATGCTGATCTCGCGCCGGCCAGCCCCGCGACCACCAGCGACAGCGCGGCGTGTTCTAGCCGCGCTCCGCCGGGGGGCAGGCCGCCGTCGAGCGCGAGCGTCGCCATGCCGTGTACCGCCGACCAGCAGGCCAGCGTCGCCGCTTCCGGATCGACGGGGGCAAGCTCGTGCACCCGCCGTACCATCACGCCATAGGCATTGTCTTCGACCGGCGGGGGCCCGCCGCCATGGCCGGCGAACATCAGCCTGAACAGCGCCGGACGCGCGCGGGCGAACGCCAGATAGGCCTCGCCCTGCGCGACCAACGCGGCGCGCGGGTCCGGCTGGGCATCGGCCGCCAGCAGCGCGCTGCGGAGATCTTCGAAGCCGCGCACCGTCACCGCGCCCAGCATCGCCGCCTTATCGCGAAAGTGGCGGTATGGCGCCATTGCCGAGACCCCGGCATCGCGCGCGACCGCCCGCAGGCCGACATCCTCGCCGCGCTCCAAAGCCGCCAATGCAGCGGCGAGCAGGCGCGTGCGCAGGTCGAGAAGATTTCCATCGGTCATGTTTACATCGTACACCAAACTGTTATGTATACGATGTAAGCAGCGTGGAGCCCGATAATGCAAGCGCCCGTCAACCGTCAGTCGGTGGACCTCTCCACTTATCCCGACCTCGTCATGATCATGCTGGGCTTCAAAGTGAAGGGATGGCGCGGTCTGCTCGCGGCGCGCCGCATCGGGCCGAGGCTGAACCAGATCGCGCGCGACCGACCCGAAGGCCTGCTGGCCCATGAGGGCATGATGTTTAGCCTGACGCACTTCGGCTTCCGGCAATATTGGCGCGACCTGGATACGCTCGAGCGGTTTACCCGCGGCGAGCCGCATGCGGCCTGGTGGCGGAATGTTCGCGAGCTCTCGGCAGGCGCGGGGTTCTGGCATGAGACCTACCATGCCAGGGGTGGGGTCGAAGCGCTCTACGTCGCCATGCCCGGGCCGGTCGGCTTGCAGCATTTCGCGTCGGAGCGGCGCCCGGTCGGGCCGTTCATGTCGGCCAGAGCGCGCGTTCAGGGGGGAGCAGCAGCGGTGCCGCAGGCGTAGGCGGGTCGACGCCCGCTTGCCTCGAGAGACCGTCAGGCGATGCTTCTGGCTGCGCGAATAATGTGCGAGACACGTGTCGCTCGAGCTTGAAGGGATGGCCGTGACGAACAGGGATGCGCCGAGCCACGCGTTGGAACGGCTGATATTCTTCTCCGACGCGGTGTTCGCGATCGTCATCACGTTGCTGGTGCTCGACATCCGGACGCCCGAGCTCGGATCGGCGGCGAGCGAGCAGGAGTGGCTGCAGGCGCTCGTCGCGCTGCTGCCGCACTTCGGCGCCTTCCTGCTCAGCTTCCTGGTGATCGGCGCGGTGTGGATGAGCCATCACCGGCTGTTCATGATGCTGTGCCATTACGACGAGGCGCTGTTGTGGCCCAATCTGCTGCTGCTGCTCGCGGTGGCCTTCCTGCCGTTCACGACGAACTTGCTGACCACCGGCTCGCTGGCGGCGACGCCGTACGCCTTCTATGCCGCTTCGCTGCTCGCCGCCGGCCTGCTCAAGGCGCGGCTCGTGCGGATCGCGTTGCGGCCCGATCTCATCGACCCGAGCGTCCCGTCGTCGCGGCTCCGCGGCGAGATGCGGCAGCGCTGGATCATGCCGATCGCGGCGGCAGCGACGCTGCTGCTCGCGTTCGTGACGACGCCGTGGAATACCCTGGCCATGCTGCTGTTGCCGATCCTCAAGCGGGTAGCGGCCTTTCGCGACGAAGCGCCCTCGCACGACGAATAGCGACGGTCGTCGTCGTGGCTATTTCGGCGCGGTAGCCGCCCGCGGCACTTGGGCGCGCGCCCGTCTCGCCCTACAGGTGACGCGTACCATGTCTTGGGGGCTTGCACATGACGATCACCCGCCGCGCTCTGCTCGGTGCCACCGCGTTCATCGCCGCCGCGCCGGCGTTCGCCGCGATCGAGGCCTTTCCGGGGCGCATCATCCTGCGAGCGTCGGGCAAGCGCGACTATGCCGCTGCGATCGCGGCGATCCGGATCTGCGCGCAGGGCGAACTCGTCGCGACCGGATTGCCGGGGATGATCGTCTCGCTCGTCGACGACGACGGCTTCGAGGCCGACCTCTGTCTAGGCCTGGCGGACTTGACGAGCCGCACCCCGGTCGGCCCCGATCATCTGTTCGAGATCGGCTCGATTTCCAAGTCGCTGGCGGCGTTGGCGCTCTGGCAACTCGCCGCGGAGGGCAGGATCGATCTCGACCTGCCGGTATCGCGCTATCTGCCGCTGCACTGCCTGCCGCCCGAGCCGATCACCGCGCAGCAGCTGCTCAACCACGTCGCGGGGCTGACCGAAGGCGCGCCGATCCCGCCCGATTCCCCCGGTGGCCGATTGTGGACGGCGGCGAAGCCCGGCAGCAACTTCTCCTACAGCAACACCGGCTACGAACTGATCGGCCTGCTGATCACCACGATCGCCGGACGTCCGCACCCCGAGGTGATCCGCGATCGCGTGCAGAAGCCGATCGGCATGGCGCACGCGACCGCGCATATCCACATCGAGGACCGCGCGCTGATGGCGACCGGATACGTGACGGCGGACGACCTGCCGCCGATGTTCGGCTGTCCGCTGGTCGAGGGTCCGTGGAACGAGATGGACGAGGCGGCGGGCAGCGTGATGGCGACGGTGTCGGATATGGCGGCCTATCTGCGGTACGTGATCGCGCTCGGGCGCGGGCAGGGCGGGCAGCTGCTCCCCGATGCCAGCGCCAGGGCGATGCTCGCCAACGTGGCGAAGGCGGAAAAGATCGGCGGCGGCTATTCGTCGGGCTTCATGCGCACCAAGATCGACGGCCGGCCGATGCTCCATCACACCGGTGGCATGCAGCTCTTCACCTCGTCCTTCGATGTCGATGCCGACGCGGGTGTAGGCGCCTTCGCCAGCACCAACGGCACGCTCGGCGATCATCGTCCGGTCGCGGTGACGGCCTATGCGGTGCGCGCACTGCGTGCGGTCCGCGATGGCAAGCCGTTGCCGCCCCAGCCCGATCCGTTCGCCGCGCGCAGGATCAAGGCCCCCGAGCGCTATCTTGGCCGGTGGGTGGCCGCCGACGGAACCGTCCTCGAGGTCGGGAAGGTCGGCACGGGGCTCGTCCTGCGCTCGGGCGGGGAGACCGGGCGACTGGAAGCGCTGAGCGGCGACATCGTCACCGATCTGCCGGGATACCGCGCCGCGCTGCTGGAATTCTCGTCGGCGACGAAGAAGGACGGCAACAACGACGACCACGACAAAAACGACAAGGCGGCGACGCCCGATCGACTCTGGTATCGCGATCGCGCCTTCGGTCGGGACAAGGCGCCCGAGCCGATCGCACCTACGCCCGCGCGGCTGTCTGCGCTCGCCGGCGATTACCGCTCCGCCGATCCGTGGGCCGGCGGGGTCGATATCGTCACGCGCGGCGACAGGCTGGTCGCGCTCGGTGCCGGGCCGCTGATCGAAAACAAGGCGGGTTTCTGGCAGGTCGAGGACGACAGGGGCGGCTATTCCCGCTTCTGGTTCGATACTCCCGTGGCCGGTCGCATGTACCGGCTGATCGCATCGGGTGCGGATATGACGCGGCTGAACTGACCCGTCATGGCGTTCACGCCTCCCGCTTCCAGACCGTCACCGCCGATGATCGCGCGATGTCATGCCTGGGTCACGGCTGCTGATTGCCGGTCGGACCCGACGGGTCCGACGAACCGGAAGGATCGGTATCGGGCGCGCTGTGCGACGTCATGCCGGTGGCGTCGGCATCGTCGAGCATCTGCTCATCCGCGCTGGGTTTCGGCGCGGCTTTCGCCCTGGGTTTGGCGGGCTTCGGCGTAGGCGTCTCCGATGGCTTGGGCGGGGTGGCGACGGGCGGCGCGACAGGCTCGGGCGTCTCGACGTTCTGCGTCTCGGGCGGCGGCTCGCTATGCTTCTGGCACGCGCCGAGCAGCGATCCCGTGGCGGCGAGGGCGATAAGGATCGAGCGATTGCGCATGCGGTTCCTGTCCATCATTTGGATGCGATCATCTGCTTGGCGCGGCCGGCGCTGTTCGTCAGGCGATCGGCGAGCTGGCGATCCCAGCCATAGGGATCGTCGAGGAACGTCATCTTGCCGTCGGCGCTGGCGTAGGCGGTCCAGTAGAAGAGATACACCGCGACCGGATCGGCGAGCGGCGCGCGCACGGTGGCGCCCTTCGCGATCGCGGCGTCGATCGCGTCGGCGGTCCAGACCGGATCGTCCTGGAGCATCAGCTTGGCGAGCGCCACGGGATGCGCCAGCCGCACGCAGCCATGGCTGGCGAGCCGGCTGTTACGATCGAACGTGCCCTGCGTCGGCGTATCGTGGAGATACACGCCGTAGGGATTGGCGAAGTCGAACTTCACCTTGCCCAGCGCGCTCCGCTTGGGGCTCTGCTGCAGCCGCGATCCGCCGCCGCTGCCGATCACGCTGAAGCCGTGCGCCTTGAGATAACCCGGATGCGCATGCTCCTTCGGCCACAATTCCTTGGTCGCGATCGAGCTTGGCACGTTCCAGGGCGGATTGAGCACGATGCTGTGGATCGTCGACGACAGCATCGGGGTCTGGTCGTCGGGTCGCCCGGTGACCGCGCGCATCGACATCACGGGCTTGTCCGCATCGAACACGGTGAGCACCGCGGCGGCGATATTGACCTGTACGCGGTGCGCCGGAAGCGTTGCGGGGAGCCAGCGCCAGCGCTCCATATTGGCTTCGATCTGGCGCACGCGGTCGTCAACGCCGACATTGAGCGCCGCGATCGTCGATGCGCCGGCGGTGCCGTTCGGTTCGATCCCATAGCGGCGCTGCGCGCGCTGGACGGCGGCGACGACGTCGTCGTCGTAGCGCGCGGGCCCCGCGCCAAGCGCATGATCCTCGATCGACAGCCGTTCGCGCAGCGCGGCGACGCGATCGCCGGTGGCGCCGGGCACGAGATCGGCGCCGCTCGCGATCGTCTGCCAGCCGCCCGAACGCCCGATCCCGCGATAGACGGCGAGCGCCTTGCGGAGCGTGCCGTAGCCCGACCAGGGCGGCGGCAGCGACGCGATCCACGCGGGCAGGGCGTTCGCCTGCACCGCCGCGACGAAATCCGCGCGCGGATCGTAGGGCATGGGCTTCAGCCCCCAATTCCCCATGAAATCGGCGGCGGCGAGGCGCCCGTGATGCAGCGCCGTGGCATAATCCAGCGCCGCGCGGACGGTCGCGTCCTCACCCGCGTCGGCCGGCGCCGCGCTGGTCTGCCCGGCCGCCGCGATCCCGTCGGATGCCGCACCGTCGAGCATCTTGCGAAGCTGCCCCAGTTGCTCCTGGTTCAATCGCGGCATCGGAACGGTGGACGTCTCGGCCGCGGACGGGATCGCGGGCGGCGCCGCGACAGGCGCGGGCGTGCCGGGCGGAGCCCCGTCGGGCGGCGGAGCAGCCGCCAGCAGCGTCGAAGCCAGCAGCGCCGTCCGGACGGCTCGTTTGAACGCTGCTTCCACTACCAGGCCTCCGATCGCAATCGCCCCGCGCAGCGCCGATTTGGCGAGCGCGGACGTTACACGTGCCGAACCTAGGGGATCGGCCTACGCGCTCCTAGAGGAAATGCCGCGATGCGCGTCGGTCTGCGTGCGCCGCGGAAGCTGGCGGGCATCCCTTGTCGGTGCCGACCGCGGCGCTGTGGTGCGATCCGCTTGCCGCCTCGCCAGTTGCGGCGCGGGCGGCTAGGAAGGCGGCCTCGTCGCGGCTCGATCGGTCGTCGCCGGTCGCGCCCGCGGATCGCGCGCCGCTATGGAAGGGCATCGAATGGTGACGGATATCGACGGCCGCGAGTTCCGGCGGATCATGGGCCACTATCCCACGGGCGTGTGCGCGATCACTGCGATGGTCGAGGGACGGCCGGCGGGCATGATCGTCGGATCGTTCACCTCGGTGTCGCTCGATCCACCGCTCGTCGCGTTCCTGCCCGACCGCAAATCGACCAGCTGGCCCAAGATCGAGGCCGCCGGCCGCTTCTGCGTCAACGTGCTCGCCGAGCATCAGGAGGACGTCTGCCGGGCGCTGTCGTCGAAGGCGGCCGACAGGTTCGAGGCGGTGCCCTATCGTCTCTCGATCGCGGGCCTCCCGATCGTGAAGGGCGTCGTCGCGTGGATCGATTGCGATCTCTATGCCGTCCACGAGGCCGGCGACCACTATATCGCGATCGGCCGGGTCCACGCGATGGACGTCGAACATCCGCACCGGCCGCTGCTGTTCTTCCAGGGCGGCTACGGCCAGTTCGCACCGTTCGCGAAGGACCTCCTGTAGACGCCGTCCGAGCATGGCAGCGACGGTCGGCTATCGGCGGGTTCCCAGCCGGTCAGGTGGTCAAGCATCGGTCCTGTCGGATTGCGGCTTGAAAGGGGGCGCGACGCGGGCGATCGTGGGCATCGGTCGACTATCGGCTCGGGGAAGATCGATGCGCTGCATTCTCGTCGCTGCTATCCTCGTCGTGCTCCATACGCCCGCGAATGCCGACCCCGTGGCGGCGGCGCCTTCGCTGTCGCTCGACCATGTGGGGATTCAGGCGACGGACCTCGATCGCAGCGTCGCATTCTACACGCACGTGCTCGGCCTTCGTGAGGTGCCGGCTCCGTTTCCGCGTGCGGGCGCGCGCTGGATCGCGCTCGGCAACGGCCGCATGCTGCACATCGTAGGACACGGCACGCCGGGCGCCTTGCACGACCGCTGGGACCATTTCGCGCTGGCGTGTTCCGATCTCGATGCGATGATCGCGCGTCTCGACGCCCTGCATGTCGCGTGGACCGACATGGAAGGTGGGCATTCGGTCCAGATGCGGCCGGATCACGTGCGCCAGATATTCGTGCGCGATCCAGATGGCTACACTATCGAGATCAACGACGCGCGCGGATCGCGCTAGCCGCCGCACGCGGTCGCGATAGTCGCCGACGAAGCTAGTTCAGGCCAGGCGCATGCCTCGTTCGGTTCGGGGCGGCTTCGACAGCGTGGGCCGCCAGGCGCGTCATCAGGCGGAACCCGGCGGCGTTGGGATGGGTGCCGTCGTCGGTCAGGTCCGGGCGGATGCCGCCTTTGCCGTCGTCGAGAGGCGCGCGATAGTCGACAAACGTCAATCCTTCGCGTCGCGCGAAATCGGCGAGCCAGCGATCGTAGGCGACGATCGTCGCCGCCGGCGCGATCGCCGGGCGCCACGTGAAGCCACTGGACGGCGGGATCGCGCCGAGCACGACGACGATCCGATGCGCGCGCGCCAGCTCGACCATCGTCTCGATGTTCGCCTCGATCCACGACAGCGTCGTCGGCCCGGTGTTGCCGGCGATGTCGTTGGTGCCGGCGAGGATGTGGACGATCCTGGGGTGCAGATCGATCACGTCCGCGCGGAACCGGCCGAGCATCTGCGCGGTCGACTGTCCGCTGACGCCGCGATCGATGACGTCGCCCCTGAACAATTCGGGCGCGGCGATGCCCCAGAGTTCGGTGATCGAGTCGCCGAAGAAGACGACGCGGTCGTCGCCGGCGGCAGGCAACTTAGCATTGGCGGCGTGATAATGGCACAGGCCGGCGAAGTCGGTGGCCAGCAGCCGCGCCTGCCAGTCGTTGAAGATTTTCAGAGCCGCCGGCGACGGCGTGGGCGCCGTGGCGTGCGCCGCCTTCGCCTGGGCGACGCTCGTCATATATGCGGTCACCACGGGCGGAGCGGGCTCCACCGCGGCGCACGGATCGGCCATCACACCGACGCGCGGCGGATCGACGGGTGGCGCCGCGGCGGACGCCATGCCCGCGAGCGAGAGCGCGGCGACCAGTCCCGTCATGCCTTGTCCGATCATTACGCCGCGCCTCCGCTCACGAGCCTCAGAACGTCCGGCTGGCGCGGACGCCGAACTGGCGTGGGTTACCGGCGAGGCGCCGAAGCGCGTTGATCGAGTCGATATAATGCTGGTTGGTCAGATTGTCGGCATAGCCCGCGATCGACCAGGGTCCCGTCGCGAAGGTCATCTGGACGTTGACGATGTTGCGCGGCGCGAGTTTGTCGCCGAGCGCGACATTCTCGAACAATGTGCCGAAGGTCGTCGAGATATGCGAGAAATCGGCGCGCGGCGTGAGCGTCCTGTCGCCGCCGAGCGGGATGACATATTGCACGCCTGCGGTCAGCGTGAAGGTCGGCGCGTAGGGCTGACGCTGCCCCTTCAAATCGGTGCAGCTGGTCGTCGCCGGCCCGGTCGATGCGTTGCAGGTGCCCGCGGCCGGCAGGCGCGGATCGACCGCGTAGAAGCGGCCGAGGCTCGAATGCGAGACCGACGCCGAGGCATCGATCCCGAGCGCGCCGAACGACCCTTGGGCGGAGAATTCGCCGCCGTAGAGCGTGGTGGGAATGGGGACGTTGGAGATCGACGAGATCGCCGGCGTGCGCGGATCGACGATCGTGACCTGGAAATCCTTGTAGCGGTTGTAGTAGCCGCCGAGCTGCGTCTTGAGGTGGCCGCCGAACCAGGTCCGCTTCCAGCCGATCTCGTAGTCTGTGACGTTCTCCGGCTTGAACGGCAGCGCGGGGACGAAGGCGAGGTTGAGGCCGTTGAGCCCGCCCGCCTTGTGACCGGTCGCGACGAAGGCATAGACGAAGTCGGCCGGATCGATCGTCCAGTTGACCGCGACCTTGCCCGTCGCCTTCTTGTCCGCGGTGAAGTCGTTCTGGACGAGGTTCAGGCCGAATTGCGGGATGTGATAGGTCGCGTCGTTGCGCGAGGTGGAGCGCGACCAGCGGCCGCCGACGGTGACCTGCAGCGCATCGGTCAGCTTGTAGCCGACCTGGCCGAAGCCCGCGAGCGCGGTGTGCGGATTGGTCCCGTCCAGGCTGAGGCTGTAGAGGCCGGGAACGGTGAGCAGATAGCCGCCGACCGGGAAGGTGTATTTGTCGTTCTGGTAATAGGCGCCGAGCAGCCAGCTGAACGGCTTGTCGTCGGGCGAGACGATGTTGAATTCTTCGGACCAGATCCGTTCGGTGACATTGTCCTTGAAGGTCTGCGACGCCTGGGCGGTGCCGTCATAATCGATATTCTCTTTGGTCCGCGCGCGCTGATAGCCCGAGATCGACCGCAGCACGATCCCGTCGTCGAGCGTATAGCTGATGTTGGCGGTGATCCGGCCGGTCTCGTCCTTGCCCTCGAGATAGGCGTTGCTGCCGATATGGAACGGATCGCCGGTCGCGGTCGCCGGGCTGCCTGGATAGCCGCCCGCGTCGACGTTGCTGTAGTCCCCCTTGATCAGCACGCGCAGCTGCGAACTCGGCTGCCACAACAGGCTGATGCGGCCGTTGTACGAGCGGAGGTTGCCGGGATTGCCCGTATAGGGGCCGGCGACGTGGTAGAAGGTGTCGCGCCGTTCGTCGTCGGTCGCGAAGCGCAGCGCGAGCGTGCTGCTCACCGGCACGTTGATCGCGGCCTGGATCTTGGCGTCGTTGTAATTGCCGTACTGGCCGGTGACGAAGCCGTTGACGCCGCCGAGCGTCGGGTTGGTCTCGGTGATGAACACCGCGCCGCCGGTCGCGTTGCCGCCCGCGAACGTGCCCTGCGGCCCGCGCAGCACTTCGACGCTGGAGATGTCGTAATAGGGCTCCATCTGGAAATAGGCGGGGAAGGTCGCGACGCCGTCGCGGTAGGTGACCACGCCGACGCCGACCGCGCTGCCGATCTCCGACTTGCCTATGCCGCGGATATTGAAGCTGTTCGATTGGCCCGAGGTGTTGACGGTCAACGACGGCGTCGCGAACTGGAGCTGCTGGACGCCGTTGACGCCCTTCTTGATCAGGTCCTCGCCGGTCAGCACGGTCGCCGCGACGCCCGAGCGTTGGAGGTTGGTCGAGCGGCGCTCGGCGGTGACGATGATCTCGTCGGGGGCGGCGTTGGTGGTGGCCGCGGCGGTCGGGTCGGTGGTGGGGGCCGCCTGCGCATGTGCGAGGCCTGCGCCGGTCAATGCCAAAAGCGAAGCAGACAGCCGGAAACGGGTCTTCATGATAATCCTCCCCTGTGGTCGCACTCTTTGGCGCGTCGCATCCTGATTACAGGATCGATCCTTATCGTCAATGTTCATTCACGCATCTGTGAAGATTATTCCTATGGGTGGCTATCCGAATTCGAGCCGCAGCCGCTGCTTGTCGATCTTGCCGGTGTGGGCGAGCGGCATATGGTCCAGCCGGACGATCGCATCGGGCATCCACCAGCGCGGAATATTTCCGCCGAGCGCTTCTTCGACGTCGGCGTCGCTGATCGATCGGCCCGCGCGCGGTTCGATGACGAGCACCGGCCGCTCGCCCCATTTCGGATGCGCACGCCCGATCACCGCGACCAGCGCGACCGCAGGCAATGCGCCGACGATCGCCTCGATCTCGCCGGGGTTGATCCACTCGCCGCCCGACTTGATGAGGTCCTTCGAGCGGCCGGTGATCGCCAGCGTCCCGTCCTCGTCAATGATCGCTAGGTCGCCGGTGTCGAACCATCCCTCGGCATCGGTCGCGGGTTCGTCATGCCCGAAATAGCGATCGACGACGCTCGCGCCCTTGACCAGCAGCCGACCTTCGTGGCCGCGCTGCTCGGCCAGCGGAACGCCGTCGGCATCGGCGACGCGCAGGTCGATGCCGATCGCGGGGCGCCCCGACTGCGACGACCGGCGCACCGACGCATAGGCCGGCGTGACGGTGCCCAGCGGCGAGAGCTCGGTCATGCCCCAGCTGGTCTGCACGGTGACTTGAAGGCGCGCCTCGATCCGGTCCATCAGCGTCTGCGGCACCGGCGCGCCGCCGAGCAGCACGCGTTCGAGCGAGGGCAGCGCGCCGCCGGTGGCATCGAGATGATCGATCAGCCCCAGCCACACCGTCGCGACGCCGAGCGCGAGCGTCACGCCCTCCTGCGCGATCAGCGCGGCGAGGCTGGCACCGTGGGTGTGGCGACCGGGCAAGACGAGCTTCGCGCCCACCGCAGGCACGGCGAAGGGCAGCCCCCAGCCATTGGCGTGGAACATCGGCACCGCGGCGAGCACCGCGTCGCGTTGGCCGATGCCCATTACGTCGGACTGCAGCACGCCCAGCGTGTGGAGATAGTTGGAGCGATGCGTGTAGGCGACACCCTTGGGCGCGCCCGTCGTGCCCGAAGTGAAGCAGAGGCCGGCATCGCTGGTCTCGCTGAACCCGCCCCATTCGGCGTCGATCGTCGCCGCCGCCATGAACGCCGCCTGCGACCAGATGCGGACGTGGTCCGTGGACGCGAGCGACGGCGCTGCCGCGTCGCCCTCGTCGAGGAAGACGACATGCTCGATGCTGGGGCAGAGCGGCAGCAGTTCGGCGACGATCGCGGCCTGGTCGGGGCTCGCCGCCAGCAGCCGGTCGCCGGCCTGCGCGATCATTGCGGCGAGCTGCGCGACCGCGATGCGCGGATTGAGCGTATGGCAGACGACGCCGATGCCGAACGCGGCGTACCAGAACTCCATATGCGCCTGGCTGTTCCAGGCGAGCGTCGCGACCCGATCGCCGAGCGTCAGCCCGATCGACGAAAAGCCGCCCGAAAGCCGCAGGGCACGATCGCGCAGCGTCGCATAGCCGATCCGCGTGCCGCCGGTCTCGCCGCCGGTGACGACCTCAGCATGCGGATGCCATTTCGCGGCGTGATCGATGAATTTCGACAGCAGCAATTCGTAATGCTGCACGTCAGGTCGCCGCCCGGGCGCTGGACGGCGCGGCGCGCGATATCCGGCCACGCTTCGCTTGGTACGTCATGCAGGCCCCTCATATCCCCGGCACTCTGCGGTGCGTGGGCGAGGCATGGCATCCGCGCTTCTCTCATGTCAATACTCATTCACGGCATAGTGAATATATGGCGATGAATGTCGCGAGGCGGTTACCGGATGACCGGTGCCGCGGGGTGCGCAGTCATCCAGGCATCGACACGGTCGATCGCGTTGCGGCGAAGGCTTGCGTAGAAGATGCCGTAGTCGTTCAGATGATAGCTGCCGAGGAAGCGGCTGAGCGCATCGTGGAAGCCCGTCGGCGCCGATGAGGGCATGTCGACCTCGAGCATCTTGTTGCGGCAGACGGCGTCGGTCAGCTGCGGCGACAGGGCCGCGAGCGTCGTCGCGCGGTCGGGAAACGGCGCGTGCGGGAAGGGCAGGCTTCCCGGGTTCTCGGTAGCCGCCGCCGCACCGTCCTTGCGCCACGACAGCGGATTGACGCAGATCGCCTGCGGCTGTGCGCGGGCCGGATCGCTGCCGCGCGTCCAATAGGTGTTGGGATGGATGACGATCCGCGCGGTCTTCCACCCCGGCTTGGCGGTGTTGTACGACAGCACGCAACCGGTCTGGCGCGGCGCGTCGCAGGTCGGCAGGCCGCGCGTGGCGAGATCGTCGGGCACATAGCCGCCGATCAGATAGGCGGCGACCAGCCGCGCCTGCAGCGGCGTGCCGAGTATCTCCTCCTGCAGTAGCCGGACCGCATGGCCCGTGCCCTGACTGTGCGACGCGATGATGAACGGGCGCCCATGATTCTCGTGCGCGACGAAGTAGCGGAACGCGCGCGCGACATCGGCATCGGCGAGCCCGAACGCGCCCTGGTCTTTAAGCCCGGCGAGCGACGCCTGCCGGTACTGCGGCGCGTAGAGGCGGCAGCAGCCGTTGAAGACGCTGAGTTGGTCGAGCAGCACCGGCGGGTTGAGCTTAGCGATACTGTCGGGCGTATCGTAAGACGCGTTCCAGACGCTATTGTCGGAGACGGTCGTTGGATGGATGAAGAAGATATCGACGGGCGCCTTGGCTTCGTCGATCGGCGTCGTGCCGGGCGGCGTCGATCGCTCCATCCCGCCGCGGCCAGGGAAGGCCATCCACGCGGCCTGCTGCGCATAATCGGGGGCGGGCGGTGCCTTGGCGGCGTCGAACGGCGCGGTTGGCTTGCGCAGCATGTTGACGATGCCGTTGCCGCCCGCCGCGAAGAACAGCACGACCAGGATCGCGATCGGCAGCGCGACGAACAGCAGCAGCCTGCGGCCCCATCGTTTCTTGCCCGATGGCAGGGTGGTCGCGGTCATCGCCTTCTCCCGTTCCGGCGGACTCTGGCGGTCCACATCATCGACGTTCATTCATCTTGGAGTGAATATCTATCGGATGGCGGCGGAGTGCAAGTCGAGAATGGTCGGACCTTGGCGTGACGGACCGATCGACATCGCGCCGCCGTACTCCTGCGCAGGCAGGAGCCCGGGGTTGCAGACGCCGCGCTTGCTTCACCTGGACTCCCGCATACGCGGGAGCACACGAGCTTTGTTACTAGCGTTTACGCTTCGCCGGCGCCGGCTTCGACGCGACCGCCTGGTCGCAGATCGCGGTCATGCCCGCCGCCATGAACGTCGCCATGCGCGCCTTCACCGCGGCGAAATCCTCCGAACGGCACAGCCCGTTGGAGAGCTTGTCGATGCGGCCGGTGCGCGCCAGCGTCAGCATCAGCGCACCCGTGACGAAGTGATAGCCCCAGAAGATGTTCTCCTCGGGGCAGCCCGGCAGCGCGCGCTTGAGCAAGGCGACGAGGCGCAGCACGACCGGATCGAAATGCTGGTCCATCGTCTCGGCACCCCATTCGGGGGTGTTGCTGATCAGCGCGCCGAGTGCGGTGTAGTTGCGCCAGCCCTCGTCGCCGTCGATGTAGAGATCGAGATCGGTGTCGAGAAAGGCGTGCAGCGCGCCCTCGACCGTCAGATCGTCCCCGGCATCGCGCTCATATTGGTCGAGCGCCGCCATCCGTCGCCCGCTGGTCACCGGCGCGCGCCGCGCGATCACCGCATCGAACAGGCTCTTCTTGTCGTCGAAATAATAATGCAGCAGCGAAGTATGGACGCCGACGCGCTGCGCGACGTCCTTGAGCGTCACGCCGTAGAGCCCGTGCTTCGAGAACAGGAACTCGGCGGCGTCGAGGATCTGCTGCAGCGTCTCGGCGCGCTGCGCCGCCTTCGTCCGGCGCTTGGGGGGCGTCTCAGGCGTGTCGGGCATCGGGAACTCCGCAGGATATTCGACGGGAATAAGAGACTGGATCGACAAGGCCGGCACGAGCCGAAATTGCATCTTGTCGATTTTGCCCGCCCGCGCCAGAGGTCGATACTCATTAACACAACAGTGAACGATGTTGACGTGCCGATGCAAGCCGTGTGAAGCGGACCCCGGATGCCGGAAGAGCATCGCAGGCGGATCGACCCGGAGGATGGACATGAGCAGAGCGACGATGTCGACGATCGACCCACCGGTATCGGCCGACGGCACTCCCCAGGCGAGCCGCTACAGCTATGTCGTCGCCGGCGCGCTTTGCCTCGTCTACACGTTCAACTTCCTCGATCGGCAGTTCCTGTCGGTGCTCGCCGAGCCGGTCCGCCGCGAGCTGCATCTGAGCGACACGCAGCTCGGCATGCTGACCGGGCTGATGTTCGCGCTGTTCTACACGGTGTGCGGCATCTCCGTCGCGGCATTGGCCGACCGCACCAACCGCGTCCGCGTGATGGCGGTCGCCTGCGGGTTGTGGAGCCTGTTCACCGCGGCCTGCGGGCTCGCGACGGGGTTCGGCACGCTGGCGCTCGCGCGGATCGGGGTGGGGATCGGCGAGGCGGGCGGCTCCGCGCCCTCCTATTCGATCATCGCCGACTATTTCCCGCCCGAGCGGCGCGGGCGCGGGCTCGCCATCTATTCGCTCGGCGTGCCGCTCGGCACGATGGTCGGCGCGTTCAGCGGCGGCTGGATCGCCGCGCATTACGGCTGGCGGACCGCCTTCCTGTCGCTGGGCGTCGCCGGCCTCGTTCTTGCGCCGCTGATCCCGCTCGTCGTGCGCGAACCGCTGCGCGGCCGGATGGACGCCGCGGGTTCGTCCGACATAGCGCGCGAAACCGCGCCTTCGATGGCCGGCGCGATCGCGCTGTTCGTGCGCAGCCCTACGCTGGTGCTCACAGCGCTTTCGGCCGGGCTGACAGCGCTCGTGCTCTACGGGATGGCGAACTGGATACCTGCCTTTCTGATGCGCGAGCGCGGCATGCAGCTGTCGCAGCTCGCCACCTGGTTCAGCGTCGTCGCCGGCTTGTCGATGGGCATCGGGACGTGGCTCGGCGGGATGATCGTCGATCGGTTGGGCGCGCGATATCCGGCCTCTTATGCCTTGGTGCCGGGCGTCGCGATCCTGCTCGCGACGCCGTTCCTGTTCGGCGTCACCAACGCGACCGACTGGCGCGTCGCGCTAGCCTATCTGATCGCGCCGATGGTGCTGCTCAATATGTATCTCGCGCCCGCGCTGGCGGTGATGCAGAACGGTGTGCCGCCGCGCTACCGCGCCACCACCGGCGCACTGCTGCTGTTCACGCTCAACCTCGTCGGGCTCGGCTGCGGGCCCTTGTTCGTCGGCATGGTGAGCGACGCGCTCAAGCCGGCGTTCGGCAACGACAGCCTGCGCCACGCGCTGCAATGGCTTGCGCCGTTCTTCCTGCTCGCTAGCCTGTGCCAGTTCGCCGCGGCGCGCGCGCTGCATCGCGCGGCCTCGCCTTCCCGATAATCCGGAGTTGCCATGACCATCGATCTTTCCGGCCGCGTCGCCATCGTCACCGGCGCGGGCGGCGGCCTCGGCCGCGAACATGCGCTGCTGCTCGCCAGGCGCGGCGCGAAGCTCGTCGTCAACGATTTCGACGGGGCGGCGGCCGAGCGCGTTGCAGCCGAGATCAAGGGCGCCGGCGGCGAGGCGCTCGCCGCGCCCGCCTCCGTCACCGATAACGCGCAGGTCGAGGCGATGGTGGCCGAAGCGATCGCGCGCTGGGGGCAGATCGACATCCTCGTCAACAATGCCGGCATCCTGCGCGACAAGAGTTTCGCCAAGATGAGCCTCGACGATTTCCGGCTGGTGATGGAGGTCCATGTGATGGGCGCGGTCCACTGCACCAAGGCGGTGTGGGACCCCATGCGCGAGCGCAATTACGGGCGGATCGTGATGACCACCTCGTCGTCGGGTCTGTACGGCAATTTTGGCCAGTCCAACTACGGCGCGGCCAAGATGGCGCTGGTCGGGCTGATGCAGACGCTCGCGATCGAGGGCGCGCGCAACGGAATCCACGTCAACTGCATCGCGCCGACCGCCGCGACCGCGATGACCGAAGGTCTGTTGCCGCCGGAAATCCTCGCCCGGCTATCGCCCGCGGCGGTCAGCCCCGGCCTGCTCGCGCTCGTCGCCGAGGATGCGCCGACGCGTACGATCCTGTGCGCGGGTGCTGGAAGCTACGAGCAGGCGCATATCGTGATGACGCAGGGCATCCACGTCGGCACGGGCGACGACGCGGCCGAGCAGGTTGCCGCGCGCTGGAGCGAGATCGGCGACCAGGCCGGCGCGACGGTGCCGCAGGCTGGCAACGCGCAGGGCATGCTCGAGATCGGCAAGGCGGTCGCGGCATCGCCCGATCCGCGGATCGGCTGATTCCAGCATCACATCACGGCGCAGGCGTCGCCGCCCACTGCTTGATCGCGAAATCGAGCGCCAGCGCCTGCACCTTCTGTTCGAGCGGGGTCAGCGTCGCGGCATGCGTATTCGCGCCGATCGAGAGATAGGCGGTCGGCTGTCCGGTCACCGCCGGCCAATGCGGTGCGGCGTCGCCGTTGGGATCGCCGGTCTTGGCGAAGCGCACCCAGTAATCGCCGGTCAGTTTCGAGACCTTCTCGTCCTCGGTGTCCCAGCGATGCTCGACCGGCTTGTTGCCGAACAGATATTCGATCTCGCCGCCATGCTCGGTGCCCAGCGACCCGGCGCGCTGGTCGACGGGCACCTGCGTGAAGGAGAAACCGTAGGCCTTGCCGCCATTGGCGACGTGCATGTCGGCGAGCGATAGCGAGGGAAGGACGGATGCGGCATCCTCGACCAGGTCGATCGCGGCGCCGGCCGGCGTGCTGCCGGGGCGCCTCCCGTAAGCCGCGAGCAGATCGGGATAGGCGTCCCCCAAGATCGGCTTGGCGAGCGCGCCGTCGTTGCCGATGAGGCTGCCCTCGTTCGAATTCGATCCGATCATCAGCGGGATCGCCATCTCCTTCTTCTGGCGGAAGCCATCGCCGGGGCTGCGCACTACGACCTTGCCGTCGATGAACGGGAAACCGCGGCCCTTGATGACGTCCGCCACCGGGATCGCGCGAAGTTGCTCCGCCGTCGCGTCGTGCAGGCCCAGGCTTTCGGTCCAATGCCGGCCGCTCGCCTCGGCGGTCATGCCCGACCCGCGGATCGGCGCGAGCGCGGTGCCGCCGGTGCCGGATTCGGAGATCGCCTTCTGGAACAGCCCCGTCGAGACCGGCGAGGCCATCAGCAACTGCACCGTGCCCGCGCCCGCGGATTCGCCGAACAGCGTGACGTTCTTCGCGTCGCCGCCGAATTTGGCGATGTTGCGGCGGACCCAGCGTAGCGCCTCGACCTGATCCATGATCCCGTAATTGCCGAGCAGCCCGTTCGGGTCCTCGCGGGTCAGCGCAGGGTGCGCGAAGAAGCCCAGCCGGCCCAGCCGATAGTTCATCGTGACGATCACAACGCCGCGCCGCGCGAGGTTGGCGCCGTCGTAGAGCGGCACGCCGGCCGCCCCGTAGGTGAAGCCGCCGCCGTGGAGGAACACCATCACCGGATAGCTGCCGGGCTTCGCCGGACGCCAGACGTTGAGGAACAGGCAATCCTCGCTCTGCGGCCCGACCTGCGCCCACGGCTCCTTATGCTCGTCGCCTTGCGGGCAGGCGGCGCCGTAATGCGTCGCGTCGCGGACACCCGTCCAGACAGCGGCGGGCGCGGGCGCCCTCCAGCGGCGCGAACCGACCGGAGGTGCTGCATAGGGGATGCCGCGGAACACCAAAGTGTCGCGATCGACGCTGCCCGCAAGCGCACCGGTATCGACATGCACCTGCGTCGCGGGCCGATCTGCGGCGCCCGCCGCCACCGGCGCCGTGCCCGCCAATGCGATCGCCGAGGCGAGCTTACCCAGCTTGGACGACATGCTTCTCTCCCATGGTAGGATGTGCGCGCACATAGGCGGCGAGGTGCCGCGCGCTCGGTTTCAGAGTGCGCGCGAAGCTGGTGCGGTCGACGCCGACCAGCCCGAAATGCTTCGAATAGCCTGCGGTCCACTCGAAATTGTCGAGCAGCGACCAGTAGATGTAGCTCTTCACGTCGATGCCGTCGGCGATGCATGCGCGGACTTCGGCAATCGTCGAGTCGATGAAGGCGATGCGGCGCGCATCGTCGTCGGTCGCGATGCCGGTTTCGGTCAGGTAGATCGGCTTGCCGATATGCTCGGCCGCGTAGCGGATCGTGGCGCCGACGGCGGATGGATAATATTCGTAGCCGGCAGCGGTCAACTCGGCGCCGGGCGGGGAGGGAAGCAGCCCCTTGGCGCCGATCCGCAGCCGCGAATAGGTCTGCACCCCGATGAAATCGCTGGCCCGCGCCGCCGCGATCCAGCCGCCGTAGATCGTCTCCTCGGCCTGCTTGGCCTTGTTGTCGGGGCCGACACCCTCGATCTGCTGCATCGACAGCGTGACGCCGACGGGCAGCGCGGGCGCCGCCGCCTTGATCGCGGCATAGCCCTTGGCGTGCGCGTCGAGCATCACCGCGCTGATCCGGTCGGGATCGCCGAACAGGATCGAGGAAAAGCCGGGCGACGCGGTGTTGCGCGCGGCGGCGGCCATCATCGCCCTGGCGTTCGCCGCGGCCGCCTCGGTCGCGAAGCGCGGCAGCACCTTGCGCAGCAGCACGATGTTCGCCTCGTTGAACGTCGAAGCCATGCCGATCAGCGGGCCCAGTCGCCGCGTCGTGCGGTCGCAATAGCGCGCGAACAGATCGGCGCCATCGGCAACCTCGAAGCCGCCGCGCTTGGCGAACCACATCGGCACCGTGAAATGATTGTACGTCACCATCGGCATCAGGCCGCGCGCGTGGCAGGCTTCGAGTATGCGCGCGTAGCGATCGAGTTCGGCGTTCGAGAAGCGGCCGGGCTCGGGCTCGATCCGCGACCATTCGATGCCGAACCGGTAGCAGTTCAGCCCGAGCGAAGCGGCGATGTCGAGATCCTGCTCGTAGCGATGATAGCTGTCGCAGGCGTCGCCCGAAGGCTCGGTGAAGGCGGTCGGCTTGTGGTTCTCGAGATACCAGGCGTCCGAATTGACGTTGTTGCCCTCGCTCTGGTGGCCCGAGATCGCGGTGCCCCACAGGAAGCGATCTGGCCCGGCGATGCGAGGGTGGGCATTCGCCGCGACGCCGCGCGATGCGGCCAGCAGGCTCGCCAGCCCTCCAGCGACGGCGCGTCTGGTGAAGCCGGCCGACATTGTTTGCGGATCCTGTTCCAGCGGTCATCCCCTCTCCGCCGCGGCTGTGCCCGCGATCGCGACGATCGTGATGCCACGAATGGATCGTGGAGGAAAGACATTCACACGCTAATTAATGAAATTGGGTCGACGATCCGATAAGCCCCGCGCGGCAGCCTGTCGGTTGCCACGCCGATCCGTCAGGGTAGGCCGTTCCCGGCATATCGGTGGCGAGGCCGCCCCGGCTCCGCGGCGAGCGCGCGCTTGCGGATCGCGGCGCGTGCGCCGATGTCGGGCAGCGTATGAAAGGACGACCATGCCGCTCTACGCCCTCGACGATCTCGTACCGATCCTGCCCGCGGACGGGTCCGCCTGGATCGCGCCATCGGCCGATGTGATCGGCGACGCGCGGATCGGCCATGACGCGAGCGTGTGGTTCGGCGCGGTGATCCGCGCGGACAATACGCCGATCGTCGTCGGCGACCGCACCAATATTCAGGAAGGGGCGATGCTGCATTCCGATCCGGGCAGTCCGCTCATGATCGGCGTCGACTGCACGATCGGACACCATGCGATCCTGCACGGCTGCACGATCGGCGATCGCGTGCTGGTCGGCATGGGGGCGCGCGTGCTCAACGACGCGGTGATCGGCGACGACTGCCTGATCGGCGCGGGCGCGCTGGTGACCGAGGGCAAGCGCTTTCCGCCGGGCAGCCTGATCATCGGATCGCCCGCCAAGGTGGCGCGTCCGCTCGCCGCCGAGGAGATCGCCCGGCTGGCGCTTGGCGCCGCGCATTATGTCGAGCGCCAACGGCGCTTCGCAGCCAGGCTGACGCGCATCGTCTCGACGAGCGCGAGATCGACGGCCTAAAGGAGCGGCGACGTGCCATCCCTTACGACCCCGTTGCCCATCGGCTGAGAGACATCACATGACCGTATCCGCGGCTGCACTGGCCCCGAACGAGATCCAGAATCTCGAAATGCTCGAGACGCGGCTGCGCTGGCTCTCCTCGTGGACGATCTACAACGCCAACCACGTCCGCGACAGCCGCGACGGGCTCAAGGTGGGCGGCCACCAGGCTAGCTGCGCCTCGATCACCGCGATCATGGCGGCCCTCTACTTCCACGCGCTCCGGCCGCAGGACAAGGTCGCGGTGAAGCCGCATGCCAGCCCCGTGCTCCACGCGATCCATTATATGCTGGGCAATCAGAGCCTCGATCAGCTCCAGCGCTATCGCGGGCTGGGCGGCGCGCAAAGCTATCCAAGCCGGACCAAGGACCGGATCCCGGTCGATTTCTCCACCGGGTCGGTCGGGCTCGGTGTCGCGATCACCGCCTTCGCCAGCCTCGTCCAGGACTATTTGATCGCGCATGGCCAGCTCGCCGAGGCGGACGCGGGGCGCATGATCGCGCTGATGGGCGATGCCGAACTCGACGAGGGCAATATCTACGAATGCCTGATCGAGGCGTATAAGCACGACATCCGAAATTGCTGGTGGATCGTCGACTATAACCGCCAGTCGCTCGACGCGACGACGGCAGACCGGATGTTCCGCCGCTTCGACGACATCTTCGAGACCTGCGGCTGGCGCGTCGTGACGCTCAAGCACGGCGCGCGCCAATTGGCCGCCTTCGCGCGACCGGGCGGCAAAAGCCTCGAGGAATGGATCGACGGCTGCCCCAATGCCGACTTCGCCGCGCTGACCTATCAGGGCGGCGCGGCATGGCGCGCCAGGCTGCTCGCCGATATCGGCGATCGCCCGCAGGTGTCGACGCTGATTGCGAGCTTCGACGACGATGCGCTCGCGGGGCTGATGACCAATCTGGGCGGGCACTGCCTCGCGACGCTGACGCAGGCGTTCGATCGCTGCCAGGACGACGTGCCGACGATCTTCATCGCCTATACGATCAAGGGCTTCGGCCTGCCGTTTGCGGGCCACAAGGACAATCATTCGGGGCTGATGAACCCCGGCCAGATCCACGTGCTGCGCGATACGCTCGGGATCGCGGCGGGCGAGGAATGGACGCCCTATGGCGGCCTTGGCGACAATGCCGCGGCCGAGCTCAAGTCCTTCCTCGATCGCAGCGCGTTCGCCAAGGGAAGCTCGCACGAAACGGCCGCCACCGTTCCGATACCCGCGCGCCTGTCGGTTCCCGAGGGTGCCGAGCAATCGACGCAGGCGGCGTTCGGGCGCATCCTGCTCGATCTGGCGAAATCGGGCGAGCAACTCGGCGACCGGATCGTCACGACGTCGCCCGACGTCACCGTATCCACCAATCTCGGCGCGTTCGTGAACCAGCGAGGGCTGTTCCGCCGCAGCGAGCTCAAGGACGTGTTCGCCGGCGCGCGCATTCCCTCGGCACAGAAATGGTCGGGCAACGGCGCGGGCCAGCATATCGAGCTGGGCATCGCCGAGAACAACCTGTTCCTGATGCTCGCGGCGCTCGGTCTCGCCGCGCCTGTTTTCGGCACGCGGCTGTTTCCCGTCGGCACCGTCTACGATCCGTTCATCGCGCGCGGGCTCGATGCGCTCAACTATGCCTGTTATCAGGATGCCCGCTTCCTGCTCGTCGCGACGCCGTCGGGGCTGACGCTCGGGCCCGAGGGCGGCGCGCACCAGTCGATCAATTCGCCGCTGATCGGGATGGGGCAGCCCGGCCTTACCTATTTCGAGCCCGCCTATGTCGACGAACTCGCGCTGTGCATGCGCTGGGCGTTCGCGCACATGCAGGCGGACGACGGCGGCTCGGTCTATCTGCGGCTGACGACGCGCGCGATCCCGCAGGTCGCGCGCGAAGGCGATTGGGAAGCCGACATGCTCAAGGGCGGCTACTGGCTCAGGCGGCCGAGCGGCGCCGCCGACGCCGCGCTCGTGTTCACCGGTGCGATCGCGCCCGAGGCGCTGTCCGCCTTCGAGGCGCTGCGCGAGGATATCCCCGGCCTGGGGCTGCTCAACGTCACCTCGCCCGATCTGCTGCACCGCGACTGGTCCGCCGCGCGGGCCAGCCGCTGGACGGGCCCGGACAGGGCGCGGAGCCATGCCGAGCATCTGTTGTCTGCGCTCCGGCCCGGCGCGGGGCTGATCACGATCATCGACGGATCACCTGCGACCTTGTCCTGGTTGGGCTCGGTGACGGGGATGCGGGTCAGCCCGCTCGGCACCGACCGGTTCGGCCAGACCGGCGATCTTCCCGATCTCTACAAACTCTACCGGCTGGACGTCGATGCGATCGTCGAGGCCGCCGCCGAACTGTTTCTGGAAGATTGACGGTCGCTGTCGTCGGGCCGTCGTGGATCGGCCGATCCATCGCGGCCGTTTGAGCTTTTTCTGCCGTCACCCGTTGTGTTCACGCACATCGATAGAGGATCGGGGAAATGGCAGCATATCGTATCGACACCGTCATCGACGCCGAAGGCATGGTGGCCGTCCGCGCCTATGCCGGAAACGAGCAAACGCCGTTCGCCAATTCGGGCGGCGTCTTCCATTCGGAGAAGGAGGCGAACGAAGCCATCGAAGGCATGTTCGCGCAGGCGTGGCCGGCGAAGGATCCGTTCGCGGTGGACGCGTCGATCGGGGTGTGATGCCGCCGCGATAGCGGGCATACCCCGATCACGCCGCGTGCGGCGACGCAGATGCGTCGCGCGCCGGCGGGGACAGGAAGCCTCGCGACAGCCCGTGATAGAGGCGCGTCGGCGACACCAGCCCGGCGACGTAGTCCGCAATCAGGGCGGTGGCGAGAAGCGGCAACAGCAGGCCCCGGCTGGCGGTCGCCTCCGAGATGATGACGACCGCCGTAAGCGGCGCGCGGACGACGCCCGTGAAATAGCCCGTCATCCCCAACAGCGCGACGGCGCCCGCGCTCGACGAGGGGAATATCAGGCGGAGGAGATCGCCAAGGCCGGCACCGACCGCGAGCGACGGTGCGAAGATCCCGCCCGGCAGACCGGACACCGCCGTCGCCAGGGTCGCGCCGAATTTCGCGGGCCCGAACCAATATGGCGCGCTCGATCCGGTGATGATCTGGCGCGCGGGATCGTAGCTGGTTCCCCACGTCATCCCCGTGACGCAGCCGAGCATGGCGACGATCAGGCCGCAAACCGCCGCGACCACGAGCGGCCTGCGCCGAACGGCGGACAGCATCCGCCTGTCGGACGTCGCGAAAGCCAGCATGAGCTTCGAGAAGAGGCCGCCCGCGAGGCCGCCGACGATCCCCGCGACGGGCACCAGCGTCAGCGCCTGCCGGATCGATATGACTTCGGTCATCGCGCCGAAATAGACATAGTCGCCAGCCAGCCCGAGGCTGACCATCCCCGAGATCAGCACCGCGGTCATGACCAGCAGCGTGGTTTTCTGTTCGTATGCGGAGGCGAGTTCCTCGATCGCGAAGGTGACGCCGGCGAGCGGCGTGTTGAACGCGGCGGCGACGCCAGCAGCGCCGCCTGCCACCATCACCGACGCGGTGATCGGCACGCGAAACAGGCGATGCGAATAGGCCATGATGCTCGCCGAGATCTGCACCGTCGGTCCCTCGCGACCGACCGACGCCCCCAGCAGCAGCGCCGAGATCGTCACGCCGAACTTGACGATCGCGGTCCGCGCGGACGCGAGCGATCGCATCGCGCCGTCGGGATCGTGCCGCGCCGCCATGATCTGCGGGATACCGGAACCGCGCGCATCGGGCGCGACCCGGCGCGTAAACCACACCAAGGCGACGAAGCCTGCGGGAGCGACGATCAGGGGCGCCCACCGCCACCGTCGATAGAGCGTCAGGAAGACACTGTTCGCCCAGTCCGCCGCGTGCGCGAACAGTAATGCTGCGAGGCCGAGCAGGATCGCCCCCGAAAATATCGCCGCACGCTGCCGCCAGATCGGGGCGGTGGGGCCATGCGCTTGCGCCACGCGCCGCAGGCGGGCGCTGGCGCGCTTCCGCCGGGAGAGGATGGCGCGTTCGTCCGGCGTCTGGGAAGGATCGCTCATCGCCCGCCTCTACGCACTAAACGCCGCGAACGCACGTCCCTTGGCCCATCGCCGCGCACCGCCTCGCCCGGCCTCGAAGGGGGGAGGGTTCCGCGGATCGGCGGCGAGACCGCGGGGCGGTGCACGAAGATGGCCGCCTGCCGCGATAGTGGCCCGATCGCAAGGGCCTGGGCAATTGCCCGGCACGCGAAGCCGATGCTAATTTCACGCGCACAACAATGCTCGGGCGAGGATGAAGATGGCAGCAAGTGTCCAGTCGGCCGATGCGCTGATGCAACAGGCGCGCACGCGGACGGGGCTCGACGCGTTCGGCGAGGGATCGTTCGTCTACGGGCTCGAGCGGCTGGTCGCCGCGCTGAACGGCGAGGCCAGGCTGACCGAGGCGGGCGCTGCCGGTCAGGAAGCGCAGATCGTGCATTTCCTGTCGCAGCGCCTGCAGATCGAGGATTGGTACGCGCGCCATCCCGAGATCGACGAACAGCAGATCGTCGCGCCGCTGATCGGGCTGGGGCTGCCCCGCACCGGATCGACCGCGATGGGCTTCCTGCTCGGGCAGGATCCGGCGGCGCGATCGCTGCGCGTCTGGGAGGCGACGTCGCCCTGCCCCCCGCCCGAGGCGGCCACGGCGGCAACCGATCCGCGGATCGATGTTGCGCGACAGTCGCTAGAACGACGCAACGAGCGCTTCCCGCGCATGAAGGCGATGTACCCGATCGACCCCACGGGCCCCACCGAATGCACCGCGCTGATGGCGATGGATTTCAAGAGCCAGCTGTTCCAGGCGCAGGCGCAGGTGCCGAGCTACGCCGATTGGCTCAACATCGAGGCCGATTTGGTGCCGACGTACCGCTTCCTGAAACGCGTGCTGAAGCTGCTCCAATGGCGCTGCCCGCCGACCAACTGGCGCCTGAAGAACCCGTCGCACATGCTTTTCATCGACGATCTGAACACGGTGTTCCCCGATGCGCGCTTTTGGATGACGCACCGCGACGTCGCCAAGGTGATCCCGTCGGCCGCCGATCTCTACAGCGAGCTCGCCCGCGGCTTCTCCGACGATATCGACGGACGCTATCTCGGCACGCTCAATGCCGACGTCTGGGAACTGGGCATGCGGCGGCTGATCGCCTTCCGCGACGCCGGCCACGATCATCGTTTCCTCGACGTCCATTTCGCGCCCTTTCAGCAGGACCCGTTCCCGTCGATCGAGCGCCTCTACGCGTTCATCGGCGAGGAGTTCACCGCCGAGGCGCGCGCGCGGATGGAGCGCTGGCGCGCCGAGACGCCGCGCGAAAAACACGGGCAGCACAGCTATGATCCTGCCGATTTCGGGCTGGACGAACGGACGCTGCGCGATCGCTTCGGCTTCTACTCCGATCGTTTCGCGGTGCTGACGGCGTGATCCCGGAATCCAAATTCCCGGTAGGCCCGCCAGACCCTATCGGTCCTCGCGCCAGCGCCTGAGAGTCTCGACGAGCGACTGCCGCCGATCCTCGACGGATTGCTCTGCCGCCTTGCGTTCGTGGGCGTGCGTCCTGTCGAGATCATGCCGTTCCGCGGCGATCGCGCGCTCGCGCTGCCGCAATGCGCGGTCCTCGTCCGCCTGCCGGGCCTGCAGCGCGCCGAGCCTGCTTTCGGCGGCGTCGAGATCGTCGCGCGAGGGGCGGGGCTTGCGCGCGGGCTTGGCGGCGGCGCGTGCCGGCGGGCTTTTGCCGCGGGACGGCGCGTCGGCCGACTCCGACTTCGCGGCGGCGCCATCGCGATCGGCGCGCGCTGTCGTCGATGTCGCCCGATCCGCGGGCAGCGCGGCTATCTGCTCCTCGATCGTTCCCCGCGAACGCTTGATCACCTTGCCGGGATTGTCGAGCGGCTCGCGCGTCAGCATCTCGTCGGAGACGGTCTCGGCGATGCCGCGCGCGAACAGATTGGCGTCGCTGCCCCACGCCTCGAGCGCGGCCGCCTGGCTCGGCGCCGCCACATAGGCATCGTGGAAGCCGATCGGCGTCCGGTAGACCTTCAGTTTCTGCTTGCGTGCCATCGGCCCGGGATAGCGCCTTCGGCATCGATATCCAGCGCGGACCGTTCGTCCCCCGACCCGTTCGTCCGACCGGAAACACCGGCCCGGCGAACCCGGCGTTCGAGCGGCAAGAGAGGATATCGCATGGTTTCGAGCCGGGCCGATCGTCATCCGGTGACGCCCGACGGCCGCTATTTCGTCGTGCGGGGCCGTCTTTGGCGCATGTCGGACCCCGCGCTGTCGCAGGACCGGCGGAATGCCTTGGTGTCCGAACTGATGGCGGCGCGGCGCGACGTCGGGATCGGGCTCCGATCGTCGGATCGCGCATCCGTCAGTTCGGCGCGCGACCGTGTCGATCGTGCCAAACGCGCCTTGGGCGAGCGCGGCCCGGTCTGGTGGGAGGACGGCGCGGCGGACCTCAACCGTCATCTCGCGCGCAACACCGGCTATGCCGACTGGTACGCCGGGCTGGAGAAGTGAGCGTCGTCGCCCGCGACCCGGAGAAATCGTCATCGTCCGCTATGAGCTTCGGGCGTCTTGCCGAGCGTGCGAAGCGATCCTCGAGCAAGCTGCGCTAACGGTGGAGCTGACGTAGCGCACGATGCTCTAGCGGCCCCTGACACGAACAGATTCGGCGAATAGGGCGTCGTGTTCGCCGCCGATCCGCCGACTGGGGAACAGGACATCCGCCGCGACGATTGATGTCGCGTGAAGATCGCCACCTACAACGTCAACGGCATCAACGGCCGGCTGCCCGTGCTGCTGCGCTGGCTCGCCGATGCGCAACCCGACATCGTCTGCCTGCAGGAACTCAAGGCACCGCAGGAGAAGTTTCCGCAGGCGGCGATCGCGGCCGCGGGATACGAGGCGATTTGGCACGGCCAGAAGAGCTGGAACGGCGTCGCGATGCTCAGCCGCGTCGGCACCCCGGTCGAGACGCGCCGCGGTCTTCCCGACGATCCCGATCCGGGCCAGAGCCGATATATCGAGGCCGCGGTCGACGGCATGCTCGTCGCCGCGCTCTATCTCCCCAATGGCAATCCCAGGCCCGGGCCGAAATTCGACTATAAGCTGGCCTGGTTCGATCGCCTGATCGAGCACGCCGCGTCGCTGTTCGCGGTCGACGCGCCCGTCATCCTCGCCGGCGACTTCAACGTCATGCCGACCGAGCGCGACGTCTACAAACCCGAGCGCTGGCACGACGATGCGCTGTTCGCCCCCGAGGTCCGGCACGCCTATGCGCGGCTGCTCGATCGGGGCTGGACCGACGCGCTGCGAACGCTGCATCCGGACGAGACGATCTACACCTTCTGGGATTATTTTCGGAATGCCTATGCGCGCGACGCCGGGCTGCGCATCGATCACCTGCTGCTCAACGAAGCCGCCGCCGCCAGGCTGCGCACCGCCACCGTCGACCGGCACGTCCGCGGCTGGGAAAAGACCAGCGACCACGCCCCGGTATGGATCGAACTTGTCGCACGAGCACGCCGAGGAAGGGCGCGGATGGCTGGTTGATCGGGGGTGCGATCAGCGACTAATCAACGCGGCGTTGCGGAAGGCAGTGGGGGTTGACGTAGCGCGCTAGAACTGTTTCTTTGAACGGTAAGCGCTATAAGAGACCGATAATGACCTCGATAAAAAGTCTTCTTACTAAATTGAATCTTGGCACTTCGGTTGCGGAATTTGATGAAGACTTGGAAAGCTACTTTGTAGAAACAAATGTCTTTCGGGAGTTTATAAGAGATAAAGTGGATATAATCGCCGGGGATAAAGGAACCGGTAAGACTGCAATATATAGATTCATCAACAAGAAGCACGACGAGATATCAGAACTGAATGGTGTGCTTATTGTCCCAGCATTTAATCCATCTGGCAATCCGATTTTCTCGAAGCTTACGGAGCAAAATGCGCTGTCGGAGGCGTCCTACGTTTTGCTATGGAAGTCCTATATATTATCTCTCGTTGGGAATACGCTCATTGCGAGTGATCCTCTATTAATCGGCTCTGATTTAGACAAGATGCTAAAGGGGCTTGGGTTAAAAGCCCCAAGCGTCACCCCAAAGACGGTTTTTGCGAAATATTGTCGCAGATTCCTAACTTTTTACATTGGACATCGGCCGAAGTTCAATTCGGTCTGACCGAATCTGGTTTGCCAGCTATAACACCCAAAATTGAGTTTTCCGGCGATGGCGTCGAGAAACTTGATGATCTTAAAATTGCTGCCGAAGATGCATTTGCAGTTCTAGAAGCGGCAATCGGTGAATCCGATGTTAGGGTATGGGTGACTTTTGATCGCCTGGACGAGGCCTTTCAAGGTCACGCAGAAGTAGAGGTCACTGCACTTCGTGCGCTGCTTAGAACGTATCTCGATCTTACCGAGTTCGATAGTATTAAACTAAAGCTCTTTCTACGCCGAGATCTATTTCGGCGCATAACATCTAGTGGTTTTGTCAATCTAACGCACATTAACGCCAAGAAGCTTGAAATAATCTGGGATGAGGAGGATCTTCTCAACCTGCTTGCTCGCAGGATCAGAGAAAACAAAGACTTTGTCGCCGACCTCGATATGGCAGGGCTTACCGACAAAGAGATGTTTGACAAAATATTTCCTGATCAAGTCGACTTTGGTCTTCGTAAGCCTAAGACTTGGGTGTGGATGATGAGACGTGTCAGGGACGGCAATGACGTTAAGCCTCCGCGCAATTTGATTGATCTCATCAAATTTTCACGCGAGGCGCAGCTAAGAAAGGAGGATCGTGATCCTAGGGAAATGGCATCAGACGCAATAATAGAGCCGGATGCTTTGAGAAAAGGTTTGTCGCAGCTAAGTGAAAGCCGTGTTAATGATACTCTCCTGGCGGAAGCAGGAGCACTATCTCCGGTTATAGCGCGCTTTCGAGACGGAAAAGCCGAACATAACATGGACTCTCTTGCCGAAGTTCTCGACGTACCTCGGGCTGACGTTCGCCCCTCAATCAAGCCGCTACTTGAGCTTGGATTTCTAGAGGATATTAAAGGGAACTATAAAATACCTACCCTTTATCGGGAAGGTCTAGGTGTAACACAGGGAAAAGCTTTTCAATCTGCCGAAGACGACGACGAGCAAGACTGACCTACTCCGCCGCCACCTTAGTCTTCCGCTTCCGCACCACCTTAGCCGCCGCAACCGGCACCACCGCCCGCGCCCCCAGCAGCGGCTTCAAATACCGCCCCGTATAGCTACGCTCGACCTTCACCACAGCCTCGGGCGTGCCGACCGCGACGATCTCGCCGCCCTTGTCGCCGCCCTCGGGGCCCAGGTCGATCACCCAGTCGGCGGTCTTGATCACCTCGAGATTGTGCTCGATCACCACCACCGTATTGCCCTGCTCGACGAGCGCATGGAGCACTTCGAGCAGCTTGCGGACATCCTCGAAATGCAGGCCGGTCGTCGGTTCGTCGAGGATATACAGCGTGTTGCCCGTGGCGCGGCGCGACAATTCCTTGGCGAGCTTGACGCGCTGCGCCTCGCCGCCCGACAGCGTCGTCGCCTGCTGGCCGACCTTGACGTAGCCCAGCCCCACCTCGACCAGCATCAGCATCTTGTCGCGGATGCCGGGCACCGCCTTGAAGAATTCGGCGGCGTCCTCGACGGTCATGTCGAGCACGTCGGCGATCGACTTGCCCTTGAAATGCACCTCGAGCGTCTCGCGATTATAGCGCTTGCCGTGGCACACGTCGCAGGTGACGTAGACGTCGGGCAGGAAGTGCATCTCGATCTTGATGAGCCCGTCGCCGGTGCACGCCTCGCAGCGCCCGCCCTTGACGTTGAAGCTGAACCGGCCGGGCTTGTAGCCGCGCGCCTGCGCCTCGGGCAGCCCCGCGAACCAGTCGCGGATCTGCGTGAACGCGCCGGTGTAGGTCGCCGGATTGCTGCGCGGGGTGCGGCCGATCGGCGACTGGTCGATGTCGATCACCTTGTCGAGATGCTGCAGCCCCTCGATTTTTTCATGCGCACCGGCGAGCACGCGCGCGCCGTTCAAGGTGCGGCTGGCCGAGGCGAACAGCGTGTCGATCGTGAAGGTCGATTTGCCCGAGCCGCTGACCCCGGTGATGCAGGTGAAGGTGCCGAGCGGGATGCTCGCGCTGACGTCCTTGAGATTGTTGGCGGTGGCGCCCTTGACGGTGATCTTCTTGCCATTGCCGGGGCGGCGCGTGGTCGGGACGTCGACCATCCGGCGGCCGGCGAGATAGTCGCCGGTGAGGCTGCCCTCGGTTGCAAGGATGTCGTCGAGCGTGCCTTGCGCGACCACCGCGCCGCCGCGCACGCCCGCGCCCGGCCCCATGTCGACGACATAGTCGGCGGTGCGGATCGCGTCCTCGTCATGCTCGACGACGATCACCGTGTTGCCGAGATCGCGCAGGCGGCGCAGCGTCACCAGCAGCCGGTCGTTGTCGCGCTGGTGGAGCCCGATCGAGGGTTCGTCGAGCACGTAGAGCACGCCCGACAGCCCGCTGCCGATCTGTGACGCAAGCCGGATGCGCTGGCTCTCGCCGCCCGACAGCGTGCCCGAGGTGCGATCGAGGTTGAGATAGTCGAGGCCGACGTTGTTGAGGAAGCCGAGCCGCTCGACGATCTCCTTCAGGATGCGCTCGGCGATCTGCCGCTGCTGGTCGTTGAGGTGCTGCGGCATTTCCCTGAAGAACTTCAAGGCAGGCCCGACCGCTCTGCGCGTCGACATCGAGATGTCCTCGCCGGCGATCTTGACCGCGCGCGCCTCGGGCTTGAGCCGCGCGCCGTCGCACACCTCGCAGGGCCGCGACGACTGGTATTTGGCGAGTTCCTCGCGCATCCACGCGCTCTCGGTCGAGAGCATGCGGCGCTCGAGATTGCCGATCACCCCCTCGAACGCCTTCTTGACCTCGTAGCTCTTGCGCCCGTCCATGAACCGCAGCGTGATCGCGCGGCCCTTCGAGCCGGTGAGGATCAGCGCGCGCTGCTCGTCGGTCAGCTGGTTCCACGGCGTGGCGAGATCGAAGTTCGCGTCGCGGCTGAGGCTCGAGAGCACCTGCATATAATAAGGCGAGGGCGGGTTGGACTTCGCCCACGGCACCACCGCGCCCTGCTTGATCGAGAGATTCTCGTTGGGCACGACCAGCGCGGGATCGAAATACAGCTTTTCGCCCAGCCCGTCGCAGGCCGGGCAGGCGCCCTGCGGCGCGTTGAACGAGAACAGCCGGGGCTCGATCTCGGCGATGGTGAAGCCCGAGACCGGGCAGGCGAATTTCTCGCTGAAGGTGATGCGATCGGCGATGCCGTCGGGGAGGGCCAGCGCCTTGATTCCGGTCTTGGCGCGCACGGCCGGTCCCTCGACTTCGCTCGGGACGAACGGTTCTCCACCATCGCCCTCACCGTTCGTGCCGAGCGCAGTCGAGGCACCGCTAGAAGCCTCACCCACTACATCGACATACGCCAGCCCCTCGGCCAGCTTGAGCGCGGTCTCGAAGCTTTCGGCGAGCCGCGTCTCGATCCCCTCGCGCACCGCGAGCCGGTCGACCACCACCTCGATGTCGTGTTTGTACTTCTTGTCGAGCGCGGGCGCCTCCTCGATCTCGTGGATCGTGCCGTCGATGCGGACGCGCTGGAAGCCCATCTTCTGCCACTCGGCGAGCTCCTTGCGATACTCGCCCTTGCGCCCGCGCACCGCGGGGGCGAGCAACAGGAAGCGCGTCCCCTCGGGCAGCGTCATCACCCGGTCGACCATCTGGCTCACCGTCTGCGCGCTGATCGGCAGCCCGGTCGCGGGCGAATAGGGGATGCCGACGCGCGCCCACAGCAGGCGCATATAATCGTAGATCTCGGTGACCGTCGCGACCGTCGAGCGCGGGTTGCGGCTGGTCGTCTTCTGCTCGATCGAGATCGCGGGCGAGAGCCCCTCGATATGATCGACGTCGGGCTTCTGCATCAGCTCGAGGAACTGGCGCGCATAGGCCGACAGGCTCTCGACGTAGCGGCGCTGCCCCTCGGCATAGATGGTGTCGAAGGCGAGGCTCGACTTGCCCGAACCGCTGAGGCCGGTGATCACGATCAGCTTGTCGCGCGGCAGGTCGATCGACACGTCCTTGAGGTTGTGCTCGCGCGCGCCGCGTACGGAGATATGAGTCAGCATAGGGCTCAGTCTGTTCCAGATTTGTTCGGGTGGGGCAAGGGCGTGCGGGACATGGTGGGCGGACGGCGGGGATCAAGAGGCTCGTGTCCGTCGCCCCGATTATCGCCGGAGGGCAGCGCTGACGGCAAGGAGCGAAGCACGGGGTTGCTCCCCTCTTTTTCGTCATCCCGGGCTCGGTCCGGAGTCCAGACGCGCGACGTTTTTACTTCGGGCGCCACGTGTCTGGAACCTGACCTTCGTCAGGATGACGGGAAGGAATGGCTGGCTTTGGTAGGAAACTGTCGTAGGACTACTCGATGAACCGCGCGACGACAGCTATCGCCGTCATCCAAAATAGCGGCAAGATTCGAGCTTTAGCGCGTTCGCCACGCACATTGTTTGAGTAAAGAAACCAAACGATACCGACTGCAGGTAGCACCAGAAGCTCGGCGAGCGTCAGGGCGATAGCGCTTGCACTTCGCTGACCGGCATCACCGCCCAACGCAAGGTAGGGGCCGACAAACAGAGCGATCATCAAAGCGACAGAGTAAATGCCGCCAAACACATAATTGAGCGTCAGCAACGCTCCACGGGCAAGGATTTTGACAGTCTCCATCCCAACAGTATGCATGTGGCCGAGCATGTCCGCTACTGGGGCGAAAGCGGTCATAGACCATCCGTCATTGCGAGGCGCGTAGCGCCGTGAC
>CAXTVK010000017.1:0-37280 GCA_964247655.1 uncultured Sphingomonadaceae bacterium | reverse complement strand
GTCTCGGGCGGCGACGAGAGCTGGGCCAAGCGCGACGCCTGGTCCGCGACGCACCATGGCTAAGCCGTCCTGTTCCCCCGCGCAGGCGGGGGCCCAGGCCCGAGGTGTCGGCAGGCGCGGCGTGCGCCGCGGAGCTCGGAACTGGGCCACCGCGTGCGCGGGGGCACGTATCGGGCGCAACCGTCCCCCGGCGAAGGCCGGGGCCCAGGCCCCACCTATGTTCGGCCGCAGCGCATCCTACACGCCTCGGGCCTGGGCCCCGGCGTCCGCCGGGGAACACGCTTGAAAAAAGTCGCCGTCCTGATCTCCGGCCGAGGCTCCAACCTCCAAGCGCTGCTCGACGCCGAGCAGGACGCCTATCGGATCGCGCTGGTCGTCTCGAACGTCGAGGCCGCCGGCGGCCTCGCCATCGCCCGCGACGCGGGCATCGCCACCTTCGCGCTCGCCCACAAAGGCTATGCGCGCGCCGATTTCGACGAGATCGTCGATGACCAACTGCGCATGCACGAGGTCGAGGCGGTCGCGCTCGCCGGCTACATGCGTATCCTGTCGCCTGGGTTCGTCGAGCGCTGGGCCGGCCGCATGATCAACATCCATCCCTCGCTGCTGCCGCTCTACAAGGGCCTGCATACGCACCAGCGCGCGATCGATGCGGGCGATGCGGAAGGCGGCTGTTCGGTGCATCTCGTGACGGCGGGCCTCGACGAGGGACCGGTGCTGGCGCAGGCGGCGGTGCCGATCTTGCCGAGCGACACGCCCGACACGCTCGCCGCGCGCGTGCTCGTCGAGGAGCATCGCCTCTACCCTCAGGCACTCGCCGATCTGGTGCGGTCGTTATGAGCTTCGACCCCGAGGCGACGCTGCTCCGGCTGCGATCGATCGCGCTCGCGCAGCCGCGGGCCGCCGAGAAGCTGTCGCACGGCATGCCGCATTTCTTCATCGAGAAAGGCCGCGGGTTCGCCTGGTATCTGCCCGACCATCATGGCTGCGGCATCCACGCGGTCGCGCTCAAGACCAGTGGGCCCGACGAGCAAGCGATGCTGGTCGAGATCGATCCCGACCTCTTCTATCGCCCGGCCTATCTGGCACCCTCGGGCTGGATCGGGATGCGGCTCGACACCGGCGAAACCGATTGGGATCAGGTAGAGGCGCGGATCGAACAAAGCTGGGCGATCGCCGCGACACCGCGCCTCAGGGAGCAATTCGGACGATGAGCGAGCAGAGCGAACGCAAGCGCCGGTCGCGGTTGCGCTGGATCACGCTGGGCGAGGCTGTCGCGATCGCCGCGGTGGCGATTTCGGGGCTGACCTTCTGGAACGGTTACGAGGATCGCCGCGACGCGCGTTCCGAAAAGGCCGCCGAGGCTGCGCGCGAGACGAGGCCCGCGCCCTTTTATCTCAAGGCCGGCGCCAATGCCGACGGCTCGACGCTGGCGTTGACGCCGGTCGTCGCGGACCATGTCGTCCAGGGGCAGACGCTGCGCTTCCCGCCCGCCTTCGCGCTGTCGCCGGTTACGACGACGAGCGACGCGCGGATAGAGGCTGGCTGGTTCGGCGATGCGCTCAAGTCGGATCGCAAGACGCGCGCGCTTCCCGACGAGACGCAGGGCGACGAGCGCGTGCCGGTGCTGATCGAGACCGACTATCTGGCAGGCGGACAGGCGATGAAGGCGCGCGCCTTCTACGATGTCGGCTATGCGCTGGAGGGGCATTTCCTGCGCGGCGCGTCGGTCAAACTGCGCGGGCTGTCGCTGATCGGCAAGGCGCCGTCGAGCGATGCCGCGGCGGATGCGCGGCTCGCGACGCTGTGGGAAGCGCGGGCGGGTAAGGTGAAAGCGAAGTAGAAGTCCTCTCCCGCTCGCGGGAGAGGGTTGGGTGAGGGTCTTCTTCTTCTTGGCACGACAGAGGCAAAAGAAGAAGAAGACCCTCACCCTCCAACTGCCTGCGGCAGCGGGGCCCTCCCTCTCCCGCACAGCGGGAGAGGGTTTATCCGATCAGCCGACGATCTCTTCGGGCGTGAAGAAGAACGCGATCTCGGTCGCGGCGTTCTCGAGGCTGTCCGAACCGTGGACCGTGTTCGCCTCGATCGATTCGGCCAGCTCCTTGCGGATCGTGCCGGGCTCGGCGTTCGCCGGGTTGGTGGCGCCCATCACTTCGCGGTTCTTCGCCATCGCGTTCTCGCCCTCGAGCACCTGGACCACGACCGGGCCCGAGATCATGAACGAGACGAGCTCGCCGAAGAAGGGGCGCTCCTTGTGGACCGCGTAGAAGCCTTCGGCCTGCGCGCGGCTCATGTGGATGCGCTTGGAGGCGACGACGCGCAGGCCGGCCTCCTCGAGCATCTTGACGACCGCGCCGGTCAGGTTGCGACGCGTGGCATCGGGCTTGATGATCGAAAAGGTGCGTTCGGTCGTCATGGCCGAGCGTGCTCCGTAATATGAGGATATGGAAAAAGTGGCGCTCCTCTAGGCGCGGGCGCCGTCCGAGGCAAGCCCGGGGCGCCGCGCTTCCGCCACAATGATCGGCAAGCAAGCGCGGTCCGGCCGGAGTTCAGCCTTGTCTCGTGTCGCTCTGCTCATCCTGCAAGTCGCCAGCGCGGGCGTGCCCGCATCGCCGCCGCCGGGCGCCGCCACGACGTCGCTGCTCCATCCGATCGCGTCGACGACCTGCGACGCCCGGGCCGACGAGATCGTCGTCTGCGGCAAGGACGCGAACGGCTACCGGCTGCCGCCTACGAACTCTCGATACGACCTCGCCGGTTTGCCCAAGGCCGAATGGACGCTGTTCGGCGACGTCACCGGCGGTGTCGGGTTCAGCCAGCGCACCGTCGGCGGCTATCCGTCGAACGCCGTCATGGCCACGATCAAGATTCCGTTCTAGGCTCGTTACGGACGGCGAATCGTTCGGGAGAGCGGCTGTGCCTCAAGACGACATCGATCACACGCCATCGAGCGATACGACTGACACCGCGACGTTGCTCAAGCGCAACCCGGTGCAGGTGCTCGCGATCGGCGCGGTGCTGGCCGGCACGGTCGCCGCCTTCGCCTATGTCGGTGGCTTCCTCACCCCCCAGCGGCTCGGCGCCAATCGCTTCGCCGATGCGATGGAGGCGAGCGCGGGCGGCGCGCATGCCGGCTTCCGCCGCGCGCACGCCAAGGGCATCTGCATCGCCGGCCACTTCGTCGGTACGCCGCAGGGCCGCGCGCTATCGAGCGCGCAAGTGTTCGCCAGCGGACAGCAGGTGTCCGTTTCCGGACGGTTTGCGGAGGCTGCGCCCGATCCCTTCGCCAAGGATTCGTCGGAGGCGGTGCGCAGCATGGCGCTGCGTCTGCAGCCCGCGGGCGCGCCCGAATGGCGGATGGGGATCAACGACATTCCCAGCCTCAACGTCTCCACCCCCAAGGCGTTCTACGACAATGTCGTCGCCTCGACCCCCGATCCAGCGACCGGCAAGCCCGATCCCGCCAGGATGCAGGCGTTCCTCGCGGCGCATCCCGAGGCCGTCGCGTTCATGGCGCGGATGAAGGCGCGCAAGCTCGCCTCTGGCTTCGCCAACGACAGCTTCAACAGCGTCGATGGCTTCGTCTTCGTCGCGCCCGACGGCACGCGCCGGCTGGTGCGCTGGTGGATGCAGGCCGAAGAGCCGTTCGCGACGCTGCCCGATGCCGAGCGCGCCGCAAAGCCCGCCAATTATATGTTCGACGAGCTGCTCGCGCGGATCGCCAAGGGGCCGATCAAATGGCGGATGGTCGCGACGCTGGCGCAACCCGGCGATCCGAACCGCGCGGCGGAAGTCTGGCCCGCGAACCGGCAGCGGGTCGACATGGGCGAACTCACGATCGACCATGTCGAGAGCGAGGCGACGGGCAATTGCCAGGACATAAACTTCGATCCGCTGGTGCTGCCGCCGGGCGTCGCACCGTCAGACGATCCGATCCCCTTCGCCCGATCCGCGGTCTATTCGGTCTCGTTCCGCAGGCGCACGAGCGAGCATAAGGCGCCCAGCGCGGTCGCCGGCCAATCCGCGGGAGCCGCATCATGATCCGTTCGGCACAGCGCTTCAACCTGCTCGGCCGGCTGCTGCACTGGACGATGGCGGTGCTCGTGCTCGCGATGCTGTTCATCGGCATCGGCATGGTGAGCACGATCTCGGCCCGCTATCACGAGCTCGTCGCGATCCACAGGTCGATCGGAATCGTGATCCTCGTGCTGGTCGCGATCCGGCTGGTCAACCGGCTTATCAACCCGCCACCGCCGCTACCCGCCGATCTGCCTTGGTGGCAGGTGATCGCCGCGAAGGCGTCGCATTGGGTGCTGTACCTGCTGATGTTCGCGCTGCCGCTGGTCGGCTGGGGCATGCTGTCGGCGGCGGGCTATCCGATCGTGGTGTTCGGATCGCTGCATCTACCCGCGATCCTGCCGCACGATGCCGCGGTGTTCGCGGTGCTGCGGACGACGCACACGGTGCTCGCGCTGCTGCTGTTCGCGACCTTCCTCGCGCATCTCGGCGCCGCGCTGTTCCATGCGCTGATCCGCCGCGACGAGGTGCTGCCGAGCATGGTCTGACCGATCGGCGCGGATCGCCACTAGTTGGCGGTCCGCACCAAACACCCTGTGCGACCGTGCGCGCATCGGCGCTCGTTTCCTGGCTTCCGTGAATTGGCACGGAGCCTGCATCGCAGTCTGCATCCAGCGGGTACGCCCGCCGCCCGAGGAGCAGACCGATGCCGAACCAAGAAACCGCCCCGATCGCGCACAAGGACAATCTCATCGGCGTCTGCCACGCGCTCGGCCATGACTTCGGCTTCAACCCGCTCTACCTGCGCATCGCGCTCGCGGTGCTGCTGCTGTTCTCGCCCGAAGCGATGCTGATCAGCTACGGCATCGCAGGGCTGCTGGTCGTCGCCAGCCGCCTGCTGGTCCGCATGCCGAGGCGCAACGCCGCGATCGTCGAGCGGCTGTGGGTGCCCGAGATCGTGACGTCGACCGCGACGCCAGCGCGTGTTCCGCAAGCGATGGCCGCCTGACTCGCGTTTGTTCCCCTTCCCTCGAGGGAGGGGTCAGGGGTGGGTGGTGGCTTGGCGATGCGGCCGTCTCGCGCAAGACGGTAACCGTATCGCCCGACCAAGACCCACCCCGACCCCCCTCCCTTTCAGGGAGGGGAGTTCAGTCCACGCGCTTCGCGCTGACGATCCGGATCGGGTGGACGATCTGCTGCCCCTTGGTGTCCGCCGACCAGCCGCCCCTGAAGGTCGGCGCCGCGAGCATTCGGCGGACCAGCGGCATCCCGCTCACGACATGCCCGAACGCCGCGTAGCCGGGGTCCTTGCGCGTCGCGTCGAGATATTTGCCGTCGCCGACGACGAAGAAGAAGTCGCCGGTCGCGGTGCCGAGATCGTCGCGCGCCATCGAGATCGTGCCGTCGACATGGTGGATGCCGGTGACGCTGGTCGGCTCGTGCTTCACGGGTTTGAGCATCCGCGTCATGTCGTTCGAGATGCCGCCCTGCACCAGCCCCTCGCCGTGCCCCGATCGCACCGCGCGGTAGAAGGCGGTGCCGTCGAGGCGATGCTGGTCGACATAGGCGAGGAAATTGGCACCGGTGATCGGCGCGCGCCTGTCGAGCGCGACGGTGATCGCGCCGTCGGTCGTCTCGATGCGGACCAGTGTGGGCTTCGGCGGCGACGCCGATACCAGCGCGACCGCGGCGATCGCCGCGAGGGATATCCGTTTCATGACTTGTCCTTTCGCCGTTCCGCCTCTGCCCGAGCAAGCCATTTCGATCGCACTGCGGACCGGCTATCATCATCCCGCGAACGAGGAGGCAACCCCATGCGCTACGACATCTCCGGTACGACGATGCAGACCGTTTCGATCACGCTCGACCGCGGCGAGCGCGTCTACAGCCAGACGCACGCGATGGCGTGGATGACCGACGGCATCGACATGGCGACGCACACCGGCGGCGGGCTGTTCGCGGGGCTCAAGCGCGCGGTCGGCGGCGGCAGCCTGTTCATCACCGACTATACCGCCGATCGCGGCGGCGAGGTCGCGTTCGCGCCGCGCTTCCCCGGCAAGATCCTCGCGATGGCGCTCCGATCGGGCGAATCGCTGATCTGCCGCAAGGAGACGTTCCTCTGCGCCGAATCCACCGTGACGCTCGACATTGCGCTGCAGCAGCGTCTGGGCGCGGGCGTGTTCGCGGGCGAGGGCTTCATCCTCCAGCGCGTCACCGGGCCGGGCACGGTGTTCCTCGATCTGTCCGGCGAGGTGATCGAAAAGTCGCTGGCGTCGGGCGAGCGGCTGCGCGTCCACGCCGGCCATATCGGCATCCAGGAGCCGAGCGTCTCGACCGACATCCAGATGGTGAGCGGCTTCCGCAACATCCTGTTCGGCGGGGAAGGCCTGTTCCTCGCGACGCTGACCGGGCCGGGCCGCATCTGGCTGCAATCAATGCCGATCATAAACCTGGCGGAGGAGATTGCGCGCCACCTCCCCTCCGACGACGCGCCGCGCACTGGCGCGAGCATCGGGCAGATGGTCGGCGGCGGCGCGACGGGTGCGGTGCTCGGCGGACTGCTTGGCGGCATCCTCGGAAACGAGTAGCGCTGGCGGCAACGACGATGACGGGAGCAGGATGATGCGCAGCAGTTTTTTCCGGGACGCGGCGCTCGGCCTGCTTCTCGGCACGGTCCCCGTCGCGTGCGGCGCGAAACCTGCGCCGACGCCGCCCGCCGCGCAGTCGTTCAAGCTCGGCGCGTTTACCGTCGTCGCGTTGCGCGACATGCTCAACGTCGTGCCCAACGACGGCAGCGTGTTCGGCAAGAACGTCGATCTGGCCGCGGTCGGCAAGGTGCTGCAAGCGGCAGGCGCGCCGACCGACACGATCAAGCTCGGCGTCGATGCGCTGCTGGTGAAGACGCCGGGGCGGATCGTGTTGATCGACACCGGGCTCGGCCCGAACGTCGGCGGCGTGCTGCCCGCCAGCCTCGCCGCCGCGCGCGTCGCGCCCGCCGCGGTGACAGACATCCTGATCACGCATTCGCACGGCGATCATGTCGGCGGGCTGCTTGCCGCCGACGGCGCGCTCGCCTTCCCCAACGCGACGATCAGGCTGTCGAACGCCGAATGGGCGTTCATGCGCTCGCATCCCGCCGCCGCCAAGATGGTCGCGGCGATCACGGCGCACGTCCGTCCGTTCGCGCCGGGCGCCGAGGTCGTGCCGGGCATCCGATCGGTCGCGCTTCCCGGGCATACGCCGGGCCATAGCGGCTACGATATCGCCTCGCAGGGTCACCGCCTGATCGACATCGGCGACACCGCGCACAGTTCGATCGTGTCGCTCGCCGAACCCGGCTGGACGATCGGCTACGATACGGACGCGGCACAAGGCATCGCGCAGCGCCGCGCCGAACTCGCGAAGTTGGCGGCAAGCGGCGAAAGCGTGTTCGCGCCGCATTTCCCGTTTCCGGGGGTGGGCAAGGTGGTGAAGGCGGGCGACGGCTATGCGTGGAAGCCCGGGCAACCCTGATACGTCACCGTCGTCGCGAGAAGCGAAGCGACGAAGCAATCCAGTCCGGCGCCCGAAGCCCTGGATTGCTTCGCTTCGCTCGCAACGACGGGGAAGAAGAGGCGGCCGGTTCCGGCGTCACCCCTTCGCCGGAAGCGGCATCGGCCTCACGCGCCGCTCGAGCCTCTTCCGCTCGGCCGCTCCGGCCTCCGCCATCGCCGCCTCGAGCCGCCGATAGCCCGCGAGCACCGCCTGCCCCATCTCGGTCACCCGTGCGCCGCCGCCCTTGGCGCCGCCCGCCGCGGTCTCGACGAGTGGGTCCGCCCAGCAGCGGTTCATCGTGTCGACGAGCAGCCACGCGCGCCGGTAGCTCATCCCCAGCGCGCGGCCCGCCGCCGAGATCGAGCCGTGTAGCGCGATCGCGTCGAGCAGGTCGGCCTTGCCGGGGCCGATCGCGATCTCGTCGCCGCAGAGGAGTTGCGCCTTGAGCTTGAGCATTGGGGCGAGGCTACCACGGGTCAGGGCTGTTGCGACACCTTCACCGCCGCGGCGCGCGCGGCCTCCGCGCCGTTGGTGAGGTCCGCCGCCCGCCAGCCGCCGCCGAGCGCCTGGATCAGCGCCACCGCGGCGTTCTGGCGATCGACCTGCGCCTGGATCAGGGCACGCCGCGCCGCGAGCGCAGTCGCCTGCGCGGTCACGACGTCGGTGTAGACGACGATGCCGGAGCGATACTGGTTGCGGAGCGACACCTCGCTCTTGTCCGCGGCGACCGACGCGGCACGCAGCAGCGTCTCCTGCCGTGCGAGAATCTGCGACGCGACGAGTTCGTCCTGCACGTCCTGGAACGCGACCAACGTCACCTGCCGGTAATTGGCCACGGCGGCGTCGTAGGCGGCGCGGGTCTGCGCGACGCGGGCGCTGCGCGCGCCGAAATCAAGGATCGTCTCCGCGACGGTCGAGCCCAGCGACCAGAGCGACGCTGCCGAGGTGAACAGCCCCGCGAGCGAACCGTTGTTGAAGCCGCCGCTCGCCGACAGGCCCACGGTCGGGAAGAACGCCGCCTTGGCGACCCCGATCTCGGCGTTCGCCGCCGCCACGGCGCGCTCGGCGGAGGCGATGTCGGGCCGACGCTCGAGCAGCGTCGAGGGAAGATCGAGCGGGACGGCGGGCGTAACCGGCGACCAGCCCGGCACGACGGGGAGCTGGAAGGCGGCCGCCGACTCGCCGACCAGCACCGCGATCGCATCCTCGAACTGCGCGCGCGTCCGGCGCTCGCCCTCGAGATCGGACTGCGCTGAGGCGAGCTGCGACTGGCCTTGATAGACGTCGCTGTGGATGCCGATGCCTGCATTGTAGCGGTTGGTCGCGATGGTGAGCGAGCGCTGATAGGCCGCGACGGTCGCGGCGAGGCTGGCGATCTGCGCATCGGCGGCGCGCAGCGACAGATAGTCGGTCGCGAGCTCGCCGTGCAGCGCCAGCCGCGCCGAGGCGAGATCGGCGAGACGCGCCTGCTCGGTCAGCCGGTCGTTGGCGACGGTATTGGAGATGCTGCCGAACAGATCGGGCGTCCAGCTCGCATCGAGGCTGACGCTGTAGTTGTTCGAGCTGCTGCCGCCCGAGGACGTGCCGCCGCTGGTCGCGACGCCGCCAGTGACGATGGTCTGCGATCCGCCGGTGTGCGTGTGCGTCACCGATCCGTTGGCGCCGACCGTCGGGAACAGGCTGGCGCGCGCCTCGCGCGTCGTCGCGTGCGCCTGGCGGTAGGTCGCCGCCGCCTGGGCCAGCGTCTGATTGAGCGCGTCGGCGCGGATCATCAGGTCGTCGAGCGTAGGCTCCGAGAAGGCCTGCCACCACGCGCCGCGATCGACGCCGTCGGCAGGCGCCGCCTGCTGCCAGCCCGGCGCGGTCTTCCACGTCTGCGAGATCGCCATCGCCGGCCGCTGGTAATGCGGCGCGAACGAACAGCCGCCGAGCACGGCGAAAAGCGGCAGAGCGCGGGAAAATCTGGTCATGCGGGCAACTCGCGCAAACGGGGCTGGGGTCCGCGTCGGTTGCGCCTGCGGTTGGCGAGGCGATCGAGGCAGACATAGACGACGGGGGTGGTGATGAGCGTGAGCAGCTGGCTGGCGATCAGCCCGCCGATGATCGCGACGCCGAGCGGCCGGCGAAGTTCCGCGCCCTCGCCGAAACCGATCGCGAGCGGCAGCGCGCCGAGCGCGGCGGCGATCGTCGTCATCAGGATCGGGCGGAAGCGCAGCAGGCTCGCCTCGCGCGCCGCCGCCTGCGCGGATATGCCGCGGCTGCGCTGCGCGTGGATCGCGAAGTCGATGATCAGGATCGCGTTCTTCTTGACGATGCCGAGCAGCAGGAAGACGCCGATCAGCGCGATGATCGAGAAATCCATGCCGAAGATCATCAGCGCCAGCACCGCGCCGACACCCGCCGCCGGCAAGGTCGACAGCACGGTCAGCGGATGGATCAGGCTCTCGTAGAGCATGCCGAGTACGATGTAGATCGTCACCAGCGCGGCGAGGATGAGCAGCGGCTGCTGGCCCTGCGATGCCTGGTAGCTCGCGGCGGTGCCGGAGAATTTGCCGTGCACCGTAGTCGGCATCGCGATCTGCGCTTCGGTTTGGTCGATGATCGTCTTGGCCTGCGACAGCGAGGTGCCGGGCGCGAGATCGAAGGAGACGGTGGCGGAGACCTCGGTGCCGTCATGGTTGACGGTCGCCGCGGTCGGCGCCTGCGCGAGATGTGAGATCACCGACAAGGGCACCATCGCTTCCGCCGTGGTGCTGAGCGCGGAGCCGGTCGAGGGATCGCGCAGCGCCGGGTTGGTCGGCACCGCCTTGGTGCTGGTGCCGGTGGTCGCCGTCGCCGACGAACCGCCGCTCGCGTTCGCGGTCGTCGACCCGGACACCGCGGTGACGCTGCCGCTCGCCGCCGCGGCCAGCGCGTCGCTGGCGACGGCATTGGCCGGGATCCGGATGTCGGGCAGATTCTCCGGGCCGGTGGTGGCATCGGTCCGCCAGCCCATGATCACGCTATATTGGTTGATGTCCTCATAGATCGTCGCGACGCTGCGCTGGCCGAACGCGTCGTACAGCGCATTGTCGACGTCGAGCGGCGAGATGCCGACGCGCGAGGCGGCGTCGCGGTCGATCGTCAACATGCTCTCGACGCCGTTTTCGGCGAGATCGCTGTCGACATTCTTGAGCTTGGGGTTGGCGTTGAGCGCATCGGTCAGCTTCTGCGACCAGGTCTTGAGATTGGCGTTGCTGTCCGCCACCAGCGTATATTGATAGGTGCCGTTCGACTGGCGCCCGCCGACGCGCAGATCCTGCAGCGGCGACAGGAACATGCGGATGCCGCTGACCGGCTGGAGCTTTCTCTGCAGCCGGGTGATGACGTCGGTGCTGGTCAGGCCGTGGCGCTGGTCGACGGGTTTGAGCGACATGAAGATGAACGCCCCGCCCGCGCGGCTGCCGCCGGTGAAGCCGACGACGCTCTGCACCGCGCGCTCCTTGTGGACGATGTCGATGATCTGCTGGAGCTTGCGCTGCATCGACTGGAAGGAGACGCTCTCGTCGGCGCGCACGCCCGCCATGATCAGAGGGCTTTCCTGCTGCGGGAAGAAGCCCTTGGGCACGACGATGTACAGATAGACGGTGAGGCCGATCACCGCGACGAGCAGCAGCAGCACGAGCGGCTTCATCGCCAGCGCCCAGTCGAGCGAGGCGGCATAGGTCCGTTCGGCGCGCATGTAGCCGCGTTCGAGCAGTCGCGAGACGCGGCCGGGGCGGCGCTCGGCCTCGGGTACGGTGGGTTTCAGGAACCAGGCGCACAGCATCGGTGTCAGCGTCAGCGACAGCACGAGGCTGATCATCACCGCGACCGAGAGCGTCACCGCGAACTCGCGGAACAGCCGCCCGATGATCCCGCCCATGAACAATAGCGGGATGAACACCGCGACGAGGCTGATGCTGATCGACAGCACCGTGAAGCCGACCTCGGACGCGCCGAGCAGCGCCGCCTCCAGCCGCCCCATCCCCTGCTCGAGATGCCGCGTCGTATTCTCGAGCACGACGATCGCGTCGTCCACCACGAAGCCGGTCGCTACCGTGATCGCCATCAGCGACAGGTTGTTGAGGCTGAACCCCAGCATGTACATCACGCCGAACGTGCCGAGCAGCGAGACGATCGTCGCGACCGCGGGGATCATCGTCGCGCGTACGTCGCGCAGGAAGGCGAAGACGACGATCACGACGAGGATCACCGCGATCAGCACGGTGATCTCGATCTCCTTGATCGACGCGCGGATCGAGCTCGTGCGATCGACCGCGACCTCGATCTTGACGTCGGCCGGCACCTGCGCTGCGAGCGCCGGCAGTTCGGCGCGGATCGCGTTGGCCATCTTGATCAGGTTGGCGCCGGGCTGCTGCGTGATGTTGACGATGATCGCGCGCTTGCCGTTGTAGAGCCCGAGCGTGCGCGTGTCGGCGACGCTGTCGGTCACCTCGGCGATGTCGCCCAGCCGCACCGCGGCGTTGTTGCGCCACGCGATCACAAGCGGACGATAGTCGATCGCGGTGCGGCCCGCGGCGTTGGTGTAGATCTGCCAGCTGCGGCCGTCGGCGCCCTGCAGCAGGCCCTTGGGGCGATTGGCGTTGGCGGCCTCGATCGCGGCGCGCACGTCTTCCATCGCGATGCCGTAGCTGTTGACCCGGTAGGGATCGACCTGGACGCGCACTGCGGGCAGCGATCCGCCGCCGACCTCGACATCGCCGACACCCTCGATCTGCGAGATGTGCTGCTGCACGATGTTCGAGACGGCATCGTAGATCTGCCCCGCCGTCTTGGTGTCGGAGGTGAGCGCCAGCGTGATCACCGGCTGGCTCGCCGGGTTCATCTTGCGGTAGGTCGGGTTCTGCTTGAGCGTCGCGGGCAGGTCGACGCGGCTGGCGTTGATCGCCGCCTGCACCTCGCGCGCGGCGCCGTCGATATCCTTCGAAAGATCGAACTGGAGCGTGATCCGCGTCGACGCGAGCGTGCTCTGCGAGCTCATCTCGGTGACGCCGGAGATCGTCGCGAGCCGGCGTTCGAGCGGCGTCGCGACGCTCTGCGCCATGACGTCGGGGCTGGCGCCGGCGAGCGTGCCGGTGACGCTGATCGTCGGGAAATCGACTTGCGGCAGCGGCGCCACGGGCAACGACAGGAAGCCGCCGATCCCCGAAAGCGCGAGCCCGATCGTCAGCAGCAGCGTGGCGATCGGCCGCCGGATGAAGGGCGCCGAGAGGTTCATGCCTCGGCTTCCGGCCCCAAGGCGGGCGGCGCCCCCGCGCCCCAGCCGCGCTTGGCAAAGCGCTGTTGCGCGCGGTCGAACCAGAGATAGACGATCGGCGTCGTGAACATGGTTAGCAACTGGCTGACCAGCAGTCCGCCGAAGATCGCGATGCCCAACGGCCGGCGCAGCTCCGCGCCCTCGCCCGTGCCGACCATCAGCGGCACCGCGGCGAACAACGCAGCCAGCGTCGTCATCAGGATCGGGCGGAAGCGCAGCACCGCGGCTTGGCGGATCGCCTCGACCGGCGGCAGCCCCTCGTCGCGTTCGGCGGCGATCGCGAAGTCGATCATCATGATCGCGTTCTTCTTGACGATGCCGATCAGCAGCACGATCCCGATGATCCCGATGATGTCGAGATCATGTCCCGTGATCCACAGCGCGAACAGCGCGCCGACCGCCGCCGAGGGCAAGGTCGACAGGATCGTCACCGGGTGGATGAAGCTTTCGTACAGCACGCCGAGCACGATGTAGACGCACACCACGGCGGCGAGGATCAGCCAGAGCTGGTTGTCCAGCGAACTCGAGAAGGCACCCGCCGCGCCCAGGAAGCTGATCGTTACGCCGCGCTTGAGATGCAGCGCATCGACCTTGGCCTGCACCGCCTTGACCGCGGTGCCGAGCGAGACGCCGGGCGCGGTGTCGAAGCCGATCGTCGCCGCGGGGAATTGGGCGACATGCGTGATCGCGAGCGGCGACTTGCCCTCGGTGATCGTCGCCACCGTCGACAGCGGCGTCGCGCCGCCCGATGCCGGCAGATGCAGAAGTCCCAGCGACTGCGGATCGGTGAGGAGGCCTGGCGCGGCCTCGAGGATCACGCGGTACTGCGTGGTCTCGGTGAAGATCGTCGAGACGATGCGCTGGCCGAACGCCGAATATAGCGTGTCGTCGACGCTCGACGCGGTGATGCTGAGGCGAGCGGCGGCGTCGCGGTCGATCGCGATATTTGCGGAAGCGCCCTGCGCTCCGGCATCGGTGGTGACGTTGGCAACCTTCGAGACCGATTGCAGCGCGGCGGCGATGCGCTGCGCCTCGCCGTTGACGTCGGCGGTGTTCGATCCCTCGACCGAGAAGCGATATTGCGTGGGCCCCCCTTCGGCGTCGATCGTCAGATCCTGCGTCGGCTGGAGATAGAGCTGCAGCCCGGCGATGTGATCGACCGCGCGCTTGAGCCGAGTCATGATCTTGGCTTGCGCGGCGTGGCTGGTCTTGAGGTTGATCAGCATCGTGCCCGAATTGAGCGACGCGTTGTTCGATCCGTCGACGCCGACGAACGACGACAGCGAATCGACGTCGGCATCCTGCAGCACGACCTTCGCCGCCTGCGCCTGCAATGCCGCCATCCGGTCGTAGGAGACGCTGGTCGAGGCGACGATCCGCGCTTCGAGCTGGCCGGTGTCCTGCGTCGGGAACAGCCCCTTGGGGATGACGAGGTAGAGCAGCACCGTCACGACCAGCGTCAGGATCGCGACGATCAGCGTCGCGGTGCGGCGCGCCAGCACGAAATCGAGCCCGCGCTCGTAATGATGCTCGAGCCTGGAGAACATGGCCGCCGATCGTCGCGCGACTCGGCTCGGCTTTTCGTCCTCGGGGCGTTTCAGCCAGCGCGCAGAGAGCATCGGCGTCAGCGTCAGCGACACCACCGCCGAAATCAGGATCGTCACCGCGAGCGTTACCGCGAACTCGCGGAACAGCCGACCGACGATGTCGCCCATGAACAGCAGCGGGATCAGCACCGCGATCAGCGAGACGGTGAGCGAGATGATCGTGAACCCGATCTCGCCCGCGCCCTTCAGCGCCGCCTCGAACGGCGCCATGCCCTCCTCGATATGGCGCTGGATGTTCTCGATCATCACGATCGCGTCGTCGACGACGAAGCCGGTGGCGATCGTCAGCGCCATCAGCGAGAGGTTATCGAGGCTGTAGTTGAGCAGATACATCACGCCGAACGTGCCAACGAGGCTGATCGGCACTGCCATCCCCGCCACCAGCGTCGCGCGCGCCGAATGGAGGAAGAAGAAGATCACCAGCACGACCAGCGCGACCGCAAGCACGAGCTCGAACTCGACGTCCTGCACCGAGGCGCGGATGCCGGTGGTGCGATCGGACAGCACCTCGGCATGGAGGCCTGCGGGCAAGCTTTTCAGCAGCTCGGGCAGCTGCGTCTTGATCGAATCGACGGTCTGGATGACGTTGGCGCCGGGCTGGCGCTGGACGTTGAGCACGATCGCCGCGGTCCGGTTGGCGAGCGCCCCCAGCCGGGCATTCTCCGCACCCTCGACCACCTGCGCGACGTCGGACAATCGCACCGGTGCGCTGTTCTGATAGGCGATGATCAGATTTTTATAATCGTCGACCGTCTCGAGCTGGTCGTTGGCATTGATCTGATAGGCCCGGTTGGGGCCGTCGAAACTGCCCTTGGCCGAATTGGCGTTGGCATTGTCGATCGCGGTGCGCAGCTGCGCCAGCGACAGGCCGTAGCTCGACAGCGCCTGCGTGTCGGCGCGGATCCGCATCGCGGGCTTCTGCCCGCCCGCCAGCGTGACCAGGCCGACGCCCGAGATCTGGCTGATCTTCTGCGCCAGCCGCGTGTCGACGATCGATTGCACCTGGGTGAGCGGGATCGTCTTCGAGCTGATCGCGATGGTCAGCACCGGCGCGTCGGCCGGATTGATCTTGGCGTAGACCGGCGGCGCGGGAAGGTCGGCGGGCAGCAGCGCCGTCGAGGCGTTGATCGCCGCCTGCACCTCCTGCTCGGCGACGTCGAGGCTCGACGACAGGCCGAATTGCAGCGTGATGATCGACGCACCCGACGAGCTGGTCGAGGCCATCCGCGACAGCCCCGGCATCTCGCCGAACTGGCGTTCGAGCGGCGCGGTCACGGTCTGGCTCATCACCTCCGGGCTGCCGCCCGGATAGAGGGTGGTGACCTGGATCGTCGGATAGTCGACCTCGGGCAGTGCGGACAGCGAGAGGAAGTGGAATCCCACCAGCCCCGCCAGCACGATGGCGACCATGAACAGCGCGGTGGCGACCGGCCGCAGGATGAAGATGCGCGAGGGGCCCATGGTGGCGGCGGTCAGCCGGCCCCGCCGCTGCGATGGTGCTTGCCGCCCTTGCCGGTGCCGGCCGCCGGCTTGTCGCCGGGCAGCGAGACCTTGGCGCCCTCGGTCAGCCGGTCGCCGCCGTCGGTGACGACGGTCTCGCCGACCGCGAGTCCGCTGGTGATCTGCACCTTGTCGGCGGTCTGCACGCCGGTCGCGACCTTGCGCTCGGTCACCGAGCGATCGGGCTTGAGCAGCCACACGAAGCTGCCGTCGGGGCCCGAACGCACCGCCGATGGCGTCACCGTGATCGCGTTCGCGACGGTGTCGACGGTGAGGCGGACGTTGACGAACTGGCTGGGGAAGAGCTGGAAATTGCCGTTGCCGAAGCGCGCCTTGCCCTTGATCGTCCCCGTCGTCGGATCGACCTTGTTGTCGAGCGTCGAGAAGCGGCCGGTATCGAGCGTGGTGGTGCGCGTGCTGTCGAGCGCGATCGCGGGGATGTTCGCGCCCTGCGCGATGCGCTTCTGGATCGCGGGGGCCTGCTGCTGCGGGATCGCGAATTCGACGTCGATCGGCTGCAGCGTCGTCACCACCGCGACGCCGGTCGCCGTGCCCGCACCGATGTAGTTGCCGATATCGACGACGCGCAGGCCGATGCGGCCCGCCACCGGCGAGACGATGTTGGTGTAGCCCAGATTGATCTGCGCGGTCTGCACCTGCCCCTGATCGACCGCGATCGTGCCCTGCAGCTGATGGACGAGCGCGGCCTGCGTGTCCCGATCCTGCCGCGCGATCGAATCCTGCGTCAGCAGCAGGTCGTAGCGCTGCAGCTGGACGCGGGCATTCTCGAGCTGCGCCTTGTCGCGCATCAATGCGCCTTGCGCCTGGAGCAGCAGCGCGCGGTAGGGGCGCGGATCGATCACCGCGATCGTCTGGCCCTTGCGGACGATCTGGCCCTCGCGAAACGCGATCTGCGTGATCGTGCCCGAAACCTGTGGGATCACGGTGACGGTCGCGGCGGGAGTCACGCTGCCGAGCGCCTCGGCGGTGATCGGCAGGTCCGCGGTCGCGGCCTTGGCGGTGCCGACCGTCGTCGGCTGGTTCGCGCCGCCCGGACCGCCGCCGCCACGACCGCCGCCACCGCCGCCACCACCTTTGTGACGACCGCCACCCTGCCCGCCGCCGCTCGACGACGCGGCATTGTGCGACAGCCAGACCGCGAGCAGCACGAGCAGCAGCAGGCCGACGATCGCGCCGATCCACGACAACAGCTTGGCGCGTCCGCCGAAACGGCGCGGTTCCTCGTCGATCCACTGCGCAGACGCCGGCCCGGAATGTTCGACGCCATGGCCGGCGGGAGAAGGCAGATCGTCTTCGTGCATGATGGTCCCGCTGAAACTACGCGCGGCCCGTACCGGCATTCAGATACGGCGGTATGTCAAGCCTGCAACGCCGCTATCGTCACGCATGTGGTTCCCAAAGCAGACATCCATGCCTATCTGCCAGCCATCCCGGCGAGCATGCGCGAAGACATGCCACCTTTCGAGAGGACGCCGTCCGCCAAGAAAGCCTGACGATGTCGATGCCCTTCTCCTCCCGCCTGCCTGGCCGCCCATGCTGAGGCCCCGCCGGCGCGGGCTCGCCTCGGTCAACGCCGAAGTGCGCGACGGCATCGTGCCGGCGACCGGATCGATGGCCAAGGTGCGCGACGAGGGGCCGGAGGGCTCGGGCCCCAATTACCGCATCGTCGCGCTGATTATCGCCTGCGCTCTACTGATGGAGAATCTCGACGCCACCGTGCTCGCGACCGCGCTGCCGACGATGGCGCGCGATTTCGGCGTGCGCGCGCCGGCGATGAGCATCGCGCTCACCTCCTATCTGCTCGCGCTGGCGATCTTCATCCCCGCCTCGGGATCGATGGCGGACAAGTTCGGATCGCGCACCGTGTTCCAGGCGGCGATCGCGCTGTTCATGGGCGGGTCGCTGGTCAGCGCGCAGGCGCCGACGCTCGAATGGATCGTCGCGGCGCGCTTCGTGCAGGGAATCGGCGGCGCGATGATGATCCCGGTCGGGCGGCTCGTGCTGCTGCGCTCGGTCGCGAAGAAGGACATGGTCTCGGCGATGTCGTGGCTGATCATGCCCGCGCTGATCGGGCCCATATTGGGCCCGCCGCTGGGCGGCTATATCGTCACCTATCTCGACTGGCGCTGGATCTTCTACATCAATCTGCCGGTGGGCGTGCTGGGGTTCGTTCTCGTCGGCCGTTTCATCGTCAATTTCCGCGAGGCGCATCCGCACCCGTTCGATCCGATCGGCTTCGTGCTGAGCGGCATCTCGCTCGGCTGCCTGCTGTTCGGTTTCGAGATGACCAGCCGGCCGGGTGGCGGCGGGCTCGCGGTGGCGCTGATCGCGATCGGCGCGGGCGCGGGCACGCTCTACGTTCGCCACGCACGCCGAAGGGCCGACCCGATCATCGATCTGGCGCTGCTGCGCGACGCCAATTTCCGGCTTTCGATGATCGCGGGATCGCTGACCCGGATCACGCAGGGCTCGCTGCCCTTCCTGCTGCCGCTGATGATGCAGCTCGGCTTCGGCCTGAGCGCCGCGCAGAGCGGGACGATCACCGTCGGCCCCGCGATCGGATCGCTGCTGATGAAGGGCGTGGCACCCCGCCTGCTCCGCCGCGTCGGCTTCCGGACCGCGATGATCTGGGCGGGAATCCTCGGCGCGGCCGGCTATGCGGTGGTCGGCCTGTTCCGTCCCGATTGGCCGCTGCCCGCGATCGTCGCGGTGCTGACCGTGTGCGGCTTCGTCTTCTCGATGCAGTTCACCGCCTACAATGCGATCGCCTATGACGGCATCGACAAGCGGCATATGTCGGCGGCGACCAGCTTCTACTCGACCGTCCAGCAATTGATGCTCTCGCTCGGCATCTGCATCGCGGCGAGCGCGCTGCATCTGTCGATGGTCGTGCACCACGTCGCCAAGCCGCGGATGATCGACTTCACCGCCGCTTTCTGGATCGTCACCGCGATCTCCGCGCTGGCGACGATCTGGAACCTGCGCTTCGCGATCGATGCCGGTGCAGAAATCAGCGGCAAGGCGCCTGCCGCGTCGGCGGAGCGCCGGACCGAGGAGGCGGCCGAGAGCGTCGAGGCGCTTTGACACCAGGCGGTCGATATAGTAACATTCGTTACCGCATCGAAGGAGCTTCGCCATGCCGCAGGACGATACCAACCCGCCCCACAACCCACTGGGCCTGGACGGCTTCGCCTTCTGCGAGTTCACCTCGCCCGATCCCGCCGCAATGGCCGCGCAGTTCGAGCAGCTCGGCTTCGTCGCTGCGGCGCGCGTCGCCGAACGCGGGCTGACGCTCTACCGCCAGGGCCGCATCGCGTTCATCCTCAACGCGGGGGCCGGCCAGGCCGCGACCTTCCGCGCCGCGCACGGGCCGTCCGCCAACGGCATGGCGTTCCGCGTCGCCGACGCTTCCGTAGCCTATAAAGCGGCACTCGAGCGCGGCGCGACCGGTGTCGACACCGCAGACAGCGCGTTGCCGGGCTCCCATGCGATCGAGGGGATCGGCGGCTCGCTGCTCTATCTCGTCGACACCGACCCGTTCGGCGAATGGCGCGCAGTGCCCGGCTGGGAGCAGGCGGCGGCGGAAAACAATGTCGGGCTCGATCTGCTCGATCACCTCACCCACAACGTCAATCGCGGCCAGATGCGCGTGTGGAGCGAGTTCTACGCCAAGCTCTTCGGCTTCGAGGAGCAGAAATATTTCGACATCAAGGGCAAGGCGACCGGGCTGTTCAGCCAGGCGATGATCGCCCCCGACAAGGCGATCCGCATCCCGCTGAACGAGAGCCAGGACGACAAGAGCCAGATCGAGGAGTTCCTGCGCGACTATAATGGCGAGGGCATCCAGCATCTCGCGCTGACCACCGACGACATCTTCGCGACCGTCGAGAAATTGCGCGCGCGCGGAGTCCGCCTGCAGGACACGATCGAGACCTATTACGAACTCGTCGACAAGCGCGTGCCCGGCCACGGCGAGGACCTCGAGCGGCTGCGGAAGAACCGCATCCTGATCGACGGCGATGTCGGCGACGAGGGCCTGCTGCTGCAGATCTTCACCGAGAATCTGTTCGGGCCGATCTTCTTCGAGATCATCCAGCGCAAGGGCAATGAGGGCTTCGGCAACGGCAATTTCCAGGCGCTCTACGAGAGCATCGAGCTTGACCAGATCCGCCGTGGCGTGATCACGGTGGACGCGTGAGAAAAACCGTTCGTTCCGAGCGACGTCGGGGTACGGGCCGCCGGCGCGGCGTCTGAAGCACGTCCCTCGACTTCGCTCGGGACGAACGGGATCTGAACGATGGTCGATTATCTCTCCGGCTTCGCCAACCACTTCGCCAGCGAAGCCGTCGCCGGCGCGCTCCCCGTCGGCCGCAATTCGCCGCAGCATGTCCCCTTCGGCCTCTATGCCGAGCAGCTGTCCGGCACCGCCTTCACCGCGCCGCGCGCGGAGAACCGCCGGTCGTGGCTCTACCGCCTGCGCCCGACCGCCAATCACGGCGCCTTCGAACGCTATGCCAGCGACACGCTGATCCGCTCGGCGCCCTTCGACGAGGTGCCGCCCTCCCCCAATCGCCTGCGTTGGGATCCGCTGCCGATCCCCGACACCGCGATCGATTTCGTCGACGGGCTGGTCACCTACGGCGGCAATGGGGACGTTGCGACCGGCACCGGCTGCGCGGTCCATATGTACGCTGCGACCCGCTCGATGGCGCACCGCGTCTTCTTCTCGGCCGACGGCGAACTGCTGATCGTGCCCCAGCAGGGCGCGCTCCGCCTCGTCACCGAATTCGGCATCATCGACGTCGCGCCGCTCCAGCTCGCGCTGATCCCGCGCGGCGTCCGCTTCCGTGTCGAGCTGCATGACGGCGCGGCGCGCGGCTATGTCTGCGAGAATTACGGCGCGCTGCTGCGGCTGCCCGATCTCGGCCCGATCGGCGCCAACGGCCTCGCCAACCCGCGCGACTTCGAGACCCCGGTCGCCGCCTATGAGGACATCGACGAACCCACCGAGGTCATCCAGAAATTCCAGGGCAGTCTGTGGACGGTCACGCTCAACCACAGCCCGCTCAATGTCGTCGCCTGGCACGGCAACCTCGCGCCCTGCCGCTACGATCTGCGCCGCTTCAACACGATCAACACGGTTAGCTTCGACCATCCCGATCCCTCGATTTTCACCGTGCTGACCTCGCCCAGCGACACGCCCGGCACCGCCAACATCGATTTCGTGATCTTCCCGCCGCGCTGGATGGTCGCCGAGGGTACATTCCGCCCGCCCTGGTTCCACCGCAACGTGATGAGCGAGTATATGGGGCTGATCGAGGGCGCGTACGACGCCAAGGAAGGCGGGTTCGCGCCCGGCGGCGCCTCGCTGCACAACCAGATGAACGGCCACGGCCCCGATCGCGCGAGCTACGACAAGGCGGTCGCCGCCGATCTCGCGCCGCACAGGATCGAGGGTACGATGGCGTTCATGTTCGAGACGCGTCACGTCATCCGGCCAACGCGGTGGGCGGCGGGAACACCGCTTTGTCAGGCGGACTATGACGATGCCTGGTCGGGCTTCGCCAAGGCCAAGCTGCCCGAGTGAGGGAACGGCTCGGCGCCACCCCGGCGGGCGTGATGCTCTGCCCGCTCGACACGATCGCCGACGGTGCGGCGCGCAGTTTCGTGCTCCAGATGCGCGCCGGCCGCTTCCACGGCTTCGTCGTGCGGCGCGGCGAGGTCGTGAACGGCTATGTCGATCGCTGCCCGCATGCCGGCGTGCCGCTCGCCAAAACGCTCGACGACTATCTCACGCCCGACGGCGGCCTCATCGCGTGCGGCTGGCATAGCGCGCTGTTCGAGATCGGCAGCGGCGCCTGCGTCGGAGGACCCTGCGTCGGCCAGTCTTTGACGGCATGGCCGGTGACGGTGCAGGACGGCCGGATCGTCACCGCCTGAAAGAGCCTCCGATGACCCCATTCCGCTTCGGCCGCCGCACGCTTCTCGGCGGCGCGCTCGCGCTCGGCGCCGCGCCCGCCATCGCCCGCACCGAAAGCGCCACCGACTGGCACGCGCTCGGGGAGGAAGTCCGTGCCGAGATGAAATGGGCGTGGACCCACTATCGCGAGCGCGCCTTCGGGCTCGACCAGATCAAACCGATCAGCGGCGGCGCCGAATCCTTTCCGCTCAAGACGCATCATCTCGGCCTGACCCTCATCGAGGCGATGGATACGCTGTGGGTGATGGGGCTCGACGCCGAATTCGCCGACGCGCTCGCCTGGACGAAGACGCATCTCGATTTCGACATCGACGGCGAGGTCTCGGTGTTCGAGATCTCGATCCGCATCGTCGGCGGGTTGCTCTCGGCGCACCATGCCTGTGGCGACCCCTATCTGCTCGCCAAGGCGCGCGATCTCGCCGACCGCCTGCTCCCCGCCTTTTCGACGCCGACCGGCATGCCGTACCGCTTCGTCAACCTCAAGACCGGCGCGGTCCGCGATCCGCACACCAACCCCGCCGAGGTCGGCACCTTCCTGCCCGAGTGGGGCACGCTCAGCCGCCTCACCGGCGACCCGCGCTATCATGACGTCGCCAAACGCGCGATGATCGCGATGTTCGACCGCCGCTCGAAGCTCGATCTGCTCGCCGACACGATCGACGCGGTCACCGGCCAATGGCTCGGTCGCCGCGCCAGCGTCGGATCTGGAGCGGACAGCTATTACGAATATCTCTGGGACGGCTGGCAGCTGCTCGGCGATGCCGACTGCAAGCGGATGTACGACGTCTGCACCCGCGCGATCCTCGCGCACCAGCAGGTTCGCCGCGGCCGCCAGCTCTGGATCGCCGACGTCGATTTCGAGACCGGCGCGATCGTCTCTACCGAGCAAGACGAACTTGCCTCCTTCTACGGCGGTCTGCTCGCGCAAGGCGGCGCGCACGCCGAGGGCGCGGCCTATACGCGGACCTGGGCGAGCGTGCAGGATCGCTTCGGCATCCTTCCCGAGGGCTATGACTACAAGACCGCCAAGCCGACGATGGTCACCAACGCGCTGCGCCCTGAACTCGCCGACTCCGCATTCAATCTCTGGCTGCTCGATCACGATCCGGCCTGGCGGATCATCGGCCGCGATCATTTCCTCGCGATGAAGCGCTGGAACCGCGCGCCCTATGGCTATGCGGATATCGCCGACGTCACTGTGCGCCCGATGCGACAATCCGATCATTGCCCGGGCTATTGGTGGTCCGAGCAGATGAAATATTATTATCTGCTGTTCTCGGACACGCCGCGTTTCGATTACGCGCGCAACTATCTGTCGACCGAAGGCAAAGTGCTGCTCGGCTTCAACCACCCGCCAGCGCATCCCGCCTAAAATAAACCTGGATCAATTTGCGCGAATCGTGCGTTATGCTGGTTGGTTCGTGCCGATGGGCTCTACCGGGACGACGAGACGGATAGGGTCGCCTGCCTTGTTCAGAACGCGGAAGCGCAGGCGCGGGTTTGGTAATGGGTCAGTCGGTCGACGATGTTCCTCGCAGCGTACTCGTCGTCGAGGACGAGCCGCTGATCAGGCTGGCGGCGATCAGTTTCGTCGAGGACGAAGGCTTCACCGTCTTCGAAGCAGAGAATGCCGACGAGGCGGTCGCGATCCTCGAGGCGCATCCCGAGATCCGCATCGTGTTCACCGATGTGCATATGGCGGGATCGATGGACGGGCTGCAGCTCGTCGCTTTCGCGCACGATCGCTGGCCGCCGCTCCGCTTCATCATCGTGTCGGGCGAGCACAAGCCCGGCCTAGCGAGCCTGCCCGAGGGCGCGCTGTTCTTCGCCAAGCCCTATGATACCGCGGCGATCGGCCACGCGATGCGCAGCATGATCTGACCCGGTTATCGGCTCGCCATGGCCTATGCTATCGGGACATCGTCGCAGCGGAGCATGCCCTTATCACATTCGACACCACCCACGCTGCGATCGGCATCGAACGGGCACATGCCACGCTCCGCCATGCCGCGCGCTTCATGCGCGATCCCGAGACGGCACATGCCGGGCGATCGGGTTATCCGAGCAAGGTGCTAGGCAACAGCCTGCGCGAGCTCGACCGTTTCCTGAGCGTGTTGATCGACGAGGTCGCCGCGACGGCGAACCTTGCCGACGATGCGCTCGCGCTGCTGCGCACGCGTCGCAACACCGCGAACAAGCTGCGGATGCTCCACGACACGCTGGGTCGCGACAGCCCCGATCATCGCCGGTTGCGTGCGCTGGGTCGTTCGCGCGATTGCTTCGTCCATTGCGGCGGCCGGGTGCGCCGCGCCGATACACGCGTCGGATCGGCGATGACGGCGGGTTGGCCGGTGCGATCACGTGACAGCAAGGCGATGTTGGCGGTGATGCCGCTCGGCAGCCGTCTCGATATCGATCGCGCCGATATCGCGGATATCTGCCGCTTCTATGACCGGATCGCCGACAAGCTTCTGACCGCGTCACGCCCGGAAACCGCATCATCGGCCGAAAGATCGCGCAACTCGGTTGCTTTTTCACGCGATTAGGTTCATATCAGCCTCGCTATCGTCGCCTGCGACGGATTTTGACGCCCTCAGCGGTATCGTTTTCCCTTTCTCGCTTCTTGGCCCTGCAGGCGAGTGCCTGCGGGTTATCTGCTCGTGAAAGGGCTTTCCTATGCCGATCGGCACCGTCAAATTCTTCAATTCCGACAAGGGCTACGGCTTCATCGCAGCCGAAGACGGCTCGGGCGACAGCTTCGTGCACATCACCGCGGTCGAGCGCGCCGGCATGGCGACGCTCAACAAGGACCAGCGCGTCAGCTACGACCTTGAGGCCGACCGCAGCGGCAAGATGTCCGCGGTCAATCTCCAGGCGGCCTGATCGCATATGGCCAAGGAAGAACCCATGACCTTCGAGGGCCGGATCGACGAGATCCTGCCCGACGGTCGCTTCCGCGTGTGTCTCGACAATGATCACAAGATCATCGCCTATACGGCGGGGCGGATGCGGCGCGGCCGGATCCGGTCGGTCGTCGGCGACGCGGTCCGCGTCGAGATGACACCCTATGATCTCGACAAGGGCCGGATCGTCTATCGCGAGCGCACCCCCGGTGCGCCCGGCACGCCCTTCGCTCGGAACAAGCGGCGCTAGCGCCATTCCAACCTACTCACGCGCGGCATAGCGGCGCTCAAGGATATCGATGTTCGTTTCACCGATAAGCAAGTTCGTTTCCACCGTTTCCACCACCCGTTCGCAGCGCACCGCCTCCGCGACACCGCCCGCCCTTCTGTCGCGCAGCGACTGGCAACGGATCGTCGCCGAGATGCTGGGCTAAGCTGCTCCTCCCCGCCCGCGCGCAAAAGCGACGGGCGGAGAGACTTCGAGCCTGCTAGGCCGTTTCCTACTCACCGCCTGCGGGCATCACGGAGACGCCGATATGCTCGATCCTTTCAACACCTGGAGCCGGATGCTCGCGACCGCTTCGCGCGTCGCCGTTACCGGTCGCCAGGTCTCCGAAACGCTATCCGCCTCGCAGGAGGTGATCGCCAAGCGTACCGACATGATGCAGTCGCCGATGACCGCCGACTATGCCGAGCTCGGCCGAATGATTCCCGAAAAGGTCGAGGCCTTCTCCAAGGCCGGTGTCGCGGTCGCGACCGAATGGTGGGCGATGCAGGCCGAGTGTCTTGCCGAGGCGCAGCATATCGCGGCGCTCGCGATGCGCGGCCGTCCGCCGAGCCTCGGCGAATGGAGCACGCTCGCCTCGCGCAACGCCGCGCACGCGCTGCGCATGATGGAACGCGGCGCCGCGCTCGGCGCGACCGCGCTCGCCCCGATCCACCGCAGCGCGACGGGCAATGCGCGCCGGCTGCGCAAGAGTGGCAAGTCGGGCTGATAGAAACGCCATCGTTCTTCGTCAGGCTGATCTTCCCCTCCCTGCAAGGGAGGGGATCGAGGGGTGGGTGGAGGCCGGGTGATACGGCCCGGCGACGCGCGCGCATCGCCGTATAGCCAGCCAAGACCCACCCCCGACCCCTCCCTTTCAAGGAGGGGGGGCGCACCTCACGCCCTGATCCGCACCGGCACCGACTTCGCCGCGGGGACATGGCTTTGCTCGGCATGGTGCTCGACCGACATCAGCACGTTGCATTCGGGATAATAGGCCCCGAGGCAGCCTTCGGGTATGCTGTAGGGCATCACGATCAGTCCCTCGCGCACGCGCGTCTTGCCATCCTGCGCGTCGCTTTCGAGCGCGACGATCTGGCCTTCGCTCAGGCCTGCCTTGGCAATGTCCTTCGCATTCATGAACAGCACGTCGCGCGTGCCCTTCACGCCGCGAAACCGGTCGTGGTAACCGTAGATCGTCGTGTTGAACTGGTCGTTCGAGCGTAGCGTCATCAGCCGGTAGCGGCCCTCGGCATCGTCGAAGCCCGTCGCCGAAAGCCCCGTCGGCGTCAGGAACTCGGCCTTGCCGCTCTTGGTCAGCCAGATGCGCTGCGTCGCCTTGTTGCCCTTCCAGAAGCCGCCGGGCTCGAACATGCGCGCGTTGAAATCCTTGAACGGCTCGGGATAGGTCGCCTCGATCGCGTCGCGGATCGTCGCATAGTCGGCGACCCACGCGTTCCAATCGAGCCTGGGATTGGGCGGGAGCAGCCGCGTCGCGATGCCCGCGACGATCGCAGGTTCGGACAGCAGATGCGCGCTGGCGGGCTCGGCCTTGCCGCGCGATCCGTGGATGCAGCCGGTCGAATCCTCGACCGAGACGACCTGGGGGCCCGATGCCTGCACGTCGCGCTCGATCCGGCCCAGGCAGGGCAGCAGATAGGTGACCTTGCCCGCGAACAGATGATTGCGGTTGAGCTTCGTCGCGATCTGCACCGACAGGCCAAGCCGCGGCCACGCCTCCTCCATCGCCGCCGTTTCCGGCACCGCCCGCAGGAAATTGCCGCCGAGCGCTACAAACGCCTTGACGCTACCGTCGATCACACCGCGGCAGCTCTCGACCGTGTCGAGTCCCTTCTCTTTCGGCGCGGTGAAGCCGTATTGCGCCTCGATCTTCTCGACCGGTACGAGCTCGGTTTTCTCGGTGATGCCAACGGTGCGCTGGCCCTGGACGTTGCTGTGGCCGCGAACCGGCGTCGGGCCTGCGCCGGGCTTGCCGATGTTGCCGCGCATCAGCAGTAGGTTGACGATCATACGGACGTTCTCGACGCCCTTGACGTGCTGCGTGATTCCCATGCCGTAGATCGCCATCACTGCCTTGGCCTTGGCATAGAGCCGCGCGGATTCGGTGATCTCGTCGCGACCCAGTCCGGATTCGCGCTCGATATCGCCCCAGTCGGCGGCGCGCACCGCCGCTAGGAAGTCGTCGAAGCCCTTGGTGTGCTCGGCGATGAAGGCGTGGTCGATCACGGCTTCGGTGCCGTTCGCTTGCGCTGCGTCGTCCCACTCGACGAGGCATTTGGCGATCCCCATCATCGCACCGAGATCGCCGCCCGCGCGGACCTGGTGATATTGCGTCGAGATGTTCGTCTCGCGCAGCGTCGCCATCTCGAACGGGCTCTGCGGATCGGTGAAGCGTTCGAGCCCGCGTTCGCGCAGCGGGTTGAACGTCACGATCTCGACCCCGCGCTTACGGCAAGAGCGCAGATCGTGGAGCATGCGCGGTGCGTTCGATCCGACGTTCTGGCCGAAGAACAGGATCATGTCGGTATGCTCGAAATCCTCGAGCCGCGTGGTGCCGACGGGCACACCGATCGCCGCCTTGAGCCCGACCGAGGTGGATTCGTGGCACATATTCGAGCTGTCGGGCAAATTCTGGTTGCCGAACATCCGCGCCATCAGCCCGTACATATACGACGCCTCGAGGCTGGTGCGGCCCGACGAATAGAACACCACCGACTTGGGATCGAGTGGCTTGAGTTCGGCGGCGATCTCGTCGAACGCCTCGTCCCACGCGCAGGCGACATATTTGTCGGTCGCCGCGTCGTAGCGCAGCGGATGCGTCAGCCGGCCATGCTGTTCGAGGTCGTAATCCTTCCAGCCGCGCAGTTCTGTCAGCGTATGCTCGGCGAAGAATTCGGGCGTGGTGCGGTAGCTCGTGAGCTCCCATGCGGTCGCCTTGGCGCCCTCCTCGCAGAATTCGGCGGGATGGTGCTTGGCGGGCTTGGGCCAGGCGCAACTGACGCACTGGAAGCCGTCGGGCTTGTTCTGGCGCGCGAGCTCGCGATAGCCCTCGGGCGAGAGCTTCTCACGCGGCAGGATGTCGGCGAGCGACCGTACCGATCCCCAGCCGCCGGCGGGCCCCTCGAACGGGGTGAGATCGGGCGCGTCGGATTTCTGCTTGGTCATGACTGTTCCTTCGACCGACCGAACGCGTCGTTCCGGCGGAGGATGCGCCGGCCGGGACAGGTTTCGCAAGACCATGCTACGATCGGTCGATGAACTCGCTCCGTTTCTCGCGCAGGATGGTGATCAGGGCGACGATGCCGATGCTGGCGGGACTCGCGCCTTCGTCGGCGCGCTCGGAACAACGCGGACTCGCTGCCGCCGCACCCGAGGTGAGCCCCTGGCTGGTCGATCGCGCGCTGATCGCGTTGGCGAAGCACAATGCGGCGGTCTGGTCGCGCGACGTGATCGCGATCGCCGATTTCGGGCTGCCCTCGTCCGCACCGCGCTTTCACCTGATCGACATCCTGCAGGGCACGACGACCAGCCTGCTTGTCGCGCACGGCAAGGGCTCGGACCCCGGCCATACCGGGCTGCTGCAGGGCTTCTCCAACGTCGAAGGATCGATGGCGACGTCCGAAGGCGCCTACCTCACCGGCGAGACCTATGTCGGCGTCCACGGCCTGTCGCGCCGACTGATCGGGCTCGACCCAACCGACGACCAAGCCGACGCGCGCGCGATCGTGATCCACGGCGCCTGGTATGCCGATCCCGCGCTGGTCGCGAGCCAAGGCAAGCTCGGACGCAGCGACGGCTGCTTCGCGTTCGGCGAGCAGGATATCGCGCTGGTGCTCGCTCGGCTCAGGCCCGGCCGGCTGATCTATGCCGGCAGGGCGTGACCCGCGGCTACGACGCCGAACGTCCGATCAGCTTCCAATAGGATACCGGCGCGATCCGCTCGATGAACGCCGCCAGCTTCGCGTCCGAGCCTACCAGCACGCGATCGCGCCGCTTGGCGATGGCCTCGACGATGATCTCGCCCGCCTCTTCCGGCGGCAGCTTGAGCAGCTTCTTGAAGCGCTCGCGGTGTTTCGCTTCCTCCGCGGAATTGACGACGCCCGAAGTGCGTGCACTGGCGGCGATCGAGGTCGCGACGCCGCCGGGATGCACGACGGTCACGCCGATCCGGCTCGCGACCAGTTCCTTGCGCAGAGCCTCCGAGAAGCCGCGCACCGCGAACTTGCTCGCCGAATAGGCGACCTGCCCCGGCGGCGCGATCAGACCGAACAGGCTCGACAGATTGACCAGCCGCGCCTCCGGACTCTTGTGCAGCAGCGGCAGGAAGCCGCGCGTCATCCGCACCACGCCCCAGAAGTTGATCGCGAACAGCCATTCGAAATCGGCCTCGATCACCTGCTCGAAAGCGCCGCCGAGCGCGACACCCGCGTTGTTGACGAGGATGTCGACGCCGCCATGCGCGCCCGCTACGATATCGGGGAAGGCCGCCACTGCGTCCTTGTCGCCGACATCGAGCTGGTGCCGCGTCACGCGAACGTCGTTGCCGATCAGCGCTGCGGTTTCTTTGAGCCCCGCCTCGTTGACGTCGGCGATCGCCAGGTTGCAGCCGCGCTGCGCCAGCGACCGCGACACCGCGCGACCGATCCCGCTCGCCGCACCGGTGACGACCGCAGTCTTGTTCGCGAACGCGAAATCCTTACTCATGCCGCTTTCCTCGTGATCTTGGGTGCGACGCTGGCACGCTTGGTGAACCGCAACACGCCATCCTCGACGCGTCCGGTCAGGAACGAGAAGAGATCGCGCGCGTAATTCTGGTGGACTCGCCACGGTGCCTTGGGCCCCTGACGCGGCATCACCGCCGCGGCGCGCTCGACATAACCCGATTGGAAATCGAGCAACGGCTCGCGCTCGATCCCGGCGTCATCGGGCGTCGGCGTGACGCTCGCATAGCCGCGGGCGTCCATATGGCGGATCAGCCGGCTGACGAAGCGCGAGGTGAGGTCGCATTTCAGCGTCCACGACGCGTTGGTATAACCGAAGGCGAAGGCGAGGTTGGGGACCCCCTCCAGCATCGCGCCCTTGTAGACCAACCGGCCCGCCGGCGACTTCGCGACGCCATCGACGCTCAGCGCCATCCCGCCCATCAGCTTGATCGACAGGCCGGTCGCGCTGACGACGATGTCGGCGGGCAGTGTCTCGCCCGATCGCAGCACGAGGCCGTCGGCGGTGAAGCGCTCGATCGTGTCGGTTGCGATCGACGCGCGCTTCTCGCGCAGTGCCTTGAACAGATCGCCGTCGGGCACGAGGCAGAGCCGCTGGTCCCAGGGATTGTAGCGCGGGTTGAAATGGCGATCGATGTCGAAGCCTTCGCCCAGCTGGCGGCGCGCGCCGGTGCGGATCAGTGCGCGCATCTTCTCGGGCTTCGAACGCGCGAACCAGTAGGTGAAGATGCTGTAGATCACGTTCTTCCAGCGCACGATCGGATCGGCGAGCCCTGCGGGCAGCCAGCGCCGCAGCCACTCTGCCTTGGCGTCGCGTGCCGGCTGCGCGACGATATAGGTCGGCGAGCGCTGAAGCATAGTGACGTGCGCCGCGCTGTTGGCGAGCGCGGGGACGAGCGTGACCGCGGTCGCGCCGCTGCCGACCACGACGATGCGCTTGCCGGCGGTGTCCAGATCCTGCGGCCAGAATTGCGGGTGGACGATGCGGCCTGCGAAGCCGTCCATCCCCGGCCAGCTCGGCGCATAGCCGCCGGTATAATCATAATAGCCGGCGCACAGGAACAGGAATGCGCAGGTGATGCGGTGCGCGCCGGCCTCGTTCTCGACATCGACGGTCCAGCGCTGCTCGGCGCTCGACCAGTCGGCGGCGACCGCGCGGTGGCGGAAGCGGATCGCCTTGTCGATGCCGAAGGCGCGCGCGGTCTCGCGGACATAGTCGCGGATGTCCGCGCCGTCCGCGATCGACTTCTCCTGTCGCCACGGCCGGAACGGGAAGCCCAAAGTCACCATGTCCGAATCGGAGCGGACGCCCGGATAACGGAACAGATCCCACGTCCCCCCAATCGCGTCGCGCGCCTCGAGGATCGCGTAGGTGCGCCCGGGATTGCCCGTCTGGATATGATAGGCGGCGTCGATCCCCGAGATGCCGGCCCCAACGATGAGCACGTCGACATGCTCGGCCTGTGCGCAAGAAGCGGCGACGGGAGCGGTCTGGGATGCGGTTGCCATGGCCGGAGATTGCATCTGACACGGCATCGTGTCAATTACCGTGGCGATGAATGTTCCGGGTTCTCTCCAGCGCAGCTACCGCGGTGCCAGCGCCACCGATCGCCAGACCGCGCGGCGTTCGCAGATGATCGCGGCGGCGATCCGGCTCTACGGACTGCACGGTTATCGCCGCACCAGCGTGCGCGCGGTGTGTCAGGAGGCGCAACTGACCGAGCGCTATTTCTACGAGAGCTTCGCCAACAGCGAGGAACTGCTCGCCGCTGCCTATGAGGCCGTGCTCGGTCGACTGCTCGATCGCCTGGCCGACGAGGACGCGCGGATCCAGGATCAGGATCGCGAGACGCGCGCCAAAGAATTACTCCATCACTATTACGCCACGTTGCGCGATCAGCCTGCGGCGGCGCGCGTGTTCCTCGTCGAGATCACAGGGGTGAGCGAGCGGATCGATCGGCTGTTCGCGGAGTCGATGCAGCGTCTGACCGCGCCGCTGATCGCGCTGCTCGACCCCGACGGTCGCAGCCCCGCCGCACGCGATCCGCTGCTCCAGCGCGCGATCGCGGGCGGCTTGCTCCACATCGCGCTGGCCTGGATCGAGGGCGGCTACGATCGATCGGTCGATCGTGTCGCCGCCGCCGCCTTCCTGCTGTGCGCGCCGTTGGCGACTCCGCCGGCCGCCTGATCAGAACAGCTTGGAGAAGATCACGTAGAGGATCCCGGCGAGCAGCATCGAGCAGGGCAAGGTCAGCACCCACGCCATGACGAGGTTGCGGATCGTGCTCATCTGCAGGCCGGATTTGTTCGCCGCCATCGTGCCCGCGACGCCCGACGACAGCACGTGCGTGGTGGAGACCGGCAGCCCGAAGCTGTCGGCGAGCCCGATCGTCGCCATCGCGACCAGTTCGGCGGAGGCGCCCTGCGCGTAGGTGAGGTGGCTCTTGCCGATCTTCTCGCCGACGGTGACGACGATCCGCTTCCAGCCGACCATCGTGCCCAAGCCCAGCGCCATCGCGACCGCGACCTTCACCCACGTCGGGATGAAGCGCGTCGCCTTGTCGAGGCTGCCCTTGTAGGTCGTCAGCTTGGCGGCGTCGGGCCCCTGGAACTGGCCCGTCTTGTCGGCGGTGAGCCGCTTGATCGCCTCGGACGCCAGATACATATCGTTGCGCATGTTCTTCGACGCACCCGAGGGCACCTGCGCCAGCGTCTTGTAGCCCGTCACCTGACGATCGATGTCGGTCACGAGCGCGCCGAGCGACGGCACCGTATCGGGTGTCGCCTTCTTGGTCGTCAGGAACGACGTCACCGCGACGCGCGGATCGGTCGCCGCCGCGACGCCGCCCGCATGTGCGCCCAACACCTGCACAGCGCCCGCCGAATTGCTGTGAAACTGCGCCTCATACTGCGCGGGCACCGCACGGTTGAGCGCATAGGCGGTGGGCACGGTGCCGATCAGGATCAGCATGATCAGCCCCATGCCCTTCTGCCCGTCGTTCGATCCGTGCGCGAAGCTGACGCCGGTGCAGGTGAAGATCAGCAGCGCGCGGATCCAGATCGGCGGCGGCGATCCGTCCTTGGGCGCCTCGTACAGGTCCTTGTTCTTGATCAGCAGCTTGGCGACCCAGAAAAGCAGCGCCGAGCCGAAGAAGCCCAGCAGCGGCGACAGCAGCAGCGAATAGCCGATCGTCTGCGCCTGCCCCCATTCGACGCCTGCGGTGCCGCCGCGCCCATGCAGCAGCGCGTTGGCGACGCCGACGCCGATGATCGATCCGATCAGCGTGTGCGACGAGGAATTGGGGATGCCGATCAGCCAGGTCGAAAGGTTCCAGATGATCGCGGCGATCAGCAGCGCGAACACCATCGCGAAGCCCGCGTCCGATCCGACCTGCAGGATCAGCTCGACCGGGAGCAGCGAGACGATGCTGAACGCGACTGCACCGGTCGACAGGAGCACGCCCAGGAAATTGAAGAAGCCCGACCACACCACCGCGACCTGCGCGGGCATCGAATTGGTGTAGATCACCGTCGCGACCGCATTGGCGGTATCGTGGAAGCCGTTGACGAATTCGAAGCCCAGCGCGACGAGCAGCGCGATGAACAGCAGCACGAAGGGCAGGATCGCGGTGGCATGCACGCCCGCCGCGCTCGCATCGGCATAGATGCTGGAGGCGACGTAGCCGATCGCAACGACGATCGCGGCGAGGAAGCCGAGCTTGCCCGCGGGCCCGAGCCCCTTGTCCAGATCCGTCCGGCCCGTAGGCCGGGGCTGCGCCATCGTCGCGTTCATGCCGAGTCTCCCGTTGCCCGCGAAACTATCGCCAGTTTGTGACAGTTTCGCGCCCGCGATCGGGGTGGGCTTCGCCCAGCGAGGCATGGTAGCGAACGATATGCGGGGCGCGCCCGACATCGAAGGCATCGGAGAGACCATGGGCGACACGAGCTTGCTGACCTTTTCGGGCCTTCACCTTCGCCCCGATCCCGCGCGCACCGTGATCCGGCCGTTCGACCTCGCCTATCCCGATGCCTTCCGCAACGATGCGCATCCCCGCATGGCGCAGATCGTGGATCGGGTGCTGTCGCTCGATGCCGAACAGCTTCACGCCGAGCGCGAGGCGATCATCGCGTCGCTCGCCGAGCGGCATCGCGGGGTCGAGGATCTGCTGATGCGCCGCTTCGCGCAGGTGCGCGACCGCGTGCCGCAGGCCGATACGCTGTCCGAAGAGGCCAAGCTCGTCGTCGCCGCCTATTTCAGTGAGGAATATTCGTTCGAGGCCGCTGCGCTGTTCAACCCGAGTATGGTCGAGCGTGTCGACCAGAGCGGCACCGCGCCGGGCGAGGTCCGGTTCCTGCTGTCGCTGCGCGGCATCGGCGAGGGGCATATCTCCTCGGTCACTTTCCGCACCGGAAGCTGGAGCGCCGCCAACGGCTTCGCGGTCGATGCGCCGAGCTCGCAGGCGGTCTCGCCGCTGATCGAGGACGACCGCGACGGCGTGACGCGCATCGTCTGCGAAGGCAGCCAGAATGCGTCCGAGAGCGTGCTCTTCCCGGTGACCGCCAGCCAGCGCCAGGGCATAGAGGATCTGCGGCTCGTGCGCTTCGTCGAAGAGAATGGCGACGTCGAATATCTCGGCACCTATACCGCCTTCGACGGTCGCGACGCACGATCCGAGATGCTGCGCGGCACCGGCTTCAAGACCTTCGAGATGCGCCCGCTGAAAGGCTCCGCCGCCGCCGCCAAGGGCATGGCGCTGTTCCCGCGCAAGATCGGCGGCCGCTTCTTCACGCTCGGTCGGCAGGATAATGAGAGCATCTGGCTACTTTCGTCGGACGATCTCTACACGTGGGACGGTGGCGCCAGGCTGGTCTCGCCGCGCTTCCCGTGGGAATTCGTCCAGATGGGCAATTGCGGATCGCCAATCGAGCTCGACGAGGGCTGGTTGGTGCTCACCCACGGCGTCGGCATGGTGCGCAACTATTGCATGGGCGCGTGCCTGCTCGACAAGGACGATCCCTCGAAGCTGCTTGCGCGCACCGCCGAGCCTATCCTACGGCCCAGCCCGCAGGAGCGCGACGGCTACGTACCCAACGTCGTCTACAGCTGCGGCGCGATGGTGCACGATCGCACGCTTTTGCTGCCCTACGGCGTCGCCGACAATTTCGCGACCTTCGCGAGCTGCTCGGTCGACGATCTGCTCAAGACGATGACATGAGCCGACGCCCGCGTCGCCAAACCATCGATCTCGGCAGCTTCCACGCGATCAAACTCGGAGGACCGAGCCGGTTCGCCGATCTCTACTACGCGCTGATGGAGATACGCTGGCCGGCGTTCATTGCGTTGGTGTCGGTGGCGTTCGTGCTGGTCAACCTGCTGTTCGGGCTGCTCTACGCGGCGTTGCCCGGCGCGATCGGCAACATGGTGCCGCATTCGATCGCGGACGGATTCTTCTTCTCGGTCGAGACGCTGGGCACCGTCGGCTACGGCAATATGGCGCCCGCGACGCGGCTGGGTCATTCGATCGCGGCGGCCGAGATCCTGCTCGGCCTGTTCTTCTCGGCGACGATGACCGGACTGATCTTCGCGCGCTTCGCCCGCCCGCGCGACAGCGTCGTGTTCAGCCGCGTCGCCGTGATCAGCCGCGTCGGCGAGCAACGCATGCTGATGGTCCGCCTCGCCTCGATCCGCGCGCGGCCGCTCGCCGACGTCAGCGCGCAGATGTCGTGGCTGCAGCGTATCGAGCTGCCCGACGGGCGCGTCTTCCGGCGCCTGGCGGACCTGCCGCTGGTGCGCGCGAACAACCCCAATCTCGGCCGCGCCTGGACGCTGGTGCACATCCTCGAGCCCGACTCGCCGATGCTCGCCGCGCTCGAACATGCCGATCGCTTCCAGCTGACCGTCACGATCGGGGGCACCGACACGCTGCTCGCCAGCCAGACGCTGGGCGGCCACAGCTATACGCGCGACGACATCCGCCTCGGTCATGACTTCGAGGACATCATCGTCGATCACGACGGCGTGATCCATCTCGATCTCGCCAAGCTGCACGAGGTGAAGCCCAACGCCGTCTGGCCCTGACGAACCCCGTAATCGGAAGCGTATGCCGAGCACGTCGGTCGATCAGGCGACCTGCGCCCAGCGGCCGTCCTCGTCCTGCCGCCAATAGCGGGGTTCGACATCGTCGCGCGGGTTGAGCGCGCGCCATGCCGCTCGAGCGGCGTCGATCGACCCGTCGTCGAAGAAATGGAAGGCGCGCTCGAAGCGGGTCGCGCCGTCGCGCCAGACGCCGTCGACCAGCGCGATGTTGCGCGCCGCATTGGCCGGATCGGCGTTCGCGGCGATCAGCACCGGCTGATCTTCGCCGTCGCGGCCGTGCGGAAGGAACGTGTCGGGCGAGGCCGTCCAGAGGGCCTCGTCGAGCGCCGCCGCCTGTGCCTCGTCACCGGTGACGACGAGCAGCCGGCCCCCGCCCGCCAGCACCCGCGTCGCGATCCGCGCGAGCACCGCGGCGAGCGGATCGCGGCCGAGCTGATAGAAATCGACCTGCACGGGTTCTTTCGCTCCTCGCTGTTCCCCGGCGCAGGCCGGGGAACAGGCCCCACGTATCTACTCGAACGACACGCCCACCAGATGGCATAGGCCTGGGCCCCGGCCTTCGCCGGGGAACGGCACTCTGCCGTGTTACGCTACTTCTCCAGGACGTCCGCGACGAAGCGATCGAGCAATCGGACGCCGTAGCCGGTCGCGCCCTTGTCCCACGTCGCGCCGGCCTTGGCCGACCATGCCATGCCGGCGATATCGAGATGCGCCCATTTCACGCCGTCCTCGACATAGCGCTTGATGAACTGCGCGGCGGTGATCGATCCCGCCTGGCGCGGGCCGACGTTCTTCATGTCGGCGATCGGCGAGTCGATCAGCTTGTCGTAAGCGTCGGACAGCGGGAAGCGCCACAGCTTGTCGCCGACGCTCTGGCCCGCCTCGGTGAGCTGCGCCGCAAGCGTATCGTCGTTGGCGAACAGCCCGCCATGCTCGTGGCCGAGCGCGACGATCATCGCGCCGGTGAGCGTCGCGAGATCGACGATCGTCTTCACGCCGTAGGTGCGCTGCACCCAGGTGATCGCGTCGCACAGCACGAGGCGGCCCTCGGCGTCGGTGTTGATCACCTCGATCGTCTGGCCGGACATCGAGGTTACGACGTCGCCGGGCCGCTGCGCATTGCCGTCCGGCATGTTCTCGACGAGACCGCACACGCCGATGACGTTGGCCTTCGCCTTGCGACCCGCCAGCGCGAGCATCGCGCCCGTGACGGCGCCCGCGCCGCCCATGTCCCACTTCATGTCTTCCATGCCGGCCGCCGGCTTGATCGAGATGCCGCCGGTATCGAAGGTGACGCCCTTGCCGACGAACGCGA
>CAXTVK010000016.1:0-37584 GCA_964247655.1 uncultured Sphingomonadaceae bacterium | reverse complement strand
GGCAGGCGCGCGTGATGCGGTAGCGCGCCTCGATCGGCTGATAGGGATCGGTGTTGGTGCCGAACGCGATCGGCCGACACTGGTAGTTGGGCGCGGCGAGTTCGCGGCGCAGCAGATCGGGCGCGTCGGGCTTGGCGAACAGCCGCGTCTCGAAATCGAGCCCCGGCGAGAGATCGTGAAAGGCATGCGTCGGCCGAGCGAAGCAATAGATGCAGCCATGCTCGCAGCCGCGATACGGGTTGATCGAGCGATCGAAGCCGATGTCGGGCGAGGCGTTGCGCGTGATGATCGTGCGGGGCTTCTCGATCGTCACGGTGGTGCGCAGCGGCGGCGCCTCGCCGTCGATGTCGTCGCGCTGATCGAGCCAGTCGCCATCGGCGACGCGTGCCGCCAGCCCGAAGCGCTGCGGCGCCTCGTTGACCGTGGCGCCGCGCCCCGCACGTTGCTCTGGAAACCGACTCGCCATTGACGCAGGATAGCGACTCATCCAGAACAAAGAAAGAACGATAGGAGTCGAGCGATGGCACGGATCAATTTCGTCGAGCTGCCGGTGGCCGGTACCGCTGCGGCCAAATCCTTCTACGAGACCGCGTTTGGCTGGGCGTTGACCGAATTCGGGCCGAGCTACGCCTGCACGCTGACGGGCGACGTCGATCTCGGGCTGCAGGGCGATGCGGCCGAAGCGAGCAAGGCGCCGCTGCCGGTGATCGAGGTCGCCGATCTCGATGCGTGGCCCGCCAAGGTTGAGGCCGCCGGCGGCACGGTGGTGCGGCCGATCTTCGCCTTCCCGGGCGGGCGGCGGTTCCACTTCGCCGATCCGTCCGGGAACGAACTCGCGGTGATGGAGCCCGATCATTGAGCGATGCGGTTGCGTTCCGCGCAATCCCTCAAGCAACCAACGTCACCGCCACCGGTTGAGCGGCAAACGACACGATCTTCCGGAGGATGCCATGACCAAGAAACTGCTGATCGCGATCGCGGCGGCGCTGCCGCTCGCCGGCTGCGTCGGATATGGCGGCGGCTACGGCGGGGGCGGCTACGGCGGCGGATATGGCTATAACGGACCGGTCGATGGTCCGGTCGGCTATGAAGGCTATTACGACGATTATTACGGCCCGATCTACGACGGCTATTGGGGCGACGGCGGCATATTCTACTACCGCAACAGCGAGCATGGCCGCTTCCGTTCGGATCGCAGCGGGCATTTCCGCCGCGACATGAACGGCGGCGCGGGCGCGCCGGGCAATTCCGGTGGCCCCGGGCAGGGTCAGCATGGTGGGCAGGGCGGTGTCCATGGTCGCCCCGGCGGCCAGCCGGGCGGCGGGCAGTTCCATCCGATGCACGGGACGTTCACGCCGCCGGCGCCGCATGGTGGCGGGCGTCATCGTTGAACAAGACCATGGTGCTCCCGCGTATGCGGGAGTCCAGGTGAAGCAGGCGCGGCGTTTGTAATCCTGGGCTCCCGCCTTCGTGGGAGAACAGGGGACGATGCGCGACCTTCTATCGCTCCGTCAGCCGCGGCATGAGTTCGACGAAGTTGCAGGGGCGGTGGCGGATGTCCAGTTGGGTGGCGAGAATGTCGTCCCAGCCGTCCTTCACCGCACCCGTCGAGCCGGGTAGCGCGAACAGGTAGGTGCCCGAAGCGACTCCGGCGCAGGCGCGCGACTGGATTGTCGAGGTGCCGATCTTGGCGTAGCTCAGCCAGCGGAACAGCTCGCCGAAGCCGGGTATCTCCTTGTCCCAGACGCGCGCGAACGCCTCGGGCGTCACGTCGCGTCCGGTGACGCCGGTGCCGCCGGTGGAAATCACGCAATCGATCAACGGATCGGCGATCCAGCCGCGCAGGCGGGCGGCGATGATATCCGCGTCGTCCTTCTCGATCGCGCGATCGGCGAGCAGGTGGCCGGCGCCCGTCAGTCGTTCGACTAGCGTGTCGCCCGATCGATCGTCGGCAGCGGTGCGCGTGTCGGAGACGGTGAGGACCGCGATACGGACGGACTGGAAGGCGACGCCTTCGTCGATCGGCATCAGTTCGAAAGCGTCGCCGAGGTCAGCGCCATCGTCGGCCCGGCCGAGGCCAGCCCGGCGCGCGCGGTGCCGCCCATTCCGGGGAACCGCGGCCACGCGCCTTGGGCCAGCGCCTTGAGGCTCACCGTCTTCTCTCCCGACTGGCGCTCGTACATCCAGTAGTTGCGCAGCACCGTCGTCACATAGCCGCGCGTCTCGGCATAGGGGATGCTCTCGATATAGAGCAGCGGATCGGCGTCGGCGTGCGCGGCGAGGTTCCAGCGTGCGACCGCATTGGGGCCGGCATTATAGGCGGCGATCACCTTGGGCAGCAGCCCGCCGGTGCCCGCCTGCGTCGCAAGCTGCGTGAGATAGGCCTGGCCGTACGCCATGTTGACCTGCGGCGTATTGAGCGTCGCGCGATCGGCGGCGGCGCCACCGCGGCGGCGCTCGACGAGATCGGCGGTACCGGGCATCACGCCCATCAGCCCGCGCGCACCGGCGCCGCTCAGCGCATCGGTACGGAAGCGCGATTCCTGCAGCGTATGCGCGAACACCAGCGCCTTGTCGACCTGCCAGCCGCCCTGCGGGACCCAATTGGGCGCGGGGTAGCGCGACGAGGCCTCGACTATCTCGCCGGTCGGGCAATTGTGCGCGAGCCAGATCTGCGTCGCGGGAAGGTCGAGCCGGGCTGCGAGGTGGAGCAGCCGCTTGTGATCGCCGTCGTCGCCGATCCGCGCCTGCCAGCGCAGCATCTCGTCGGCGAGGCCGTATTCGCCGATCTCGGCGAGCGCGGCGGCGCGGCGGACGTCGGCATGGCCGGAAAGCTCGGTCCATTCGTCGGTGGTCAGCCTGGGTGCGGTGGCGGAGGCGGGCACCGCGATCCCGAGCAGCCGCGCGGCGATCAGCCCGTAGAAGGTCTCGGGATTGCGCGCGGCGGCACGGAGTCGCTGCTGCACCTTGTCGAAGCGGCCGCATGTCATCTCGGCACGCGCGGTCCAGAACAGGCCGGCGGCGCGCATCTCGGCGTCGCTGGCGTTGCTGCCGACGCGGCTGAACGCGTCTTCGGCGGGACCGCACTGCTGCTGGCGCCACGCCGACAGGCCCTGCACCCAACTCGCCTGTACCGACCAGTCGCCCGCGCCGTGCGAAGCCTGGCTTGCCAGGCGGGTGGCATTGGCGTCGTCGCCATTCAGATAATAGCTCCACGCGACGCGCTGCTGCCATTCGGTGGTCGCTTCGGGCGAAAGCTGGGTCAGCGCGCTCGTGAGCAGGATCTCGGCGTCGGCGGGCTTGTCGGCCTTAAGCAGCGGCTTGGCCTGCGCGGAGAGCGAGGCGGCGGCGAGATCGCCCCCGGTCGCCCGCGCGGCGATGCGGCGCGGCTGGCCGTCGACCCAATCGAGATCATGCGGCGTGGGCAGTGCGGGGACGTCGACGAGGCCGCGCTTCTTGGCGAGCGCGGCGAGTTGCGGCGCCTGCGGCAGATCGGGTGCGATGCTGAGCAGCGCGAGCAGTTCGTCGCCGCTCACGCGTGGGCTGTTCTTGGCGAGGAACAGCTCGGCGCGCGCGACCGGGGTCAGTACACCGTCGCCTGTCGCGGCGAGGCCGGCCTGCGCGTCAGACCAGCGGCCGGTGCGGATCGCCTGGAAGACTGCCGCGTAGGCCTGGCGCTGGTCGGCGGTCATCGTCGTGCTCGATGCGATCGCCGTCGTACTGCTCTCGGCGCGCAACGCGGCTGGTGCCGGGATCGCATCCGACGCGGCGAACGCCGGTGCCGAAAAAATGGTCGCGAGCGCGGAGGCGAGCGCGAAAGCGGCGACGGGGGGGCGGAACATCACCGGGCAAGCACTCCGAGCAGCAGGCGCATATCGCTCCAGGTGGCCGCCTTGAGGGCGGGCATCCGGCGCAGATGACGCGGATGGAAAGTCGAGATGCCGGGCACAATGCCGCCATCATGGTTAACGCTTCGTATCCCGCCGCGTGTCGTCAGCGCATCGGCACCGAGCAGGCCGTGCGCGACGCTGTCGCCGAACAGGATCAGCGCCTTGGGTGCCGCGAGCGCGATATGCTGGCGCATCAGGAGGCCAAGCGCCTCGCCCTGCTTGGGGTCGAGCCGGCCGGCGGCGCGCGCGGGCGAGAAGGGCGCGAGATAGATGCGCGCGCGGTCGAGCCCCAGCGCGGCGAGCATCGCGTCGAACAGCGCGGCGGTCTCGCCCGCGAACAGATGGCCCGCTTCGGCATCGCCCGGATCGGGCATGTCGGCGACGATCATCAGATCGGCTGTGGGATCGCCCGACGGCGCGACGCGCAGCCGCGGCGGGGCGGGCGAGGGGGCGTAGACGCCGGTTGCGAGCAGGGCGTGCAGCGCGGCGAGCGTGTCCGGTAATGCGGAGACGACGGTTGCGGGTGCCGCGGCTACAATAGCGGGTACGATCGGCGGCTTGGGCGGCGGCGGCGCGAGCCAGTCGCGGACGTCTTCGTCGGCGAGCATGTCGACGCCCGCATCGGCCCACCAGCCGAGCGCGCTCGCGACGACGTCGCGATATTGCCCCCCATCCAACACCGGCCTGCCATGCCCCGAGGTTGACGCGGCGGTCAATCTCGGGGCACCGGCTTATGGCTAGAGCGTTGTAGGAATAAGCCGATCCGCCGGATCGGGCGCGTGCCGCTACGGCCGCGCGGAAGGGAGCGAGCATGTCGGACCGCGAATCGATGGAATATGACGTCGTCATCGTCGGCGCAGGGCCGGCGGGACTGTCGGCGGCGATCCGTCTGAAACAGCGCGCCGAGGCCGATGGCCGCGAACTGTCGGTGTGCGTGCTCGAAAAGGGATCCGAGGTCGGCGCGCATATATTGTCGGGCGCGGTGCTCGATCCGATCGCGCTTAACGAGCTACTCCCCGATTGGGCCGAACTCGACAGCCCGCTGACCGTACCGGTGATCGAGAACCATCATTGGGTGCTCGGCCCCAAAAGCAAGATGGAACTGCCGCATCTCGCGATGCCCGCGTTCATGAACAACAAGGGCACCTACACGCTAAGCCTCGGCAATTTCTGCCGCTGGCTTGCCGGACAGGCCGAGGCGCTGGGCGTCGAGATATTCCCCGGCTTCGCGGCGGCGGAAATCCTGTTCGACGACGATGGCGCGGTGAAAGGGGTGGCAACGGGAGACCTTGGGGTCGCGCGTGATGGCACGCACAAGCCCGACTACCAGCCCGGCATGGAGTTGCACGGCAAATACACCTTTTTCGCCGAGGGCGCGCGCGGGCATCTGACCAAGGAGCTCAAGCGCCAGTTCGAGCTTGAGCGCGATTGCGATCCGCAGGTCTACGGCCTCGGGCTCAAGGAATTGTGGGACGTCGAGCCGGCCAAGCACGTCGCGGGCCGCGTGATCCACACGCAGGGCTGGCCGCTCGACGACGCCTGGGGTGGCGGGTTCATCTATCATCAGGCCAACAACCAGGTCGCGATCGGTTTCGTCGTCGCGCTCGACTACAAGAATCCGTGGCTCTCCCCGTTCGAGGAATTCCAGCGCTGGAAGCAGCACCCCGAGATCCGCGCGCTGTTCGAGGGTGGGCGCCGCGTCTCCTACGGCGCGCGCGCGATCAACGAGGGCGGCTGGCAGTCGGTGCCGCGGCTGGTATTTCCCGGTGGCGCGCTGATCGGATGCTCGGCGGGCTTCGTCAACGTGCCGCGGATCAAGGGCAGCCATACCGCGATGAAGAGCGGCATGCTCGCCGCCGAGGCGGCCTACGATGCGATCGTCGCGGACCGGAAGGGCGACGAACTCGCAAGCTATCCGGAGACGCTCAATGCGAGCTGGATCGCAAAGGAGCTCAAGCTCGTTCGTAACGCCGAGCCCGCGGTCGCAAAGTTCGGCGGCACGTTCGGCACGATGGTGGCGGGCGCGGATATGTGGATGCGCACGCTCAAGATCGGGCTGCCCTTCACGATGCGGCACAAGCACGCCGATAATACGACGACCTGGCGCGCCAACATGCAGAACCCGATCGTCTACCCCAAGCCCGACAATGTGATCAGCTTCGATCGCCTCTCGTCGGTGTTCATCTCGGGCGTCAACCACGAGGAGGACCAGCCGATCCACCTGACGCTCAAGGATGCGTCGGTGCCGATCGACGTCAACCTCAAGCTCTACGAAAGCCCGGAGCAGCGTTACTGCCCGGCGGGCGTCTACGAGATCGTCGGCCGCGAGGAGGGCGATCCGCGCCTGCAGATCAACGCGCAGAACTGCGTCCACTGCAAGACGTGCGACATCAAGGACATGACGCAGAACATCAACTGGGTCGTGCCCGAGGGCGGTGGCGGGCCGAACTATCCGAATATGTGACCGACCGTTCGCTTAATTCGTCACCCCGGGCTCGACCCGGGGTCCCGCTTTTCCTGTTCGAAGACAGCAGGAAGAAGCGGGACCCCGGATCAGGTCCGGGGTGACGAGGAGGTGGGCACGTACCCGGCTTGCCACGGGGCACGCGATGGGGGAGAGAGACCGTCAGGGGCGTCGCATTCCACCGAGCATAATCACATGAGCCTGATCCGCCTCATCCTCCTCGCGTCGGTCGCCCTGTCGTTCGCGGTTCCGGCCGTCGCCGAACGACCGCGCCGCGCCGCCTCCAGCGACCCGCAGAGCGCCTACGTCCGCGCGCGCGCCGCCGACGATCTCGGTCAGCTCGATGTCGCCGCCGCCGATTTCGCCTCCGCCGCGCAGGACAATCCCGGCAACACGACGCTCGCCTTGCGCGCGTTCCGTCAGGCAGTGGCGGCGGGCGACATGGCGCTCGCATCGAAGGCGGCGCACGGCCTCGAGGTATCGGGATCGCTGCCCCCCGACGGCACGCTGCTGCTGCTCTCCGACGCGGTGATCGCGAAGGACTGGAAGCGCGCGAGCGGCCTCGCCGACCGGATCGAGCGCGAGAAGCTGTTCGGCTTTCTCGCCCCCGTGATCCGCGGGTGGATCGCCTATGGCTCGCATAGCGGCGATCCGCTCGCGCCGCTGCTCGCTGTGCCCGCCGGAAGCCTCGCCGCCACCTACGCCGCCGAGCATCGCGGCCTGCTGCTGATCGCATCGGGCAATGCGATCGCGGGCATCGCCGCGCTCGACGCCCTGCCGCATCCCGACAACAGTCGCGCGGCGCGGCTCGCGATCGCGGCGGCGGCGACGCTCGACAAGCGCCGCAAGCATGACGAGGCGCTGGCGATGCTCGTCGGCGACGCGCCCTCGACGCATGCGGCGCGCGCGATCCTTGCCAACCACGGCAAACTGCCCGGCGCGATCGACACGCCCGCGGCCGGGATCGGCGAGCTGTTCGCGCGCGTCGCCGCGGACATCAACAAGGAGCAGGCCGCCCCGCTCGCGCTCGATTTCGCTCGGATGGGCGCGCTGCTCGCCCCCGACGACAGCGAGACCTGGCTGGTCACCGCCAATCTGCTCGCGCTGTCGGGTGCCGACCAGGCGGCGCTCGATGCCCTGGGTCATGTCGCCGCGATCGACCCGTTCGCCGGTGCCGCGCGCGACATGCGGCTGACGCTGCTGGTCCGCACCGGCAAATCGGACCAGGCGCTGGCGGAAGGCCGCGCCGCGACGGCGTCGCCCGACGCGACGATGGGGGATTGGGCGCGGCTCGGCGATCTGCTCACCAACGCCAAGCAGTCGGCCGAAGCCGCCCAAGCCTACGACCGCGCGCTGGCGCTGTCGGGCGGCGACAAGGCGCAGGCCGAGGTGGCGTGGCCGCTGCTGCTGCAGGAGGCGAGCGCGCTGCTCGAGGCGGGCGACTGGCCGGGCGCCAAGGTCAAGGCGACGCGCGCGCTGGCGTTGGCGCCGCAGGAGCCCGCGATCCTCAATTTCCTCGGCTATTCGCAGATCGAGCATGGCGACGACGTCGCGGGCGCGACCGCGCTGATCGCGCAGGCGAGCAAGCTCGCGCCCGACGATCCCGCGATCACCGACTCGCTCGGCTGGTCCTGGTATCTGCGCGGCGACGTCGGCCGCGCGATCCCGCTGCTCGAGCGTGCCGCCAAGGCGGCGCCCGCCGAGAGCGACATCAACGAGCATCTCGGCGACGCCTATTGGAAGGCGCAGCGCCGGCTCGACGCGCGCTACGCCTGGCGCGCGGCGCTGGTCGCCGCGGATGGGGACCAGGCGACGCGGATCAGGGCCAAGATCGACAACGGGCCGACGACCGCGACGCCGTGACCGATACGCCGCTCGCCGAAACCGCCTACGCCAAGATCAACCTCGCGCTGCACGTCCGCCGGCGGATGCCCGATGGCTATCATGCGCTCGAAACGCTGTTCGCCTTCTGCGCCGACGGCGACGTGCTGACCGCCGAACCGGCGGACGCGTTGTCGCTGGCGATCGAGGGGCCGTTCGGCGCTGGCCTGTCGGCGGGGCCGGACAATCTCGTGCTGCGTGCCGCCGAGGCATTGCGCGCGGCGGCGGGGACGACGGCGGGCGCCGCGCTGCGGCTCGACAAGCGTCTGCCGGTGGCATCGGGGATCGGCGGCGGTTCGGCGGATGCGGCGGCGGCATTGCGGGTGCTGGCGCGGCTGTGGGGCATCGCGGTGCAGCCCGAGACGCTGCACGGTATCGCCGCGACGCTCGGCGCCGACGTGCCCGCCTGCGTCGCATCGCGGACGTGTCGCGGCGAGGGGCGCGGCGATGCGCTCGATTTCCTCGACGAGCGCGCGCTGGCGGGGATGCCCGTGCTGCTCGTCAATCCACGCGTCGCGGTGCCGACGGGGCCGGTGTTCCAGCGCTGGGACGGGCTCGATCGCGGACCGCTGGCGACGGGCGATGCGCTGGCCGCGGCACTCGCCGGTCGCAACGATCTCGAACCGCCCGCGCGCGCGATGCAGCCGGTGATCGGGGAGGTCGTCGAGGCGCTGTCGGCGCGGGTGGGGGTGGTGCTCGCGCGGATGTCTGGCTCGGGCGCGACGTGCTTCGCGCTGTTCGACGACATCGCCGCGCGGGATGCGGCAGACGCTGCGATTGCGGCGGCGCATCCCGACTGGTGGCGCTTGGCGACGACGCTGCGTTAGATCCGCGGCAAATTCCCAGTGTCCCCGGCGCAGGCCGGGGCCCAGGCCCGTAGCTCGGGGCGGACGCTGCGCTCGATCATAGACGTGGGGCCTGGGCCCCGGCTTTCGCCGGGGAACGGCTCGCGATTGGCGGCGACCCTCGAGAACGGTCCTACGCCAGCGACGCTTCCACCATCGCGAACGGCCGCGGCCCCGGATCGAGCACTGCGGCGTGGAACGCCTTTTCGTCGAAGCGCTTGCCAGACGCCCTGGCACTCTCGTGCAGCGCGAGCAGCCGGTGCAGGCCAAGCGTGCCGCTGACCGCCTCGCCGGGCAGCGCGACGATGCGGTCGATTGCGGCGGCCTGGATCGCGCCGGTCATGTCGTTCATCTCGGCCTCGGCTTGTTCGCGCGGCCAGCGCTGCGCGTGGATGCCGATGTCGACGACCAGCCGCGCCGCGCGCAGCAGCTCGTCGGACAGGCGCGCGACGTCGCCCCACGGATCGCGCGCGAACAGCCCCTGTTCGGCGGCGAGCCGCTCGCCGTAGCAGGCCCAGCCTTCTCCGAAGGCGGGCCAGGCGCCCATCCGCGCGAGCGTCGGCCGGGCGGGCGTCGCGCGGCTTGCCTGGAGATGCTGGCCGGGGATGCCGAGGTGATAGGCGATCGGCGAGACCCCCGGCGTCGGCAGCGCGTGCACCGATCGCGTGTCGAGCCACAGCGTCGCGCCGCGGCTGCCGTCGATCGCGGCGGGGACGTAAAGCGATCCGCCCAGCGTCCCCTGGCCGCCATCGGGCAGCGGCCGGATCGTCAGCGGCGCCGCCTCGCCGCCGGGAACGAGCCGCGCGAGAACGGCGCGCGCGCCGTCGATCCGCGTCGTGGCGAGCTGGAGCAGCGCCGCGCGCCCGCCCTCGTCGTCGCTCTCGATGAACTCGGGATGCGCCGCGAACGCCGCCGCGATCCGCTCGGAAAGGCCGCCCTTGCGCAGGCCGCGCAAGCCCAGCCGCTTGTCGAGCAATGCGCCGATCCGCGCCGCCTCCGCACGGCCGAGCGCCTGCGCGTCGGCAAGGCTCATCGTCGTGTCGCCCGCGCGCGCGACATTGGCGGCGTGGAGCGCCTCGCCGCCGGGCAGCGACGATAGCGCGATGTTGGCCTTGCCCTGCCGGGTCAGCGTGGCGTTGGTGTCGCGGAGCAGCGCCATCGCGGGCTGGACGTGCTTGGCGAGCGTCGAAGCGGCGCGCGTGGTCGCCTGCGTGCGCGTCGCCTGGTCGACGCCGGCGGCGGCGAGCCGTGCGTCGAGCGCGAGCACCAGCGGATGGCGTTCGGGCGGCACGAGCACGAACGCGTCCATCTGCGGCAGCGCGGCGCGGCTGGTCGCGGCGGGCGGCACGCACCCCGCCGACGCATCCGCGCGCAGCGACTGTGCCGCGCCGAGCAGCGCCGGGCCGTAAGCCTCGAGCCGCGCCTGCCACGCATCGACGGCGGCGGGCGACGAAAGGTCCTGCACCAGCCGCATCGACATCGGCGTCGAGAGGTGCGGGCCGGCGAAGGCAGTGACCAGATAGGGGCGGTGCGTGCCCCCCAGCGGCCCGTTGCGGCCATAGCGGACACCCGCGCTGCCCGCCGCCATCGCAAGCTGCGCGCGCACCACGTCGGTCGCGGGATCGCAGCCCTGCGCGGGCAGCACCTTGCGCACGCCGTCCATCGCGAGCGTGAGCGCGGCGGTGCCGTCGGGCGACCAGTCGTTGCAGCGCCGCGCGGCGGGGCCGCCTGCCGAGGCTTCGGGCAGCCCCGCGCTCACCGCCGCCTCGGGCAGCAGCGACAGGATCGGGGCGCTGTCGGTATCGACCGTGGTGGGGCCGGGACAGGCGGGCGCGGCCTGCGCGAAACCGGCGCCGGCACTCGTCATTGCGACGCCCGCGGCCAGCATCGCCATCGCTTCGCGGCGCGTGCTGGCCATTGCCGGGGCGATACCTTCGGTCATGGATGCATTAGCCTCGTGACAAGCGGTTTTTTTGAGCGCACCCTTCTGGCATGTTCAGGCTCGAAATCGAAGGCCCCGTCGCCCGTGTCGTGATCGATCGCGGCGAGAAGCGCAACGCGATCCCGATCGCCAGCTGGGGTGCGCTCGAACGCACCGTCAACGACGCCGCGAACAGCGACGCGCGGCTGATCGTGATCACCTCGGCGGATCCGGTGAGCTTCTGCGCCGGCGCCGATCTGTCCGAGCTTCCCGCGCTGATCGACGACGTCAAGAAGCGCCATATCTTCCGCGGCGCGATGAACAGCGCGCTCTCGCGGATCCGCGCGGTCGGTAAGCCGACGCTGGCGCTGGTCGAGGGCGGGTGCTTCGGCGCGGGCGTCTCGGTCGCGATGGCGTGCGACATGCGCATCGCCAGCCCCAAGGCGAGCTTCGCGATCACGCCCGCGCGCTTCGGCATCTCCTATCCGCAACCCGATCTCGCGCGGCTCGCCGAACTCGTCAGCCCGGGGCAGGCGGCGAGGCTGCTCTACGGCGCCGAGACGATCGACGCGGTCGAGGCGCACCGCATCGGGCTGATCGAGCTGATCTGCCACGGCGCGCAGATCGGCCAGGACATGATCGAGCGGATCGCGGGCAACGCGCCGTACAGCCTGTGCGCGCTCAAGGCGACGCTGGCCGGGCGCTTCGGCGTCGACAAGCGCTTCGACGATGCCTTCGCCTCGGCCGATTTCGCCGAAGGCTGGCAGGCGTTCCGCAGCGGTCGCAAGCCCAGCTTCGGCGGATGAGCCCCGAATGAGCGACGCCCGGGCGGAAGCCTGGAGCGAGATCGCCGGCAGACCCGAGCGGGGCGGCATCCTGATCGTCGCCGATCACGCCTCCAACCACGTTCCCGCCGACATCGATCTCGGCATCGATCCGCTCGTCCTCGATCGCCATGTCGCGATCGACATCGGCGTCGCGCCGCTGACGCGGGCGCTGTGCGCCGGCCTCGGGTGCGGCGCGATACTCGCCGGCGTGTCGCGGCTAGTGTGCGATCTCAACCGCGAGGAGGATGCGGCGGGGCTGGTGCCGACGACCAGCGACGGCATCGCGATCCCGGGCAACGCGCTCGACGAAGCGGGGCGGGCGGCACGCGTCGTGCGCTTCTATCGCCCATATCACGTGGCACTCGCGGCTGCGATCGAGCGGTGGCGGCCCGCGCTGCTGGTCTCGCTCCACAGCTTCACGCCGCAATTGGAGGCGCGCCCCGACGAGCGGCGGCCGTGGCAGATCGGCATCCTCTACAACGAGGACGAGCGCGCGGCACGGATCGCGATACCGCTGCTTGAGGCGGCGGGCGTCGTCACCGGCGACAACGAACCCTATTCGGGCCGCGTGCTCAACGCGACGATGAACCGCCACGGCGAGGCGGCGGGGCTGCCCTATCTCGGTATCGAGGTGCGGCAGGATCAGATCGGCGACGCGGCGGGCGTCGCGCGCTGGGCGGCGCTGCTGGAGCCCGTGATCGGCGCGACTTGGGACAGTCTGGCGCGCGACATCCTACAGGGGGCATGACGCCGCCACCAGCGTCGCCTACAGAGCATGAAATTGGACGAGTTGATCGTCACCCCGGCCTCGAGCCGGGGTCCCGCTATCTGGACTCGGACAGAAGCGGGGCCCCGGCTCGAGGCCGGGGTGACGGTGGTTCAATCTCATATCATCCTGCTTTGAGAAGACGCCATGATCCGCGCGCCCCTTTCCGTCCTCCTTCTCACGCTGGCGCTCGCCGGCTGCCACAAGCGCGCGGGCGATGCGATCGCCGACGCCGCGGCGCACGGCGCGGTCGTGCCCTGCGCGCTCGCCGGCGCCAAGGCGTTCACGCCCGCATGCGCGGTCGAGCGCACCACGGCGCCCGACGGATTGATGCTGGTGATGCATCATCCCGATGGCGGCTTCCGGCGTCTGCTCGTCACCACCGATGGGCGCGGCGTCGTCACCGCCGATGGGTCCGACCAGGCGACCGTGGCGGTGCTCGATCCCGGCACGATCGAGGTGACCGTCGGCGACGACCGCTATCGCCTGCCCGCGACCGTCAAGGGCCAACCCCTGCCGCAGCGATGAGCGGTCGCCCGATCCTGACCGCGGCGCAGACCAGGGCCGCGGAGGACGCGATCTTCGCGACCGGCGTCGCGGTCTTCGACATGATGCGGCGCGCGGGGCGTGCCGCGGCCGATATCGCCTGGGATCGCTTCGGCCCGCTCGAGACGCTGGTGCTGTGCGGGCCGGGTAACAATGGCGGCGACGGCTATGTGATCGCCGCGCGGCTGGCGGAGCGCGGCGTGCGCGTGCGCGTCGCGGCCTCGGGCGAGGCGAAGACTGACGCTGCAAAACAGGCGCGAGCGGCGTGGGGCGGGCCGGTCGAGCTGCTGGCGGATGCCGCCTCGGCGCCGCTGCTGGTCGACGCACTGTTCGGCACCGGCCTCTCACGCCCGCTCGACGAGGCGGTCGCGGCGCCGGCGCGGCGGCTGATGGAGCGCGCGCGGCACCGCGTCGCGATCGACCTGCCGAGTGGCCTCGCGACCGACGACGGCGCGGTGCTCACCGAACTGCCCGCCGCCGATCTCACCGTCGCACTGGGCGCGCTCAAGCGGGCGCACCGGCTGATGCCCGGCGTCGCGCGCTGCGGCGAGGTGGTGGTCGCCGATCTCGGCTTCGGCAATGTCGCCGGCGACGTCACCGAGATCGCGCGCCCGCACATCGATGCGCCGGGCTTCGCGGCGAACAAATATACGCGCGGCAAGGTGCTGGTGGTCGCCGGCGCGATGCCGGGCGCGACGATGCTCTCGGCGCTGTCGGCACAACGCGCGGGCGCGGGCTATGTCGAGCTGGTCGGAACGGAGGGCGGCGGCGAACCACACTCGCTGGTCCGCCGCGCGTGGGACGACTCGGCGCTAGCCGACAAGCGGATCGGTGCGATCGTGATCGGGCCGGGGCTCGGCAGCGACGACGAATCCTATCGCCGGCTGACGCTCGCGCTGGCGACCGGCAAGCCGATGGTGATCGACGCCGATGCGATCAGTTTGCTGGCGAAGCGCGGCCCCCACCGGATCGAGGGGCCCGCGGTGCTCACCCCCCACGGCGGCGAATTCGAGCGCCTGTTCGGCAAGATCGGAGGCTCGGCGCTCGATCAGGCGCGCGAGGGCGCGCGGCGCTCGGGCGCGGTGGTGCTGCTCAAGGGCGCGTGCACCGTCGTCGCGCACCCCGACGGCCGCGCCGCGATCGACGCGCCGGCGCCCGCCTGGCTGGCGAGCGCGGGGACGGGCGACGTACTCTCGGGCGTGCTCGGCACGATGCTCGCGCAGATGGCGGATCCGTTCGAGGCGGCGCAGGCGGCGGTGTGGCTCCACGCCGAAGCCGCCCGCCGCGCCGGGCCGCTGCTGATCGCGGACGATCTGGTGACGCATCTGGGTGCGGCGGTGACGGGCTGCCTTTAAGCCCCTCCCTCAAGGGAGGGGTTGGGCTGGGTGGCGGCTTGGTGATACGGGACGCCGCGTGACCGACCAGAACCGTATCGACCGCCAGGACCCACCCCCGGCCCCTCCCTTTCAGGGAGGGGAGAGCGCCGTCATCCGCCTCAACGCATCCGGCCTCGGCGTCACCGCCGACGGCTTCGCGGTAGCGCTCGCGGCACCCGGCGACACGCTGCTCGCCGACGAGACGATCGTCGCCGGCCCGCACCACCAGACGCCGCCCTGCCGTCACTTCCCGATCTGCGGCGGCTGCGCGCTCCAGCATGTCGACGACGACGCCTATGCGCGCTTCCTGATCAATCGCATCGCGGGCTCCCTGAACTCGGTCGGCCTCCACACCGAGACCGCGACTCCGCACCTCTCACCGCCACGCACGCGCCGCCGCGCCTCACTGCGCGCGGAGCGGCTGGGTAAGCGCGTGCTGCTAGGCTTCAACGAGGGACGGAGCCGCGCGGTCGTCGATCTCGCCGAATGCTGGATATTGCGACCCGAGCTGTTCGCGGTGCTCGCGCCGCTGCGCCGGCTGCTGGCGACGCTCATCCCCGATCGCCGCACTGCGAGCGTCGAATTGGCGCTGACCGATCAAGGCGTCGACCTGCTGATCACCGGGATCGATCCCGACGGACTGATGGCGATCGAGGCGATGACCGACTTCGCGCAGGCCAACCGACTCGCGCGCCTCTCGATCGATTCGGGCCACGGCGCCGAGGCCCGCTGGGAGCCCGAGCCGGTGACGATGACGCTGGGGGACGTGCCGGTCGGCCTGCCCGCGGGCGGGTTCCTCCAGGCGACCGACGACGGCGAGGCGGCGCTGTTGGCGGCGGTGCGCGAGACGGTCGGCGGTGCGAAGACGGTCGCCGATCTGTTTACCGGCTTGGGCACCTTCGCGCTGCCGCTGTCGCAGACCGCGCGCGTGCTCGCCGCCGAAAGCGACCGCGGGGCGATTCTGTCGCTCAAAGCCGCCGCCGCGCGCGCCGGGCGACCGGTGGTCGCGGATCACCGCGACCTGTTCCGCCGGCCCTACACCGCCGCCGAACTCTCCCGCTTCGATGCAGTGGTGCTCGATCCGCCGCGAGCGGGTGCGCGCGAACAAGTTGCCGAGCTTGCCAGCGCGACGTGCGCACGGATCGCCTATGTGTCGTGCAACCCCTCGACCTTCGCGCGAGATGCGAGGGTGCTGGTCGATGGCGGCTGGCGATTGGAAGGGGTCAGGCCCGTGGGGCAGTTCCGCTGGTCGACGCATGTCGAACTGGCGGCGGAGTTTATGCGCGAGTCCTAACGGCAACTGCCCATCCTCCGTTCGTCCTGAGTAGCCATTGAGCTTGTCGAAATGGCGTATCGAAGGATGGTGGCCTGGCGGAGCAGGGGTCCTTCGATACGGGCCTTCGACTGCGCTCAGTCCCTACTCAGGACGAACGGTGGGTGTATTAGTGATCCCGGTCGCGCGGGCCGTCCGGATGGCTCGAGAAGACGCGGCCGACCGAGCGCGCATCCTGGCCGACGCCGTGGACCGTGTTGCATCCGGCGACGAGCAGCGCGCCCGCCAGCAATGCCAATGTCGTGATCGTTCGCATGAGGCTTCGTCCTGATGTGCCACCGCCCTATGCGCTCATTCTCCCCTCCCTGAAAGAGAGGGGCGGGGGTGCGTTCGTATGGGGCCGGCGTTACGCCAGACGGAGGCGAACCCACCTCAACCCTCCTTTTCAGGGAGGGGCTATCCGCCTCAGTCCGCGAACAGCTTGGCGAAGCTCCGCTTGGCGCGCTGCTTCCAGTGGCCGCGGTGATAGGCGTCCGAGGCCAGCAGCGGCAGCACCGAGGTCGCTTCGGCGAACACCATCTGCTCGAGCGCGGTGTTGACCTTGCCCCAGCTTGCCGCCTCCTGCAGCGTCGAGGACGAGCAGGCGCCGTCGCGCACGTCGGCGACGGTGATCTGGATCGCGTATTTGTGGACCTCGACGTCGTCGTGACCGAGGATCTCGGCGCAGACCACGGTGTCCTGCACGAAATTCTTGGGAACGCCGCCGCCGATCATCAGCAGCCCGGTGGTGCCGGCGGCGATCTTGATGTCGGTCAGCTCGCGGAAATCGGCGATGCTGTCGAGCGTCATATAGGCCTTGCCCGCCTTCACCGCGTCGACCTGATGCTTGACGAGGCCGAACCCGGCGGACGAGTCGGTGAACGCCGGGCAGAAGATCGGCACGTCATGCTCGTAGGCGAGCTTGACGAGGCTGTTGTCCTTTTTTCCGTGCTTGACCAGATACTTGCCCATCTGCTTGATGAATGCACGCGAGCTGTACGGCTTGGCGTCGAGCGTCTCGGCGATCTCGAAGATCGTGTGATCGACGTTCTGGAGCGCGACCTCGTCGATATAGGTGTCGTAGATCCGGTCGATGTAGAGCGAGCGGAGCGTGTCGTCGTCGGGCACTTCGAGCGCCTGATAATGTTTGTGGCCGAGGCCCTCGAAGAAATCCATGTCGACGATCGAGGCGCCGGTCGCGACGATCGCGTCGACCATGTTGTTGCGGACCAGCTCGGCATAGAGGTCCATGCAGCCGCCGGCGCTCGTCGAGCCCGCGATGACGAGGATCACCGAGCAATCGGGGTCCGCCAGCATCTGGTTGTAGATGTCGGTCGCGCGGCCGAGATCGCGCGAGGTGAAGCTCATCTTCTTCATCGCATCGACGATCGGGCGCGCGTCGAAGCTGGTGATGTCGATATGCTCGACGGTGGTGCCGAGCAGCTCCGCCTTGCGGGTGTCGTTGATCGGGGTCTCGGTGTTCATGGGGCGGGCCTTCTATAAACTACGTCATCCCGGCGAAAGCCGGGACCCATGGATGCGGTATGCCCGGATAGGGAGCGCACCGTCGTCTATGGGTCCCGACTTTCGTCGGGATGACGGGGAGTGTTGTTGTGCTTGCCTTACAGCTTGATGACGCGACCGGCCACCCGAGCGGGCTCGGCCGCCTGGACGTAGAGGCTGGTCATCGGCTCGTCCTCGACCACCACCGTCTCGTCGCTGGTGAAGCCGTTGAAGGCGGTGCGCATCGCGCAGCCATAGGCGCCCAGCATGCCGATCTCGATGAAGTCGCCGGCCTGGGTGTCGGCGGGCAGCTCGAACGGGCCGGCCATGCGATCCATGTCGTCACAGGTGGGACCGTAGAAGCTGAAACCGATGTTCCGTGCATGGCTGTCGGGCTCGCGCAGCAGGCTGACCGGGAAGCGCCAGCCGATGTGCGCGGCGTCGAACAGCGCGCCATAGGCGCCGTCGTTGATGTACAGCTCGTCGCCGCGACGCCGCTCGACGCGGACCAGCAGCGAGGCATATTCCGCCGACAAAGCGCGGCCGGGCTCGCACCACAGCTCGGCCGAATAGGACACCGGCAGGCTTTCGAACGCCTCGTGGATCGTGCGGAAATAGCGCTCGAGCGGCGGCGGCTCCATCCCCGGATAGGAGGAGGGGAAGCCCCCGCCGACGTCGATCACGTCGACGGTGACCGCCGCCGAGACGATCGCCGCGCGGACGCGCGCCATCGCGTCCGAATAGGCCTGCGGGCTCATCGCCTGGCTGCCGACGTGGAAGCAGATGCCGAGCGCGTCGGCGACCTGGCGGGTCGCCATCAGCAGCGGCGCGGCATCGGCCAGATCGACGCCGAACTTCGACGCGAGGCTGAGCTTGGAGTGATCCGACGACACGCGCAGCCGGACGCACAGCGTCAGATCCGTGGCGCCGTTGGTGGCGCGCACGATCTTGTCGAGCTCCTCCTGGCTGTCGAGCGAGAAGGTGCGGACGTTGTGCGTGTGATACGCCTCGTGAATGGCCTCCTCGGCCTTCACGGGGTGCATGAAGCAGAGCGTGGCCTCGGGCAGGGTGCGGGCGACGAGCCGCACCTCGGCGATCGAGGCGACGTCGTAGTGCGTGATGCCCCCTTCCCACAGCGTCTCTAGGAGCGCGGGGGACGGGTTCGCCTTCACAGCATAGAGCGACCGCCCCGGAAACTTCTCCGAAAAGAAGCGGGCGGCCCGCAATGCAGCGTGCGGACGAATGAGCGTGACCGGTTGGACCGGGCGCGCCTTGGCGATCTCAAGGGCAGAAACGACCTTGTTGGGGGCTAGCCCCAGCGCGCTATGATGCTTGTGCAATTCAAGGGACCTCCAGGGGTAGTTTCAACAAGAGCTGCCTTGCGGTTGGAAGTCCCATGGGGCAGCGAGTGGGGCGATATAGGACCAGTGACCCCCCCTGTAAAGCCTTGGGGAAAGCCGCGGAGAACAGCCATTTTTCAAGCCGAATCAACGCATTCGTCAGCCGATCGGTTTCCGACGCTTTCGGGGATCCGCGATGCGGCGAACGCCCTGGCGCACGTCGCGGTCGGAACACCCCTGATCGAGACTGAAATCCGGGGCGAACCGGTCTTCATAAAGGCCGAATGCCTGCAGCGCACCGGCAGCTTCAAGCTGCGCGGCGCGTGGTGGCGGCTGTCGTCGATTCCCGAGGCGGAGCGGGGAGCAGGTGTCGTCGCCTTCTCGTCGGGCAATCACGCGCAGGGCGTGGCGTGGGCGGCACGGCGGCTGGGTATGCCGGCCGTGATCGTGATGCCGCGCGATGCGCCCGCGGCCAAGGTGGCGGGGACACGCGCGTTCGGCGCAGAGATCGTCTTCTACGATCGCACGACCGAGCGCCGCGAGACGATCGCGGCGAGGCTGGCGGCAGAGCGCGGCGCGGTGCTGGTGCCGAGCTTCGACGATCCGTGGATCGTCGAGGGGCAGGGGACGACGGGGCTCGAGATCGTCGGGCAATATGCCCAAGCGACGGGCCGGGAGGTCGAGCGGATCGCGGTGTGCTGCGGGGGCGGCGGCCTGTCGTCGGGGATCGCGCTGGGCGCGCCCGATGCGGCGATCGTCGTGGTCGAGCCCGACGGCTGGGACGATATGGGCGAATCGCTGCGCCGGGGCGCGATCGTACCGGTCGGGCCGAACCCGCCGGCGACCTCGTGCGACGCGTTGCAGACGACACGGGTCGCCGAGCTCACCTTCGGCATCCTTTCGGGGCGCGGCGCGACCGGCGTCGCGGTGAGCGAGGCGGAAATTGCCGAGGCGATGCGCTTCGCGTTCAAGACGCTCAAGCTGGTGGTCGAGCCGGGCGGCGCGGTGGCGCTCGCGGCGGCACTAGCGGGCAAGATTCCCTTGACGGCGACGGTGCTCGTCGTCTCGGGCGGCAACGTCGATCCGGCGACCTTCCGCGAGATGACGGCATGATCGCGGGCGGCGGATTCGCCGAATTTGCGCTCAGCCTCGCGATGATCGCGGCGTTCGCGCTGGCGATCTTCGGCGGGCGGATGGTGATTAAAGGGCAGGACCGCCAGCGTGGCCTGCTGATGCTCGGCGTCGCGCTCGTGCTGATTGCCAACGTGCTGATCTGGGCGTGGCCATAGTGCCATCCCGTTCCCCGGCGAAAGCCGGGGCCCAGGCCCGCATTATGTGGTGGGCGTGACGTTCGAGCAGAAACGTGGGGCCTGGGCCCCGGCTTCCGCCGGGGAACGCCGCCCTTACTTCAGCCGCATGTCCAGATACCCGTCGACCGACTTCATCAGCGGATCGAGCTCGTTGGCGAAGAAATGGTTCGCTTGCGGGATCGTGTCGTGATGGATGGTGATGTGCTTTTGCGTGCGCAGCTTGTCCACGAGCTTCTGCGTCGCGGACGGCGTCGCGACCTCGTCGGCGTCGCCCTGGATGATGATGCCCGACGAGGGGCACGGTGCCAGGAAGCTGAAATCGTACATGCTCGCGGGCGGCGCGATCGAGATGAAGCCGCGTACCTCGGGCCGGCGCATCAGCAGTTGCATCCCGATCCACGCGCCGAACGAGAAGCCCGCGATCCAGGTCTGCGTCGCCTCGGGGTGGATCGACTGCACCCAATCGAGCGCGGAGGCCGCGTCCGACAGCTCGCCGATGCCGTTGTCGAACAGCCCCTGCGACTTGCCGACCCCGCGAAAATTGAAGCGCAAGGTCGCAAAGCCGCGACGGACGAACGTCTGGTACAGGCTCTGGACGATGCGGTTGTTCATCGTGCCGCCCGCCTGCGGATGCGGGTGGAGGATCAGCGCGACGGGCGCGCGGGGGCGCGGGCCGGGGTTGAAACGACCTTCGAGGCGGCCCTCGGGGCCGGGAAAGATGACTTCTGGCATTGCACCTGCTGCGGAAGGGCGGGGAGGAGAAGACGGCCGGTGACGGCCGCACGATTGGCGCCCTATATAGAAAGCCGGGCCGCGCGCGCAATCATCGTGCGCGTAGCCCTTAGGAGTCGTTCCAAGCCGATGCCGCCCCGCGTCTATCTCGATCATGCCGCAACGACGCCGCTGAGCCCGCGCGCGCGCGCGGCGATGCTGGAGGCGTATGATCGCTGGGCCAATCCGTCGTCGCCGCACGGCGAGGGGCGGGCGGCGCGGGCGGCGCTCGAGGCGGCGCGCCGCCGGATCGCCGAGCTGATCGGCTGGCGCGGCGCGGTGCTGTTCACGAGCGGGGCAAGCGAGGGGCTGGCGATGGCGATGCGCCATGCGAAGGCTGGCCGGCGAATCGTCTCGTCGGTCGAGCATGACGCGGTGCGCCGCGTGGGCGAAGGCGCGGTGGCGCTGGGGCTGGCGGTCGATGCGGACGGCAGGGTCGGTGCGGCGGGTCTCGTGCGGACGATCGAGCAGGCGGGCGCGGTGCCGCTGGTCGCGGTGCAGGCGGTCAACAGCGAGACGGGGGTCATCCAGCCCTACGAGACGGTTGTGGAGGCCGTGCGCCAAGCCCGCGGGCTTTGGGTTTGCGATGCTACGCAGGCGGTGGGCAAGATGGAACTGCCCGAGGCCGACTTCATCGCCTTTTCCGCGCACAAATTCGGCGGGCCGGTGGGTGTCGGCGCGCTGCTGGTCCGCGATCTGGCGACGCTGGAGGCGGGCGGCGGGCAAGAGCAGGGCTATCGCGGCGGCACCGAGAATCTGCCGGGGGTCGCGGGGATGGTCGCCGGTTTGGAAGACGGATGGGACTGGGTCGAGCGCATCGCCGAATTACGCGCGCACTGCGACGCCGCGATCGAGGCGGCGGGCGGCACGATCGTCGCGCGCGACGCGCCGCGGCTGCCGACGATCGCGTCGTACCGGATGCCGGGGATGGCGGCAGCGGCGCAGTTGATCCGTTTCGATCTGGCCGGTTTCGCGGTGTCGGCGGGCAGCGCCTGCTCGTCGGGGAGTCTCAAGCCGAGCCACGTCCTCGCCGCGATGGGCATCGATGCGCTCTCCGCTGGCGAGACGATCCGCGTCAGCTTCGGACGCACCACGACGCACGAGGATGTCGCGGCCTTCTGCAGTCAGTGGCGCGATATCGCAGCGCGCGTCGGCGCCCGCGCCGCATGAAGCGTCCGATCTATCTCGATTATCAGGCGACTACGCCGCTCGCGCCCGAAGCGCGCGCCGCGATGCTGCCGCTGCTCGAAGAGGCTTACGGCAATCCGCATTCGCCGCACCGGATGGGCCGCGAGGCGAAGGCGGCGGTCGAGGTCTCGCGCGAGGCGATCGCGGCGCCGTTCGGGCCGGGCGGGCGGCTGCTGTTCACGGGCGGTGCGACCGAGGCGCTCAACTGGGCGATCAAGGGCATCGCCGAGATCGCCGGCCAGACGCGCCCCCGCATCGTCGTCACCGCGATCGAGCATGCCGCCGTGCTCGATACCGTCGGCTGGCTCGCCGGTCGCGGGCATGACATCGTCGTGCTGCCGGTGGGACGCGACGGCATCGTCGATCTCGATGCCGCGCGCGCCGCGATCGACGGGCGCACCGCGCTGGTCGCCGCGATGCTGGTCAACAACGAGATCGGCACGATCCAGCCGATCGCCGAACTGGGCACGATGGCGCGCGACGTCGGCGCGGTGATGCTCTGCGACGCGGTGCAGGGCTTCGGCCGCATCCCGCTGCCGGCCGAGGCGTGCGACATGGTCGCGATCTCGGCGCACAAGATCCATGGCCCCAAGGGCATCGGCGCGCTGTGGCTGCGCGACGGGGTGACGCCCGCGCCGCTGCTCCACGGCGGCGGGCAGGAGGGCGGGCTGCGCTCGGGCACGCTCGCGCCGGCGCTGTGCGCGGGGTTCGGCGCGGCGGCGGCGCTCGCCTTCGACCGCGTCGCCGACGATGCCGGGCATGTCGAGCGACTGTGGCGCGATGCGCTGGCGGCGCTCGGCGAAGGCTGGTGGCTGAACGGTTCGGCGACGCGGCGCTGGCACGGAAACCTCAACGTCCGCCGCGACGGCCTCGACGTCGCGCGGCTGATGTCCGACGTGCGCGACATCGCCTTCTCCGCCGGCTCGGCCTGCGCGAGCGGATCGGGGCGGCCGAGCCATGTGCTGCGCGCGATCGGGCTGGATGCGTCCCAGTCCCGCGCCTCGATCCGGCTCGGCTTCGGCCGCTATACGACGGCGGAGGAGATCGGCGAGGCGGTCGCCGCGATCCGCGAGGCGGCCGGGCGGCAGGCGGCGTGGGCGGCATGACGCGCGTCCGCTTCCTCGACACGGCGGGTGTGCTGACGGCGGAGGTGGATGCCCCGGCCGGGTCGCGCCTGCTCGACGTCGCGCAGGCAGCCGGGCAGCCGCTCGAAGGCACGTGCGAGGGGCAGATGGCGTGCTCGACCTGCCATGTCGTCGTCGCGCCCGAGGATTTCGCGCGACTGCCCCGTGCATCCGAGAACGAGGAGGACCTGCTTGATCTCGCCGCGCACGTCGGCCGCACCTCGCGCCTCGCCTGCCAGATTTGGCTCGACGATGCGCTGGCGGCGCTCACGGTCCAGATGCCGGGTCAGGCGCACAATATGATGGGGCGTTGAAAGAGACGCGCCAGCGGCACGTTGCCGCACCATCACCTCCCCCTTTCGCCGGGATGACGGAGGTAGGGTCGTCATCCGACGGTCCCCGCCTGCAGCGCTACCTCCCCTGATCTTGCCAATCCGCCGCCGTTCGATCATAGGCGCCGCGGGAGTCGGGCGGACGGAGTCGTCGCCAACTTGGTCAGATCCGGAAGGAAGCAGCCACAACGATTTTTCGCCGGGTCGTTCCGGCTCCCACCTCCCGCCCTTGCAGGCGTCGGTTCGGTCATTACACATCCTCCGAGGGGGGCTGTATGAGCGAATTCGATTTCTTCTTCACATTGTTCGGATTGCTGCTCGGCCTGATCATCGCCGAGGTCGCGACGAAGTTTGCCGATGCGATCGGATCGCGCCACCGCGTGCGGATGGGCGTGCTGACGCCGTTGCTCGCGCTGTTCGTGCTGATGGACGTCGGCAGCTTCTGGATGTGGTCCTGGTCCATGCGAAGCCTGATCCACATGGCTTGGCACACGGTCTATGGCGGCCTGTTCATCGCCCTGGCGTATTTCCTGTCCGCGGCGTTGCTCTTCCCCCGCACCAAGGGCGACCTGACCTCGCTCGACCAGCATTTCTGGGAGCACAAGCGCTTCGTCGCCAGCGGCATCATCCTGGCCAACATTCCGCCGCTCGCGCTCCAGCTCAGCCACCGCCTGCCTGCGCTGGACGACGGCTGGTTCTTCTTCTGGCAGGCGATCTACTGGTTGCCGCTCATCGCTTTCTGGTTCGTGCGATCGCGCTGGGGCGCCATCATCCTGCTTTCGCTCATGATCGGTCAATATCTCCTCAATGCCTCCGATGTCCTACCGGGATCGCAATGGGGCGACGCGATCGGGCTAAACGGCGATGCGCGCATGCTTGCTTCGACAAGCGCGGCCGCGGCGCCTAAATAGCAGCCACAATGTCCGATTCCTTCGATCTCGGCGAGCCGTCGCAGCCCGCAAAGCCCATTCCGTACCGCGTGCTCGCGCGCAAATACCGGCCACAGCGCTTCGGCGAGCTGATCGGGCAGGATGCGATGGTGCAGACGCTGGGCAATGCGATCCGGCGCGGACGGCTGGCGCATGCCTTCCTGATGACCGGGGTGCGCGGGGTCGGGAAGACCTCGACCGCCCGCCTGATTGCGAAGGCACTCAACTGCATAGGGCCGGACGGGCAGGGCGGCCCGACGATCGATCCGTGCGGCGTCTGCGAGCCGTGCGTCGCGATCGCCGAGGGGCGGCACATCGACGTGATCGAAATGGACGCCGCGAGCCACACCGGCGTCGACGACGTGCGCGAGATCATCGAGGCGGTGCGCTATGCCGCGGTCTCGGCGCGTTACAAGATCTACATCATCGACGAAGTCCACATGCTGTCGAAGAACGCGTTCAACGCGCTTCTCAAGACCTTGGAGGAACCACCTGCACACGTTAAGTTTTTGTTTGCCACAACCGAGGTGAACAAGGTGCCGGTGACGGTGCTGTCGCGCTGCCAGCGCTTCGATCTGCGGCGGATCTCGGCGGAACTACTGGCGGGGCATTTCGCGAAGGTCGTCGAGGCCGAGAAGGTGTCGGCCGAGCCCGAGGCGCTGGCGCTGATCGCGCGCGCGGCGGAGGGGTCGGCGCGCGACGGGTTGTCGATCCTCGACCAGGCGATCGCGCATGCGGGCGCGGACTCGACGGGCGTCACCGCGGCGCAGGTGCGCGAGATGCTGGGCCTGTCGGATCGCGGCGCGGTGCGGCGGCTGTTCGCGATGCTGCTGTCGGGCGATGCGCCTGCGGTACTCGCCGCGCTCGCCGAGCAGCATGCGCTCGGCGTTGAGCCTGCCGCGCTGTTCCGCGGGCTGCTCGAGGCGGTGCACGGCGTCACGCGCGCCAAGGCGGGCGGCGCGCTCGATCCGGCTCAGTCCGCCGAGGAGCGCGAGGCGCTCGGCGAATGGGCGGGGTCGCTCGGTCATGCGACGCTGCACCGATTGTGGCAGTTGCTGCTCAAGGGGCTGACCGAGATCGAGACCAGCGCGATGCCGATGGAGGCCGCCGAAATGGGCCTGCTCCGCGTCGTCCACGCCAGCCAGCTGCCCGATCCGGCCGAGCTGCTGCGCCGGCTGCAGTCGGGCGAGCCGATCGCGATCGCCGCCGTTGCGCCGTCCGCGCCTGCCGCAACCGCACCCGCGCTGGTGCGTGCGCCCGACAGTTTCGCCGGCCTGATCGAGGGCATCGAGCGGCGTCACGCGCATCTCGCGCAGCAGCTCCACGATCATGCTAGCGTCGTCCGCTACGCCCCGCCCGAACTGGTGCTGCACCCCGAGCGGCCGATAGACGGCAATATCGCCAAGGCCTTGAACGATGTCTTTCCGATCGACTGGAAGATCTCGATGGCCGATACGCCGGGCGAGCCGACGCTGCGTCGGCAGGAACTGGCGGCGGCCGACGGCGCACGTCGCGCGATCGTCGATCACCCGATCGTCGCCGCCGCGCTGACCGCCTTTCCGGGCGCGCACCTCATCGAAGAACAAAGGAGTGCATCATGAACCTCGAAGACCTGATGAAGGCCGCGCAGAACGTGCAGGACCAGCTCGGCAAGGCGCAGGCCAATCTCGACAGCGTCGAGGTGGAAGGAGTCGCGGGCGGCGGGCTGGTCACGGTCAAGGCGACCGCCAAGGGCCGCGTCACCGGGATCGCGATCGACGACAGCCTGATGGAGTTGTCCGAAAAGCAGATGCTCGAGGACCTGATCGCCGCCGCGTTCAACGATGCGCGCGCCAAGGCCGATGCGGTCAGCGGCGAGGAGATGAGCAAGATGACCGCGGGTCTCCCGCTGCCGCCGGGGTTCAAGCTGCCGTTCTGAGGGGCTTCCGTGCTTCGGCGAAGGCAGGAGCCCACCACCGTCGTTGCGAGCGGCGAAGCGGCGAAGCAATCCAGGCCCGACGACCGTAGCTCTGGATTGCTTCGCTGCGCTCGCAATGACGGCCATCGGTTCACGATATGCTTATCGCACGCAGCGATCATAGCCCCCCTGCGCAACCGTGCCGATCCGCGCGGCGATGCGGTTGCCGTAGCGGCGGACCGCGCCGACCGGGGCGACCGCACCGCGCACCTTGGGCAGCGGAAACACCGCGACTAGCCGGGCGGCCTCGGTGGGCGTCATCCGGCTGGCATCGTGGTGGAAATAGCGCCGCGCGCCGGCATCGACGCCGTAGGTGCCGATCCCGGTCTCGGCTACGTTGAGGTACATCTCCATGATCCGGTGCTTGCCCCAGATCGTCTCGATCAGCACCGTGAACCATGCCTCGAGGCCCTTGCGGAGGTAGGAGCGGCCCTGCCAGAGGAACACGTTCTTGGCGGTCTGCTGGCTGATCGTCGAGCCGCCGTGGATGCGCCGGCCGCGCTCGTTATGCTTCATCGCCTGCTCGATCGCGCCGAAATCGAAGCCGTGGTGCGCGCAGAAGCGCGAATCCTCCGCACCGATCGCGGCGCGCGCGACGCTGGGGTCGATCTTCGAGAGCGGCATCCAGTCCTTATCGATCCCGCGCCCGTCCACCGCATTGGCGAGCATCGTGAAGGTGACCGGCGGCGGCACGAAGCGGTAGATCGCGACCCACAGCACCGACAGGCCGACGAACCAGAGGACCGCCTTGAACAGCCAGCCGACGATGCGGCCGAGCGTGAAACGGCGGGGGCGGGCGGTGGCGTCATTCATCGCTGCGGGCGTAGCGGGGCGCGTGGCGGTGCGACAAGCTTTTCGTCGCCATCCGGTCGCGCGCCGGGCGCAGAACTCACCAGTGCGCGCGCATCCAGCTTGGCGCCGCGATCCGCGCCGGGGCCGACGACGTGTTCTGCGAGGCGACGATGCAGATGCACACGATGCTGCCGAAGCAGAGAATTGCGGAGATCGCCTTCATCGTGCCGTCCTCCGGTTGCCGTGCATCGTGCCAGCGACCGGCGATAGGCGGAAAGAGCTGATATTGGATTAACCGTGGCCGCCGGACACCCGCAGCCGATCCGCCACGAAAAAGGGCGTCCGCCTCTCGACGAACGCCCTCGTTTCACCCGTTCGGGCGGATCACGCCATCGCGGGCAGCAATCCCTTGCCACCGGCAAGGCGAATCATCGCCTTCTGCAGCTTGTCGAACGCGCGGACTTCGATCTGGCGGACGCGCTCGCGGCTGACGCCGTAGACCTGCGACAGCTCCTCGAGCGTCTTGGGATCGTCGGCGAGCCGGCGCTCAGCAAGAATGTGCTTCTCGCGGTCGTTGAGGTCGTCCATCGCCTCGGTGAGGAGTTGGTGACGCTGGCCCTTCTCCTCGTCCTCGGCGAGCAGTTCGTCCTGCAGCGGGCCGTTGTCGACCAGCCAGTCCTGCCACGTCCCGTCGCCGTCCTCGCGCATGGGCGCATTGAGCGACGAGTCGCCGCCCATCGACATGCGGCGGTTCATGGAAGTCACTTCCTCGGCGGTAACGCCGAGGTCGTGCGCGATCTTGGCGACATGCTCGGGGCGCAGGTCGCCGTCCTCGAACGCGTCGAGCCGGCTCTTCATCCGGCGCAGGTTGAAGAACAGCTTCTTCTGCGCCGCGGTGGTGCCCATCTTCACGAGGCTCCACGAACGCAGGATATATTCCTGGATCGAGGCGCGGATCCACCACATCGCATAGGTGGCGAGACGGAAGCCGCGCTCGGGTTCGAACTTCTTCACGCCCTGCATCAGGCCGATATTGCCCTCCGAGATCAGTTCGGAGGTGGGCAGGCCGTAGCCGCGATAGCCCATCGCGATCTTCGCCACGAGGCGGAGATGCGACGTGACAAGCTTGGACGCGGCCTCGGTATCGCCATGCTCCTGGAAGCGGCGCGCGAGCATATACTCTTCTTCGGGCGCCAGTATCGGAAAGCGACGAATTTCGGACATATAGCGGTTGAGGCTCTGCTCACCGCCCAACGCCGGAATCGTCGCGGGAGTGCGGGCGCCTGAGGTTCTCTTGGCAGTGGCCATGATAGTGTCTCCCAGAACTTGCGGAACGGTTCGACTCGGAAGTCGGTTCCAACTTGCAACCTTTATACACGAAGCTCGCTTAACAGGCGCTGCATATCGTCAGGAATGCTGCTTTGCAGTGAGATAGTTTGGCTTGTCACGGGGTGGACGAAGCCGAGATGTGCGGCGTGCAACGCCTGTCTCGAAAAGCCCAACTCTTTCAACAGCGATGTGTGCCCCGCGCGGGCGCGCCCATAGACCGGATCGCCGAGCAGCGGATGCCCGATCGACAGCATGTGGACGCGGACCTGATGCGTGCGGCCGGTTTCGAGACGACATTCGACCAGCGCCGCTGCCTTGAGTTTCGTCTCCAACGTCCAGTGGGTTACAGCCCGGCGCGCATGCGGCGCTTCGACGATCGCCATCTTCTTGCGATCGGCCGACGAGCGCGCGAGCGGTGCGTCGACGGTGCCGCTCAGCCGCAGCGGCACGCCCGATACGATCGCCTTGTAGCGCCGATCGATGCTGTGCGCGGCGAACTGGATGGCGAGGCCTTCATGGGCACGATCATGCTTGGCGGCGACGATCAGCCCCGACGTGTCCTTGTCGATGCGGTGGACGATCCCCGGCCGCGCGACGCCGCCGATGCCGGATAGCTGCCCCGCGCAATGATGCAGCAACGCATTGACCAGCGTGCCGTCGAGATTGCCCGCCGCGGGGTGGACGACGAGGCCGGCGGGCTTGTCGACGACGATCAGATCGTCGTCCTCGTAGGCGACGACGAGCGGGATGTCCTGGGCCTGCGCTTCGGCGGGGATCGCGTCGGGGACGGTGACGACGAACCGCGCGCCGGCCCTCGCCTTGGCGGAGGGGTCGATTGCGGAGATGCCGTCCGATGCGACGACCGCTCCGCCTGCGATCAGCGCCTTGACGCGCTCGCGCGACAGATCGGCGATCGCGGCGGCAAGCGCACGATCCAGCCGCCAGCCGTCGGCTTCCGCCGGCACCCAGGCTTCGATGTTGGAAAACCCCCGGCCCATCCGCTAGGCGATGTGGCCATGGACGTGCGGATTTCAAGCGAATTGCTGCGCGCGATCGTGGCGGAGGCGGCCGGGGCACCGGGGCGCGAGGTGAGCGGGTTGCTGCTGGGTGCGCCCGCTCCAAAAACCCCCGTTCGTCCTGAGCCTGTCGAAGGACGGGCTTCGGGCGCCACCGCCTGCAACACGTCCTTCGACTTCGCTCAGGACGAACGGACAGGGAGAACAAGACCATACCTCGAACGGGTTTTTGAGGCCCGCTCCGCCCCCAATGTCGCTGCCGACCCCACCCGTGCCTTCGAGATCGACCCCGCATCGCTCTTCGCCGCGATCCGTGCCGAGCGGGCAGGGGGCCCGCCTATTCTCGGTCATTATCATTCGCACCCGAACGGCTCGCCGGCCCCCTCCGCCTGCGACGCCGCGATGGCGGATCGCCCCGGCCGGCTTTGGATGATCGTCGCAAACGGCGAGGCGACGCTTTGGCGCGAGGTGCCGGGCGGGCCCGTTCAGGACGCCTTCAAAGCCGTCCGGCTCGTCGTCGAAGGCTGAGACAGGCGGTTGCGCTTGGGGCATGCAGTCGCCACAAGGGCCGCGGTTCAGGGTGCGTGACAAGAGGACGAGGATATGGCGGCAGACGGCATCGAGTTTGCGAGCCTGCTGTGCTCGCGCCTGTGCCACGATCTGCTGTCGCCCGTCGGCGCGCTCAACAACGGCATCGAGCTGCTCGCCGACGAGCATGATCCGGAAATGCGCGCGCGCTGCCTGGATCTGCTCGCGGAAAGCGCGCGCGCGTCCGCCAACAAGCTCAAATTCTTCCGGCTGGCGTTCGGTGCTGCGGGCGGCTTCGGCGATTCGGTCGATACGCGCGAGGTGCGCGCCGCGATCGAGGGGCTGTTCGGCGGCGACCGGCGCATCCAGGTCGGCTGGATGGTCGGCGACGCGACGCTCGGCAAGGGCGCGATCAAGATCCTGCTCAACCTGGCGCTGATCGGCGGCGACGCGCTGGTGCGCGGCGGCCGGCTCGATGTCGGCGTCGAGAACGGCACCAACTCGACCGAGATCGTCGTGCGCGCCGAAGGCCCGCGGATCGTGCTCGATCCCGAACTGCGTACCGCGCTCACCGGCGGCACCGCGCAGGATGCGCTTACCCCGCGCGCGTCGGCCGCCTGGCTGATCTGGCACCTCGCCAACGAACGCGGCGGGAGCACGATGATCTCCGAACCCGAGGACGGCGTCCTCCTGCTCGGCGCGGCGCTGCCGACGACGGGGTGAATAAAATCCTCCCCTGCAAGGGGAGGGGGACCGCCGCCGGAGGCGGTGGTGGAGGGGTGGAGGCCAGGGGTAAGGTTGCGAGCGTGTAGAACTGTGCCGCATCGCGCATGTGGACGGCGTCGCCCACTTCAGACCACCCCTCCACCACCCGCTGCGCGGGCGGTCCCCCTCCCCCTCCGGGGGGAGGATGTGATGGCCTCTCTAACGCCTCCTTAACCAACTCTCCCCGATAGCGGACCGGACCTTTCTGGACCGGAGCCGATGGACGAACTTCTGGGCGAATTCATCGCGGAAACACGCGAGACGCTGGAGCCGCTGGCGAGCGAGATCGTCGCGTGGGAGATCGCGCCCGACGATCGCGCCAAGCTCGATAGCATCTTCCGCTTCGTCCATACCGTGAAGGGTAGCTGCGGCTTCCTCGACCTGCCGCGATTGGAACGCCTGAGCCACGCCGCCGAGGGCGCGCTCGCCGAGGTTCGTGAGGGCAATCGCCGCCCCGACAAGAAGCTCGTCACCGGCGTGCTGTTGATCATCGACCGGATCGGCGAACTCGTCGAGGCGCTGGCGGCCGGCATCCCCTATCCCGAAGGGGGCGACGAGGCGCTGATCCTCGCGCTCGAGCCCGGCCACGAGCCCGAGGAGATCGCGCTCGCCGCGGCCGAGCCCGCGCTGCCTGCCGCCGGCCCCAAGGCGCCCGCACGCAGCATCCGTCTGCCCGTCGAGCTGCTCGACCGGATGATGGCGGGCGTGTCCGACATGGTGCTCGCGCGCAACGAACTGTCGCGCCGGCTGCGCGAACGCGCCGGCGACGGCAACGTCGATACGGCGTTCGAGCGGCTGTCGACCTGCGTCGCCGAGATGCGCGAGGCGATCACGCGGACGCGGATGCAGCGTATTGACGGGCTGTTCTCGGCACTGCCGCGGATGGTGCGCGATCTGTCGGGCGAACTCGACAAGAACGTCGTGCTGGTGATCGACGGCGGCGACGTCGAGCTCGATCGCGAGATGATCGAGATGATCCGCGATCCGCTCACCCACATCGTCCGCAACGCGATCGATCATGGCATCGAGCTGCCGGCCGAGCGTCAGGCCGCGGGCAAGCCGGCGTCGGGCACGCTGCGCGTGCTGGCGCGTCAGTCGGGCAACCAGATCCTGATCGAAGTCGCCGACGACGGCCGCGGCATCGACGACGAGCGGCTGGTTCAGAAGGCGATCGGCGCCGGGCTGATCGCCCGCGAGCGTGCCGCGACGATGACACGGACCGAACGGCTCGAGCTGATCTTCTCGGCCGGGCTGTCGACCGCGACGGCGGTCACCGCGATCTCGGGTCGCGGCGTCGGCATGGACGTCGTGCGCGCCAATGTCGAACGCATCGGCGGCACCGTCGACATCGACACCCAGCCCGGTCGTGGCTGCCGGCTGACGCTGCGCGTGCCGATGACGCTGACGATCATCCCGGCACTGACCTTTTCGGTCGGCGCCGAGCTGTTCGCGATCCCGCGCGGTGCGATCGACGAGATCGTCCGCGCCAGCGGCGGTTCGGTGGTGGTCGAGCGCGTCGGCAATTCGCCGGTCGCGCGGATCCGCGGCGAGCGCGTGCCGGTCGTGGCACTCGACGCGCTGCTCGGCATCGACAGCTATATCGATCCGGCGCGGGCGATCCTGGTCGTGGTGCGCGCCTCGAGCGGCGAGCGCTATGCGCTGCTCGTCGACAGCGTGCAGGATCATGAGGAGCTGGTGGTCAAGCCCGCCGCGCCCGCGATCATGGCGACGGGAATCTATGCCGGCACGACGCTGCCCGACAATGGCCGGCCGATGCTGCTGATCAATCCTGCCGGCGTCGCGCACATCGCCGGGGTCCAGGCGCCCGACGCCTCCATGTCTGCCAAGTCCGATGTTCCCGAGGCGGTGATCGAGACGATCCCGACCCTGCTGTTCCGCGCGGTCGACGGCGCGGTCCGGGCGATCCGGCTCGGCCTGGTCGAGCGGATCGAGGACGTCCCGTCGACCGCGGTCGCGAATGTCGGCGGGCGGTTGCGGCTGTCGCACGACGGCCGCATCGTGCCATTGTTCGGCTGCGAGGCGGTGGTGCCCGATAAATATGACTGCGTCCGCGTGCTGCTGCTCGGCGACGGATCGAGCGAGATCGCCTACGCCATCCGCGAGGTCGTCGACATCCACGCGCTGTCGCCCGACTGCCTGCCGGCCTCGACGCCGGGACCGATCGCGGGGGTGCTGCTGGTCGGCGAGATGCAGGTCGAGCTGATCGACTGTTTCTGGCTGTTCGCGCAGGCGGGCGCGGGGCTCGGTGCGGCGGAACGCCCGCTGTGCCTGTTCGACCGCGACGATCCGTGGATGCGCGACGTGCTGCGGCCGATCGTCGAACAGGCCGGGTACCGCGTCGCCTATAGCGGCGATCCCGACGACCAGGCCGCCGCGGTGATGATCCTGTCGGCCGAGCGCGAGAGCGGCCCGCCCGTATCGCACGCGCCCGTCATCCGGCTGCGGGCCACCGTGGACGAGGATCATGCCGCCTCGGGCAGCGTCTATCGCTACGATCGCAGCGGGCTGATCGCCGCGCTCGTCGCCGCGCAGGGGGGGCGCTGAGATGGACTCGCTCAAACTCATCGCGCGCATCGCCGACCAGGAAGTCGCGATCGCCACCAGCCTTATCGAATCGGTCGTCGAGGTCGAGGCGATCACCCGCGTCCCGCTCGCCGCGCCGCACATCGCGGGGCTCGCGGCGCTGCGCAGCCGGGTGTTGACGATCATCGACACCTATGCCGCGCTCGAGATCGGCCATTCGCCGCGCGAGGGCATATTGCAGGCGGTGGTGGTGACGATCGACCACCATCTCTACGGCCTGCTCGTCGACGAGGTGGTCGATGTCGCCGCGATCGCCAGCGAGCCCGATCTGCTCCACGCCGGCCTGTCGCGCGGCTGGGCGCACGCCGCGCTCGGTTTGGTCGAGCATAATGGCAAGGCGCTGCTCGAACTCGATCCCGCGCGGATCGTGGCCGGTCCCGCTGTGCTCGCCGCCTGAGCCGTTAACGTCGTGCTTACCCCGCCATGGCTATGGCGGTCTCACCATCGTGTTGCATCGAGGAAGAGATGATGAAGACGTGTCTGGTTGTCGATGACTCGAAGGTGATCCGGAAGGTCGCTCGGCATATCCTCGAGACGCTCGATTTCACCGTTTCCGAAGCCGGCGACGGGCAGGAGGCGCTCGACGCCTGCCGCGTCGGCACGCCCGACGTGGTGCTGCTCGACTGGAACATGCCGGTGATGAGCGGGATCGAATTTCTGCGCGCGCTCGGCCAGGAAGCGCTCCCGCAGCGCCCCAAGGTGATCTTCTGCACCACCGAGAACGGCATCGCGCACATCCGCGCCGCGATCGACGCGGGCGCCGACGAATATGTCATGAAGCCGTTCGATCGCGAGACGCTGCAGAGCAAGTTCGAGCTGGTCGGCGTCGCCTGACCCGCCTCCGATGCCAGCCCCCCAGTCATACGGGCGCAGCAAGATGGAGGTCCGGCCGATCCGGTTGATGATCGTCGACGATTCGATCGTCGCGCGGTCCGTCTTCCAGACCATCCTCTCGCCGCTCCCCGAATTCGAGATCGTCGCGACCGCGAGCAACGCCGACCAGGCGCTCGCCAGCCTCGACCGTGTCACCGTCGATATCGTGCTGCTCGATCTGGCGATGCCGGGGATGGACGGCTTCACGGCCTTGCCCGAGATCGTCCGGCGCGGACGCGGCGCGCGCGTGCTGATCGTGTCGGCCTCGGCGGGCGCCGGCGCCGACGCGTGCGTGCGCGCGATGACGCTGGGCGCCGCCGATACGCTTGAAAAGCCCGTCGCGGGCAGCTTCGGCGGACCGTTTCAGGCCGATCTGATCGACAAGCTGCGCCGCATTGGCGGCGACGCACGCGTACCCGATCGCGAGACGGTGCGCGAGATGGCGCCGGTCGGTTCGCCCTGCGCCGCGCTGGCAACCCGCGCGCTGGTGTCGGGCCGGATCGACTGCCTCGCGATCGGCGCCTCGACCGGCGGGCTCCACGCGCTATCCGCGCTGTTCGCGGCGCTGCCCGCGTCGTGCGACATGCCGATCCTGATCACCCAGCATCTCCCCGCATCCTTCATGCCCTATTTCGCCGCGCAGATGACCGAGATCACCGGGCGTCCGGCCGCGGTCGCGCGTAACGGCGCGCAGCTGGTGCGCGGCCATCTGCTGATCGCGCCGGGCGACGCGCATGTCCGGCTGCGCTCGATCGGCGGCAGCGCGCGCATCCTGCTCAATCGCGATCCGGCGCCGTCGGGCTGTCTGCCGTCGGTCGATCCGATGCTCGAATCGGTCGCCGAGCTGTTCGGCGAGCGCGCCCTCGCGGTAATCCTGAGCGGCATGGGGCGCGACGGCACGATCGGCGCGCGCGCGATCACCGAGGCCGGAGGCGAGATCGCCGCGCAGGATCGCACCAGCTCGGTCGTCTGGGGGATGCCCGGCAGCGTCGCGCAGGCCGGGCTCGCCGCGACGATCGCGACGCCCGCCGCCATCGCCGCGCGCATCACCGAACGGGTGGAGGGGCGCCCGCTGCGCCGATCCGCATGGAGATAAGCGACGGCGCGGTGCGCATCTTGGCGGGCCTGCTCACCGCGCGTACCGGGCAGCAGCTTTCGGTCGGTCGCCGCTGGCGGGTCGAGGCAGCACTCCGTCCGCTGATGGCGCAGCATGCGGTGCCGTCGCTCGATCTGCTCGTCGGCAGGATCGTCTCGGGCGAGCATCCGCGGCTGGCCGACGACGCGATCGAGGCGCTGCTCAACCACGAGACCTTCTTCTTCCGCGACATCGCCGCCTTCCGCCAGTTCGAGGAGCAGGGGCTGACCCGGCTGCATGTCGCGCGCGCCGATTCGAAGCGTCTGCGAGTCTGGTCGGCGGGCTGCTCGACGGGGCAGGAGGCCTATACGCTCGCGATGATGTTCGCGGATCGCCCCGATCGCTGGGCGGGCTGGACGATCGACATCCTCGGCACCGATCTGTCGCCCGCCGCGGTCGCGCGCGCGCGCGCCGGCCGCTATTCGCAGTTCGAGATACAGCGCGGTCTGCCCGTCGCGCAGATGCTCCGCCGCTTCGACCAGAAGGGCGACGAGTGGCAGGCCTCCAGCGTGCTGCGCGATGCGGTACGGTTCCGTGTCCACAATCTGCTCGGCGTGCCGCCCGCCGGCCTGTTCGACGTGGTGCTGTGCCGCAACGTGCTGCTCTATTTCTCCGCCGACGTGCGCGGCCTCGTCTTCGGCCGGATCGCGAGCGCGATGCCCGACGACGGGCTGCTGATGCTGGGCGCGGGCGAGACGGTGATCGGCCACACCGATCGCTTCGTGTCGGACTATGGATGCCGCGGCTGCTACCGCAAGCGCATCGACGATCCCGTCGCGATACCCCGGCACGGCGACGACCGCCGCTGAACGCTTGACGCCGGGCGCTGCGGGCGCGACGTCTGGCGGATGGCCGCCATCATCGATTGCCCCTCGCCCAATTTCGACGAGCGCACGCTCCCGGTCTCGATGGTCGTGCTGCACTATACGGGGATGCAGGACGCGCAGTCCGCCTTCCGCCGGCTGACCGACCCGCAAGCCAAGGTTTCCGCGCACTACATGATCGCCGAGGACGGCCAGGTGATCCGCCTCGTCGAGGAGGACAAGCGCGCCTGGCATGCCGGCAAGAGCTGGTGGCGCGGCGTCACCGACATCAATTCGGCCAGCATCGGGATCGAACTGGTCAATCCCGGTCACGAGTTCGGCTATCGTCCGTTCGCCGAGGAGCAGATGGCCGCGCTCGTCACGCTGATGATGCAGATGGTGCCGCGCTACGGGATCACGCGCGGCAATATCGTCGGCCATTCGGACATCGCGCCGTCGCGCAAGGAGGATCCGGGCGAGCTGTTCGACTGGGAGCGGCTTGCCAAGCTCCGCCTCGCGCTGCCACGGCCCGAAAGATACCTTACCGATCCGCACTGGACCGATGCCGGCTTCCTGCTCGCGCTTGAGCGCTTCGGCTATGACATTGTCGACCAGGAGGCCGCGGTCCGCGCGTTCCAGCGGCGTTTCCGCCCCGAGACGCTCGACGCAGTGATCGACGGCCAGTGCCGCGCGATCCTGCTGTCGCTGCTGACGGGAGGAGACAAGGGCGCGGCGCTTAGGGCCGGCACCAACTGAAACCCCTCTCCCGCGCTCGCGGAAGAGGGGTTCGGATCATCGAACCCGAGGGCCACCATAAGGCAGCGGCGGCGGCGGGCGACGATCGCGGCGGGGCATCTGCGCCTGATAGGCGAGGCCGCAATGCGCGACGCAGTAGGGGAAGCCCGGGTTCACCTGGTCGCCGCAGAAGTGGAAGTCGGGCTCGCCGGGATGCCCCAGCGGCCATTTGCAGATGCGGTCGTTGAGATCGAGCAGCGAGGTCTTGTCGGCGATCTCGGCGGCGGGCTTGGCGGGAACGAGACGACGCGGCGGCGCGGGCGGGATCGGCGACTGCTGCTCGCCGGGCTGCTGACGCTGAAATCCGCCGGGGCCGATCGAGCGATACACCTGCGCAGGTGCGGCGGGCGCTGCCGGCGCCGCGATCTCTTCGTCCTCGTCGTCGCTGTCGGTCTCGATCGCGGCGGGCGGGGCGACCGGGGCGGGGCGCGCCTCGGCGACGACCGGGCGCGGCTTGGGCGCTTCGGCGCGCGGTGCTGCGACGGGTTCGCGCGCCGCAGCGGGCGGCGTCGGCTCGGCGGGTACTGGCGCCGCCGGTTCGGCGACGGGCACGGCGGCCGGCTCGTTGCCCTTCACCGGCGACGGGCGGCTCTCGAGCCCCAGCCGGTGCGCCTTGCCGATCACCGCGTTGCGGCTGACCCCGCCGAGCTCGTCGGCGATCT
>CAXTVK010000015.1:0-37959 GCA_964247655.1 uncultured Sphingomonadaceae bacterium | reverse complement strand
GACCAGGCGAACAGCGGCATCTTGTGCAGCGTCATGCCCGGCGCGCGCATGTTGAAGATGGTGGTGATGAAGTTGACCGCGCCGAGGATCGACGAGGCACCCGCGAGATGGAGCGCGAGGATGCACATATCGACCGACGGACCCGCCGAGCCCGAGGTGGAGAGCGGCGCGTAGAGCGTCCAGCCGGTGCCGGCGCCGTTGCCGGTGCCCCCCGAGACGAACAGAGATCCGAGCAGCAGCGTGAACGCCGGCACGATCAGCCAGAAGCTGACGTTGTTCATGCGCGGGAACGCCATGTCGGGCGCGCCGATCATGATCGGCACGAACCAGTTGCCGAAGCCGCCGATCATCGCGGGCATCACCATGAAGAACACCATGATGAGGCCGTGCGCCGTCACCATCACGTTCCAGAAGTGGAGCGCGGCGTCGTTGCCGGCGGGCGCGCCGAAGAAATGCGCCCAGATCGGCAGATACTGGATGCCCGGATGCGCGAGCTCGACGCGCATCAGGCCCGAAATCGCGCCGCCGATGATCCCCGCGGTGATCGCGAAGATCAGGTAGAGCGTGCCGATGTCCTTGTGGTTGGTCGACAGGAACCAGCGTTGGAAGAAGGCGGGTTTATGATCGCCGCCATGATGCTCGTGGGATTCTTCCTTGTGGAAGAAGTGAGCGTTGGCCGTCGTGTCGGTCATCTGTCTCGCCTCAGTTCGTCGTCGCGGGCTGCGCGGCGGGCTTCGCCGGTGCGGTCGCGGCCTCGGTCGGGGTGGAGGGCGCGCCCGCCAGCGGGGTCGGTGCGGCCGTCGTCGCGGTCGGGTTGCTGATCGGCGAGTTCACGGTCGCGTCGCTCGATGCGGGCTTGCCGTGGCCGATCGTGCCGCCGTTGGCGGCGATCCACTGCGCGAACTGCGGCTTGGTCACCACTTCGACCGCGATCGGCATATAGCCGTGGCGCGCGCCGCAGAGCTCGGAGCACTGCCCGTAATAGAGGCCGGGGCGATCGACCTTGAACCAGGTCTCGTTGAGGCGGCCGGGCACCGCGTCCATCTTGGTCCAGAAGGCGGGCACCGCGAAGGAATGGATCACGTCGTCCGACGTCGTGATGATCTTCACCACCGCGCCGGCGGGAATGACCATGCGATTGTCGACGCCGAGCTGGCGGGGCTCGCCCTTGGCCTTGTCCTGATCCTCGGTGAGGATGTTCGAGACGACCTCGAAGTCGCCGTTATCGGGATATTGATACGACCAATACCATTGGTGCCCGATCACCTTGACGGTCAGATCGGGCTTGGGGATCGAATATTGCGCGGCGAGCAGCTTGATCGAGGGCACCGCGATCGCGAGCAGGATCAGCACCGGCGCGACCGTCCAGACGATCTCGATCGCGGTATTGTGCGAGGTGCGCGACGGCACCGGATTGGCGCGGCGATTGTAGCGGACCGAGACCCAGCCGAGCAGCACCAGCACGAACAGCGAGATGATGATGATGATCGGCATCAGGATGACGTTGTGGAACCACTCCGCCTGATGGCCGAGATCGGTGACCTGCGGCTGCAGCGCGATGCGGTCGCTCGGCTGCCCGACGCTGGGATCGGACGGGTAGAATTCGGGGATCGCCTTCGCCGCCGTCGCGGCGGGCTGCGTCGCAGGCGCGGCGGCGGTCGCGGGCGCCGCGGCATCGGGCGAGCTCACCGTCTGGGGCGACTGGCCCGAACCGGGCGCGGTTGCCGTCGCGGTGGGCGAAGCGGTCACGATCGACGGGGCCGGGGCCTGCGCGGAGGCCGCTCCGGTGAGCGCCAGCGCCGCAAACCCTGCGGCGATCAACATGGTCTTCACACTCTTCATGTCACCCCTCTTGCCGCGATGCAGTGCGGCGAGCGTTCACCCGTCGGTGGACGTTTGGCGGCCTTATAGCAGGCGTCGCCCAAGCCTCAAGCCGCAGACTCACGGAAATATGCGGGTCGGCGATTGCCCGCGCCGATCCGGCGGGCTCGACACAGGCCATTGATGCGCCCCGCGCGCGGCCCTATCAGGCGGCCGGACGGGGCAAGACGACAGAGGCGAACATGACCGACGACGAGGTGCTGGCGGAGTTCCGCGCGGCCAAGGCGCTGCTGGACGGTCATTTCATCCTGTCCTCGGGGCTGCGCAGCCCGACCTATCTGCAGTGCGCGCGCGTGCTGATGGATCCGCGCCGCGCGCAGCGGCTCTGCGTCGAGCTTGCCTCGCGGCTGACGCCCCCGGTCCATGCCGGCGCGACCGCGGTGGTCTCGCCCGCGATGGGCGGCGTGATCGCGGGCTACGAGATGGCGCGCGCGCTGGGCGTCGAGGCGATGTTCGTCGAGCGGCCGACCGGCAGCTTCGAACTGCGCCGCGGCTTCGCGCTGACGCCGGGGCAGAAGGTGCTGATGATGGAAGACGTCGTCACCACCGGGCTGTCGTCGCGCGAGGCGATCAGGGCGATCGAGGAGGCCGGCGGTCGCGTGATCGCCGCGGCCTGCCTGGTCGATCGGTCGGGCGGCAAGGCCGATGTCGGCGTCCCCCTCACCGCCCTGGTGACGCTCAACGTGCCGACCTACCAGCCCGAGGACGTGCCGCCCGAGCTCGCCGCGATCCCCGCGATCAAGCCGGGCAGCCGGGCCGCGGTGGCGTGAGGCTGCGCGCGGCCGCCGCCGCGCTGTTCGCCCTGGCCGCTGCGCCCGAGGCGCCTGCGGCGCCTGACCCGCACCCGCTCGACCGGATCATCGCCGATGCCCGTTTCGAGGGCGTCGCGATCGCGGGCGACGCGGCGGAGCCGAGCTACGTCCACACCACGGGGTTTTCGGCGAAAGGCGTGCGCAATAGCCCGACCGCGGTGTGGCGCTGGGCGTCGGTGACCAAGCAGCTCACCGCGACGATCGTGATGCAGGAGGTCGAGGCCGGGCGGCTCGATCTCGACACGCCGGTGACCGCCTATTGGCCCGGCTGGCCGCAGGTCTTCTCCGACGAAGTCACGATCCGCAACCTGCTCCAGCACACCAGCGGGCTCGCCGATCCCAATGAGGACGGCCCCAATCATCCCGACGGCATGCCGATCTTCTACCGCCCGGGCGGCGACGCGGCGACCGTCGGCACGATGCAATATGAGGCGACGCATTATTGCGCCGAGCATCCACGCGGCCGGCCGGGGGGCGGCTTCCACTACGACAATTGCGACTTCATCGTGCTCGGCGCGCTGCTCGAACGAACGACGGGCAGGCCGTTCGCGCAGCTGCTGCAGGAGCGGATCGCGGCGCCACTGGGGATCACGCTCGGGCTGTTCGCGCCCGGCGTTGCGCCCGTGCCGCATGTCCGCGGGGTCGAGAAGGGCGCGACCGGCGAGAATCTCGGGGATCTCGGCACCTACGGCGCGGCGGGATCGGTCTACGGCACGCCGATGGCGCTCTACGCGTTCGATCGTGGGCTTCTCGAAAACAGGCTGCTCGGGCCGGCCGCGACCGCGACGATGTGGACGGGCGATCCCAAATTGGGCGCGGGCGCGCTCGGCCAGTGGCAATATAGCGTGCCGCTCGCCGGCTGTGCCGCGCCGGTCTCGGTGGTCGAGCGGCGCGGCGAGATCGGCGGGGTCAACATCCGCAACTTCATCCTCCCCGCAAGCGGCCGCGCGCTCATACTGTTCACGCGGCGCGGCGGGTTCGACTTCGGCGAGGTTTGGCAGCGCAAGGGCTTCGCCTATGACGCGGTCTCGGCAATAGGATGCGCGACGTGAGCCAACGACTACGCCTGGGCGTCAACATCGATCATGTCGCGACGATCCGCAACGCGCGGGGCGGGCTGCACCCCGATCCGTTGCGCGCCGCGCAGATCGCGCAAGCCGCGGGCGCCGACGGCATCACCGCGCATCTGCGCGAGGATCGCCGCCACATCATCGACGACGACATCGCGCACCTGATCGGCGGGATCGCGCTGCCGCTCAACTTCGAGATGGCGGCGACCGAAGAGATGGTCGCGATCGCGCTGAAGCACCGCCCGCACGCCGCGTGCATCGTCCCCGAGCGGCGCGAGGAGGTGACGACCGAAGGCGGGCTGAACGCGGCGGGGCAGCATAATCATCTGAAACCGCTGATCACGCGGTTGGGCGACGCGGGCATCCGCGTCAGCCTGTTCATCGAGCCCGATCCGCGCCAGATCGAGGCGGCGCTGAGCCTCGGCGCGCCCGTCGTCGAGTTCCACACCGGCGCCTACGCGCATGCCGAGGGCGAGGCGCAGGTGGCCCAACTCCAGCGCCTGTCCGACGCGGTCGCGCTCGCGGCCAAGAACGGGATCGAGGCACATGCGGGGCACGGCCTCACCTTCGACAACGTCGCGCCCGTCGCCGCGATCCCGCAGATCGCCGAGCTCAACATCGGGCATTTCCTGATCGGCGAGGCGATTTTCACGGGGCTGGACGCGAGCGTGCGACGGATGCGCGACCTGATGGACGCGGCACGGTGAGGGTGTTCCAATATCCTCCCCGAATTTCCTCGGGGAGGGGGACCGCCGGCGAAGCCGGTGGTGGAGGGGGGGTGGCTCCAGGCGCGCCGCTTGCAGCGGCTCCCCTCCACCACTCGCTGCGCGAGCGGTCCCCCTCCCCGGCAAAGCCGGGGAGGATTTGAGAGATGATCGTCGGCATCGGCTCGGATCTCTGCAACATCGATCGCATCGCCGCCTCGCTCGCGCGGTTCGGCGATCGGTTCGTGCAGCGCGTGTTCACGCCCGTCGAGCAGGCGAAGTCCGAGCGGCGCACGCTCACCCGCGCCGCGACCTACGCCAAGCGCTTCGCCGCCAAGGAGGCGTTTTCCAAGGCGGTGGGCACCGGGTTCAGGCGCGGCGTGTTCATGCGCGACATCGGCGTGGTCAACCTGCCCTCGGGCGCGCCGACATTGGCGCTGACCGGCGGCGCCAAGGCGAGGCTTGACGCGTTGATCCCGCCGGGCCACGCCGCGCACGTACATCTGACGATGACCGACGACCTGCCCTGGGCGCAGGCCTTCGTCATCATCGAGGCGCTGCCGATCGGCGGCGCGAACGAGGACATCCCGAGTTGAGCGACATCGACGCCGAGGCGCCCGCCACCGCCCCCCCCGCCGCGACGACAGTGCCCGACAAGCAGGGCACCGACTGGTGGGCCGAGCTGAAAGGCCTGTTCTGGCTGGTGCTGGGCGTGCTCGCCTTCTGGACCTTCGTCGCCAAGCCCTTCTACATCCCGTCCGAATCGATGATGCCGACGCTGATCAAGGGCGATCAGCTCGTCGTCAGCAAATTCCCCTATGGCTGGAGCTACGTCTCGCCGACCTTCCACTGGCTGCCGTTCATCCGCGGGCGGCTGCTCGGCCACCTGCCCGAGCGCGGCGACGTCGTGATCCTGACGCCGCCGGGCGAGACCAGCGACTATATCAAGCGCGTCATCGGGCTGCCCGGCGACACGATCGAGGTGCGCGAGGGCGTCGTCTGGCTCAACGGCAAGCCGATACCCCGCGTGTCGCGCGCGCCCGCGATGATCCCGATCGACGACGACGTGCCGTGCACCAGTGCGCTGGAGGCGATGCACCGCGTCACCGCGCCCAACGGCAAGAGCTATTGCGCGCTGCCGGTGTTCCGCGAGACGCTGCCCAACGGCCGCACCTACGACACGATCGATTTCGGCAACGGCGCAAGCGAGGGCGACGAATATCCCCTGGTCAAGATACCCGCCGACCATGTCTTCGTGATGGGCGACAACCGCGACGAATCCGCCGACAGCCGCTATCCGGCCGAAGAAGGCGGGCTCGGCGGCCCGGTGCCGTGGGAAAACCTGGGCGGCCGGGCCGAGCTGATCACCTTCTCGCTCAACGGCAGCTCGCCGCTGTGGAACCCGCTCGGCTGGTTCACGGCGTTTCGCGGCAATCGCGTAGGGATCAGTTTGCACCCGGCGCACGTTACGCCCCCGAACTGAGGCTTTCCCCGAGGACATCTGCATGACCGACGCCCCGACCCAAGCAGATGTCGAGGCGCCGAGCCCGATGGAGCTGCGCGATCCGCGCATGCGCCTCGAGGTGACGCGCGCGATCATCTGGGTGTCGGTCGTGCTGTCGGTGGTGCTGCTCTACGTGCTCGCGCAGCCGCTGCTGCTGATCATCGGCGGGATGGTGCTCGCCTCGATGCTCGACGGCGGCGCGCGGCTGCTCGGGCGCGTGCTGCCGATCGCGCGCGGCTGGCGGATCGCGATCGTCGCGGTGCTGGTGCTCGCCTTCCTGCTCGGCGTGCTCTCCTACGCGGGGCTCACGCTGGTCTCCGAATTCACCGCGCTCAAGACCCTGGTGGTCCAGCAGGTCGAGCGCGGCCAGGCCTATGCCGATTCGCTGGGCATCCTGCCCAAGGGCGGCGTGCAGGTCGGCGAGGTCGGCAAGCAGCTGATGGGATCGATCGGCAGCATCACCAGCGTGCTGGGTAGCGCACTGGGCGCGATCTCCAGCCTCGCGATGATCATCGTGCTCGGGCTGTTCTTCGCCGCCGAGCCGCGCATCTACGAGCGCGGCGTCGGCTGGCTGATCCCGCACGACAAGCGCGCCGATTTCTTCAAGACCAGCACCGACATGGCGCAGACGCTGCGCCGGTTGATGGCGGGGCGGCTGCTCGGCATGGGCGTCGAGGGCGTGTTCGTCTCGATCGCACTGTGGGCGGTAGGCGTGCCGTTCGCGCTGCTGCTCGGGCTGATCACCGGCATCCTGGCCTTCCTGCCCAATATCGGTGCGATCGTCTCGGGCATCCTGATCGTGCTGGTCGGCTTCTCGCAGGGCACGCATGTCGGGCTGCTCGCCGCCGGCGTCTACGTCGCGGTGCAGATCCTCGACGGCTATCTGATCGTGCCGATGGTGGCACGCAAATCGGTCGACCTGCCGCCCGCGCTGGTGCTCGGCATGCAGCTGCTGCTCGGCGCGCTGTTCGGGCTGCTCGGGCTGATGTTCGCCGACCCGATCGTGGCGATGGCCAAGGTCGCGCTCGAGCGGCGCAGCGGGATCGATCCGGCGAGCGAACGGAAATAATACCTCATCCTCCCCATCTTTTGATGGGGAGGATGTTCCTAGTTCGCCGCGCCGCCTACGCCGCCCGGCTGCGCCATGCCGGCGGCGCCGTAGCCGGGTTGCTGCGGCGCGATTTCGCGGAGCGTCACGTCGAACTGGAGCACGCTGTTGGGCGGGATGACGCCGTCCCCCGCGCCCTGTTCGCCGTAAGCAAGCTGCGGCGGGATCCAGAAGCGGTAGTGCGCGCCGCGCTGCATCAGCTGCAGGCCTTCGGAGAAGCCCGGGATCGAGCCCGCTACCGGCATCACCGCGGGCTGGCCGTGCTGCGCGGTCGAATCGAAGGTCGTGCCGTCGAGCAGCTTGCCGTCATATTCGATCTGGACGATGTCCTGCGGACCGGGGTGCGCGCCCTGGCCCGCCGCCAGCACCTGATATTCGAGCCCCGAGGGCGTCGTCACCACGTCGTGCTTCTTGCTGTTCTTGGCGAGGAACACCGACGGCGGCTGGCCCATCGCGACCTGCTTGGAGGTGCCAGCCCACGCCACGCCGACGCCGATCACCACCGCGACGCCGACACCCAGCCAGAGCTTGGTGAGCGTGCCCTTGGCGACGGGGCGCAGCGGGACGGCGGTGATCTCGGACATGGACGGCCTCGTGGAAACGGATGGTCGCGGCGCTTCTGCCCGTGTCGGGCGCTGCCGTCCAGATCGTTCTCCCGCGCAGGCGGGAGCCCAGTTCAGGCGTGGCGGCTGCGCTCCCGCCTGCATGGGAGAACGCCGCCTTCACATCGCCCGAAGAGGCTTACCGAACGCCGTCGCGCTCCATGCGCTTGCGCTCGAGCTTGCGCGCCCGACGGATCGCGGCGGCGCGCTCGCGGGCGCGCTTCTCGGACGGCTTCTCGTAATGCCGGCGAAGCTTCATCTCGCGATAGACGCCCTCGCGCTGGAGCTTCTTCTTGAGGGCCCGAAGCGCCTGGTCGACATTGTTGTCGCGAACGATGATCTGCATAAACCCAATATTCTCCAGCCGGCTTGCGTGGGAAACCGGGGCCCACTGCCCCGCAGAACCACGACTGCGCGTCGAAACTGTCGGCCACGGGAAGCCCCCATGTCCGGAAAGGGCGCGCCCTAGCAGCGTATGCGATTCGGGGCAAGACGTGCGCCCTGCCTTCTTCCGTCATCCCGGCGAAGGCCGCGATCCATAGACGCGGCGTGCGAAGCGCAAGCGCAGCGCCTGACGAACAGCGTATCGCCTGGCTAGCGAGGCTGCGCGTATGGGTCCCCGCTTCCGCGGGGATGACGGAGGGTTAAGCGATCATCCGCCGCAGGGTGTCGATCAGGTCCGCCTCGCCGGCCGGCTTGTCGGTGCGGATGCGGCTGATCCGCGGGAAGCGCATCGCGAGGCCCGATTTGTGCCGCTTCGATTCGTGGATCGAATCGAACGCGACCTCGAGCACCATCGTCTTCTCGACCTCGCGCACCGGGCCGAAGCGCTGGACGGTCGCATTGCGGACGAAGCGGTCGAGGCCTTTCAGCTCCTCGTCGGTGAAGCCCGAATAGGCCTTGCCGACGGGGAGCAGCTCGCCGCCCTCGTCGGGCGGGGCGGTCCAGCAGCCGAAGGTGTAATCGGAGTAGAAGCTCGACCGCTTCCCGTGGCCGCGCTGCGCGTACATCATCACGCAGTCGGCGACGAGCGGATCGCGCTTCCACTTGTACCAATAGCCGGTGCGCCGCCCGGCGATGTAGGGCGAATCGCGGCGCTTGAGCATCACGCCCTCGATCGCCGCGTCGCGGGCGCCGAGGCGGATCTCGCCGAGTGCCGCGAAATCCGCCGCCTCGATGATCGCCGAGACGTCGAAGCGATCCGCCGGCATATCGGCCACGAACGCCTCCAGCCGCGCGCGCCGTTCGGTCCAGGGTAGGGCGCGCAGATCCTCGCTGCCGTCGAACAATATGTCGTAGAGCCGCACGAACGCCGGGAACTCGGCCTGCATCTTGGCGGTCACCGCTTTTCGCCCGAGCCGCTGCTGCAGCGCGTTGAAGCTCGCCGTCTCGCCGCCATGTTCGGAGCGCCCCTGCCCCTCGCCGCGAACCAGCAGCTCGCCGTCGAGCACGCCCTGCGCGGTGAAGGCGGCCGCGACATCCGGGAAGCTGCCGGTGATGTCGTCGCCGGCCCGGCTGAACAGCCGCGTCTCGCCGCCGATGCCGACCAACTGGATGCGGATCCCGTCCCATTTCCACTCGGCGGCATAGTCGGCGAGGTCGACCACCGTCTCTTCAAGGGGGTGTGCGAGCATGAACGGGCGGAACACCGGGATGTCCTCGGCGGCGGGGCGTTCACCCGTGCCCTCGGCCCAGGCGAACAGCGGCGCATAGGGCGGTGTCAGGCCGTGCCACAGCTCCTCGACCTCGTCGACGTCGAGGCCGAAGGCCTGCGCCAACGCGGTCTTCGCCAGCCGGGCCGAAACGCCGACGCGGAGCGCGCCGGTCGCGAGCTTGATCAGCGCGTAGCGTCCCGACGAATCGAGATGGTCGAGCATCGCGGCGAGCCCCGGCCCGACCTGCCCGCGCGGCAGCGCGTCGAGCTGCGCGATCGCCGCGGAGATCGTCAAGGTGCCGTCGTCGATGTCGGCGGGCTCGTGCTCCGGCTTGGGCCAGATCAGCGCGACCGTCTCGGCGAGATCGCCGACGAAGTCGCGGCTCATCGCGAACAGCTCGGGGTCGACGCGCTCGGCGACCATCTGGTGGATCGCCGCCGACTTGACCGCCTTGATGTCGATCGCCCCGGTCATCGCCGCCATCGCCCAGCCGCGATCGGGGTCGGGAGTGGCGCGCAGATAGTCGGCGATCAGCTTGAGCTTGGCGTTGCGCGACCGCGTGTAGACGAGCCCGTCGAGCAGCTTGGCGAAATCGCGCATGGGGCGGTGGCGGGCCTTTCCAAACAACTATGGAAGAACACCCGTTCGTACCTTGGCGTTCCCCGGCGAACGCCGGGGCCCAGGATTGCAGGCGCGGCGCCCGTAGCCCTGGACCCCGGCTTTCGCCGGAGCACGGTTATTCGTGCCGGGGCACGGTTACTCGGTGATCAGGATCACCCCTTGCGCGCGGCCTCGAACAGGAACCAGGCGCGCTCCTCGGCCTGGTCGATCCATTCGTCGATCAGCGACGAGGTCGAAGTGTCGCCGGCCTCCTCGACCTTCTCGCGCGTGTCGCGAAACTGCTGGATCAGCGCGAGATTGTCGTCGCGCACCTCGGCGAGCATCGCCTCGGGCGCGACGAATTCCTTGTCGTTGTCGGCGATCGTCTGGCGGCGGCCGATGTCGCCGATCGAGCGCAGCGTGGTGTTGCCGGTCTTGCGGATGCGCTCGGCGACCGCATCGGTAATGCCGAGGATCTGCGTCGCTTGGTCGTCGAGCAGCAGATGATAGTCGCGGAAGTGCGGGCCGGACATGTGCCAGTGGAAATTCTTGGTCTTGATGTAGAGCGCGTAGAGATCGGCGAGCGTCACGTTGAGCGCGTCGGCGGCGGTGCCGACGTTCTTGGCGGGCAGATCGGTCGGGGTGTCGAGCGCGGCGGCGGGCTGCTTGGCCATATGTATCTCCGGTTGGATGCTATCTCGGTTCGGGGCCATAACGAGCTAGGCCGCGAAGGGTTCGCCGAAAAGAGCGCATCTCGCCGAATTATGCCGATGTCTGTGATCGGATCGGGCCAAGGGCTCAGGAAAGCCCGAGCGCGCCGATCACCAGATAGAGGCCGGCGAGCGCCAGCACGACGCCCGCGCCGATGCGGATCGCGCGCATCGGAACCAATGTGGGCCAGCGTTCGCCGAGCACTACCGCGGGTGCGTTGGCGACGGTGACGCCCGCCGCAGCCCCGACCGCCGCCAATGCCGGGTGTCCGCTGCCCGCCGCGATCGCTGCGGTGACGAACTGCGTCTTGTCGCCCAGTGCGAGGATGAAGAAGGCGCCCGCCGAGGACAGGAAGGCGCCGATCGTCCAGCCGTCGATCGATTCGGCGGGCTTGACGCGGAACGCGGCGCCCGAGGCGGCGAGGATCAGGCCGAAGCCGGTCATCAGCTGGATCGCGCGGTGATTGATGTAGGTCGCGACCTCGGCGCCGAGTGCTGCGGCGATCGCCATGTTGAGCAGTGCGGCAAGAGCGATCCCGGCGAGCACGGCGGCCGGCTTGCGGAAGCGGTCGCCGAGCAGCATCGCGAGCAATTGCGTACGGTCGCCCAGCTCGGCGAGCAGCGCCACGACGAAGGCGGGTACGAGCGCGTCCATGTCAGTCGTGGTCGCGCAACAAGGAGATCATCCGGCGAGGCGGACCATCACCGAGGCGAGCCAGCTCGTGCCGGCCTGGTCGTCGACCGCCTCGCAGCCGATCGAATCGCGCAGCCGCTCGATCCACGGGCCGACCGCGGCACCGCGCCCGCCGCCGCCCAGCGCCACCGACAGCCCCTCGGCGAGTCGCTGCACCGGATGCAGGCCATAATCCCCCGCCATCGCCGCGATCGTGTCGGCATAGGCCGAGACGCCGAGCGATCCGCGCGCGGCGAGCGCCCGTTCGAGCGCATCGAGCAGGTCGCACAGATTCGCGCGCACCAGCATCATTCCATCGCTCGGCGACCGGCTCATGGCACTCTCCGTCTCGTGTCGGGCAAGCGTAGCGATGGCAGGTTGCAGTCGCGTTAAGGGGCCGCGATACTTGACATGCGTGCCGTCCTGCCGCAGGAGCCGGGCCGATCGAGCGGCGGCAGCGCCGCTTTTTGCTTTTTTGGCGATTCGGCGAGACCGGCTTGTTCGGCGGCGAAGCGCATGACAGACTTCAGAGGGCATCATGGCCAAGCCGACTACCGTCAAGATCAAGCTCGTCTCGACCGCCGACACCGGCTTCTTCTACGTGACCAAGAAGAATCCGCGGACCAAGACCGAGAAGCTCAGCTTCCAGAAATACGATCCCGTCGTGCGCAAGCATGTCGAGTTCAAGGAAACCAAGATCAAGTGACTTTTTTGCCGCGAGCCTGAGGGCTGGCGGCGGATAGCGCGGGTGAGACGGGGCGCTGCAGCGATGCGGCGCCCTTTGTCGTGTTGGGGCGGCGCACGATCGCACCACCCCCGTTCGTCCTGAGTAGGGACTGAGCGAAGTCGAAGGCCCGTATCGAAGGACATGGCAGGCTCCCGGCCACCATCCTTCGATACGCCATTTCGACAAGCTCAATGGCTACTCAGGACGAACGGTGGATCGTATGGAAGGGTGAGCGGAATTACCCCGCAGGCGCCAACCCCTCCACCGCCTCGATGAAGCGCATCAGCGAGATCGGTTTCGACACATAGGCCGCCGCGCCCGCCTCGCGCGCCGCCGCCTCGTCCGCGGGCGAGGCGTAGGCGGTGACCGCGAGGATCGGGATGCCGGCAAGCTCCGGGTCCGCCTTGAGCGCGGCGATCAGTTCGAGCCCGCTGACGTGCGGCAGCTGGATGTCCATGATGATCAGGTCGGGCATCACCGCGCGTGCGGTCTCGATCGCCTCGCCGCCGTCGCGCACGGGGGTGGGCTCGTAGTCGTGCACCTCGAGCAGGTCGCAGAACAGCTTGAGATTGAGTTCGTTGTCCTCGACAACGAGCACCTTGCCCGGCAAAGCCGCTAATCCTTCCAGAGGGTGGCTAAGACTAAGCGATGCGCGCGCGCGACACAAATACTCCCGATGCCACGACGCTGGCGCTCTCCGCGCTGGTGTGGACGCTGTCGGATGCGCCGCGTGCCGAGCGGCTGCTCGCGCTGACCGGGCTCGACTCGGACGAGTTGCGCGCCCGCGCCGGCGACCCTTCGCTGCTCGCCGCGGTGCTCGGCTTCCTCGCCCAGCACGAACCCGATCTCACCGCCTGCGCCGAGGCGCTCGACGTCCGCCCGGAGGCGCTGGTCGCCGCCCAGAGAAAGCTCGAATCATGACCCGCCCGCTGCTGATCACCGATTGCGACGAGGTGCTGCTGCACATGGTCGCGCATTTCCGCGATTGGCTCGACGAGGCGCACGGCATCGACTTCGCGATCGCCGAGGAGAATTGGGGCGAGGCGCTGGTCCGCCGCGACACTGGCGCGCTCGTCGCGCCCGCCGAGGTGTGGCCGTATCTCGACGGCTTCTTCGACACCGAGATGGAACGCCAGACGCCGGTGAAAGGCATGATCGAGGCGCTCGACCTGATCACCGCGCATGCCGACATCGTCGTGCTCACCAACCTGCCCGATCATCGCCGCCAGCCGCGGATCGATCAGCTCGCGCGCCACGGCATCGGCCACGAGGTCTACACCAACCAGGGCGGCAAGGGCGAAGCCTTGCGGGCGATCCTGGAGGAACACCGGCCGCCGGTCGCGGTGTTCGTCGACGATCTCGCCTTCCAGCATCGGTCGGTGGCGAAGGAGACGCCGCAGGTGTGGCGGCTGCACATGGTCGCCGAGCCGCTGATCGCGCACAGCCGCCCGCAGGCCGAGGACGCGCATGTGCGGGTCGACGACTGGGCGCATGCCGCCGACTGGATTCTCCAGCGCTTCGCGGACGGCCTGCCCGCTCCAGCCTTGACCGGCGCGACGCAGCCGGCATAGCGGCACGCATGGATATCGACCACAAGCTCGCCGAACTCGGCCTCGCCCTCCCCAAGGCGGCGGCGCCCGTCGCGGCCTACGTGCCCGCGGTCGAGGCGGGCGGGCTGCTCCACATTTCGGGCCAGCTGCCGTTCGATCCCGAAGGCCAGCTGATGACCGGCCGGCTCGACGGCCCCGCCGACATCGAGCGCGGCGCCAAGGCGGCCGCGCGGTGCGGGCTGATGCTGGTCGCGCAGATCAAGGCGGCACTCGGCGGCTCGCTCGACCGCGTCGAGCGGATCGTCAAGCTCGGCGGGTTCGTCGCCTCGGGGCCCGATTTCACCGATCAGCCCAAGGTGATCAATGGCGCGTCCGAGCTGATGGTCGCGCTGTTCGGCGAGGCGGGCAAGCATGCGCGCTCGGCGGTCGGCGTGCCGGTGCTGCCGCTCGGTGCCGCGGTGGAAGTGGATGCGATCGTCGCGCTTCGGCACGTTTGACCGGCGACTGACGCCGGCGCCCGACCCGGCGCGCGTCGCCTTCCTGCGCAATCACGACATCGCGCATCGCGGGCTGTGGGGCCGTGGCGTCCCCGAGAACAGTCTCGCCGCCGCGTCGGCCGCTATCCGCGAGGGGTTCGGGATCGAGTGCGACGTCCGCCTGTCGCGCGACGGCACCGTCATCGTCTTCCACGACGCCGACACGCCGCGGATGACCGGGCAGGCGGGGCGCATCGCGCAGTGCGCGACGCACGAGATCGTCGCGCGGCGCTTCCTCGGCAGCGAGGAGCGGATACCGACGCTGGCGCAATTGCTGAGCGTGATCGCGGGGCGCGTGCCGCTGCTGATCGAGCTCAAGACCGACACGCTGGCGCAGGCCGCCCCGCTCTGCCTCGCGGTGCGCCGCGTGCTCGAGGGCTATCGCGGGCCGGTCGCGGTGATGGGGTTCAATCCCGAGATATCGCGCTGGTTCGCGGCGCATGCGCCGAAGGTCGTGCACGGCCTCGTGATGACCGAACAACGCGACACGCGCATATGGGCTTTGCGCGACGCGATCGTTCGACGCCTTGCGGTTGCGCGGGCAAAGCCCGATTTCCTGGCTTATGATGTCCGCTTCCTCCCCTCCGCCCTGCCCGCCGCACTGCGCTTGCGGGGACTGCCCGTGCTGAGCTGGACGGTACGATCGCCGCAGGATCGCCAGACCGTCGCCCAATATGCCGACCGCCCGATCTTCGAGCGGACCGCATGAGCGGGATCGTCGCGCGCGTCGCCAGCGGGATCGGCGCGATCGACGCTGCGGACTGGGATGCCTGCGCGGGTGCGGACAATCCCTTTCTCGGCCACGCCTTCCTCTCCGCGCTCGAGGATTCGGGCAGCGCGGTGGCGCGCGCGGGCTGGCAGGCGGTGCCGATCGTCGTCGACGGCGCCGATGGCAGGCCTGCCGGCATCGTCCCCGCCTACGCCAAGAGCCACAGCCAGGGCGAATATGTCTTCGATCAGGGCTGGGCGGACGCCTGGCAGCAGGCGGGCGGATCCTATTACCCCAAGCTGCAGATCGCGGTGCCGTTCACGCCCGTCCCCGGCCCGCGGCTGCTGCTGCGCGATCCGACGGTCGCGCCCGCACTGATCGCCGCGACCGAGGCGATGGTCGCCGAGCACGAGCTGTCCTCGGCGCACGCGACCTTCGTCACCCCCGATCAAATCCCGCTGTTCGAGGCCGCCGACTGGCTGATCCGCACCGGCAGCCAGTTCCATTGGCACAACGAAGGCTATGCGAACTTCGACGACTTCCTCGCCGCGCTCTCGTCGCGCAAGCGCAAGGCGATCCGCAAGGAGCGCGAGGGCGCGCAGGCGCAGGTCGAGATCCGCACGCTGTCGGGCGCCGAGATCGGCGAGGCGGAATGGGACGCGTTCTGGCGCTTCTACCAGGATACCGGCAGCCGGAAGTGGGGCCGACCCTATCTGACGCGCGCCTTCTTCACGATGCTGAGCGCCCGAATGGGCGATCATGTGCTGCTGATGCTCGCTTATCGGGATGGCATTCCGGTGGCGGGCGCGCTCAACCTGATCGGCGGCGACACGCTCTACGGCCGCTATTGGGGCTGCACCGAGGAAATTCCCTTCCTCCATTTCGAGCTCTGCTATTATCAGGCGATCGAGGCGGCGATCGCGCGCGGGCTCAGCCGGGTCGAGGCGGGCGCGCAGGGCGAACACAAGCTCGCGCGCGGCTATCGGCCGGTGCCGACCTGGTCGGCGCATTACATCCCGCATCCGGGTTTTCGCCGCGCGGTCGCGGATTTCGTCGAGCGCGAACGTCGCGCAGTCGATCAGGAGATCGAGATGCTCGACCAGATGGCGCCGTTCAAGAAGGACGGTTAGCAACTACCCCGTTCGTCCCGAGCGAAGTCGAGGGACCGGTTATCGGCGAGACGATGCGATTGGTGCCTCGACTTCGCTCGGCACGAACGGATTTTTCGGGTTCAGGCCGCCCGGCGCTGGTGCGTCGCGAGCCAGGCTCTGGCCTGCTTCTGCGCCTCGACGATCTCGCGCGCGGTCATCTCGTCGGCGATCTCGGCGCGCATTTCCTGCGCTTCGGTCGATCCCGCGACAGATGCGAGATTGAACCATTTGTGCGCCTCGACGAGATCGACCTCGACCCCGCGCGAGCCCGTCGAAAAGGCGATGCCGAGCTCGTAGAGCGTATCCGGATCGCCTAACGCCGCCTCCGCCAAGCGGCTCTCGATCAGGAAGGTGGCGGACTTGAGGCTGTTTCCCATGGCGTGCGTCTTTCCCCTAACATGCGAGCAGGTGTCGCAGCCTAGGTGAAAAGAAATGGTTAACGGCGCGGGAGGGACACATTTGCATCCCCCCCTGCAAGGGGAGGTGGCATCGCGCAGCGATGACGGAGGGGTGGAGGCGCAGAGCCGGCGTTCCACCCGGCCTCCACCCCTCCACCAGCCTGCGGCTGGTCCCCCTCCCCTTGCAGGGGAGGATGATCTGCGAGCCGTTCAGTCCGCCGATTTCATCTCGACCGCCAGATTGTCGATCAGCCGCGCCGGCCCCATCCGCGCCGCCGCGAGCAGCCGGGCCGGACCCTCGCCCGGCACGTCGATCGGCGCCAGCGTCACCGCGTCGCGCAGCGTGACGTAATCGATGTCGGTGAACCCCGCCTCCGCCAGTCGCGCGGTCGCCGCCGCCAGCGCCGCTTGCGCCGGCTCGCCGCGTCCGATCGAGGCGGCCGCCTCGCCCAGCGCGCGCGGCAATGTCCGTGCCGCGGCGATCTCGTCTTCCGACAGATAGGCGTTGCGCGAGGAGAGCGCCAAGCCCTGGTCGTCGCGCACGATCGGCACGCCGACGATCTCGACGGCCACATCGAGGTCCAGCGCCATCCGCCGGACCACCGCGAGCTGCTGCCAGTCCTTCTCGCCGAACAGGGCCAGGTCGGCCCCGACCTGGTTGAACAGCTTGAGCACGACCGTCGCTACGCCGTCGAAATGCCCCGGCCGCGATGCGCCTTCGAGCACCTCGGACACGCCCGACACCGAGACATTGGTCGAATAGCCCGGCGGGTACATCGTGTCCGCCGTCGGCGCCCAGAGGATCGCGCACCCCGCGGTTTCGAGCATCTGCGCGTCGGCGCGCTCGCGGCGCGGGTATCGGGTCAGGTCCTCGCCCGCGCCGAACTGCCTGGGATTGACGAAGATCGAGGCGATCACCGCATCGGCGCGGCGCAGTCCCTCCTCGATCAGCGCGATGTGGCCGGCGTGCAGCGCGCCCATCGTCGGCACCAGCGCGATACGCTTGCCTCGCTCACGCAGCGCCGCGACAGCATCGCGAAGGCTTGCGAGGTCACGGATGATTTGCACGGGCGGCGGGCCTCCGATATGGCTTGGGACACGCTCTGTGCGGCGGCATCGGGGCCAGATCAAGCCCGCCGGAGCCCTGGGGAAGAATTCGACGATCATGACAGCGCGCGCGCATCTCATTGTATTCGCCAACGAAAAGGGCGGCACGGGCAAATCGACGACCGCCGTCCACGTCGCGGTCGCGCTCGCAGCCCAAGGCCGCCGCGTCGCGGTGATCGATCTCGATACGCGCCAGCGGACGATGGTGCGTTACCTGGAGAACCGCAGCTCCACCGCGCGTCGCGAGAACACCGAACTCGTCATCCCGCGCTTCGAGACGTTCGATCCCGCCAAGGATCCCGCGATCGAGCGGCGGCTCGATGCGATGGCCGAGGATGCCGAATTCATCATCGTCGACACCCCCGGCCGCGACGACCCCTATGCGATGAAGGCGGTGGCGCGCGCGGACACGCTGGTCACGCCGATCAACGACAGCTTCATCGATCTCGATCTGATCGGCCAGGTCGATCCCGACACCTACAAGATCAAGCGCCCGAGCTTCTACGCCGAGATGGTGTGGGACGCGCGCAAGGTCCGCGCCAAGACCGACGGCGGCACCGTCGACTGGGTGGTGCTGCGCAACCGGCTCCAGCATCTGGAGGCGCGCAACATGCGCCGCGTCGGCGCGGCGGTCGAGGAACTCTCCAAGCGCGTCGGTTTCCGCGTGATCCCCGGCCTGGGCGAGCGCGTGATCTACCGCGAGCTCTTCCCCAAGGGGCTGACTTTGCTCGATCTCGGCGCGATCAAGGAGGCCGGCCTGAGCCACGTCGCCGCGCGGCAGGAGCTGCGCGAGATGGTATCCGGGCTCCAGCTGCCCGAGCCGGCCGACCTGTTCAGCCGCCCGGCGCTCGCCGCCACCGCCTGATCCGAGACACCGCTCATGAAATTCCTCGTCGCGCTGCTCGTCATCGTGGGCATCTGGTGGCTCGGCCAGCGCCGTCGCCAGACCGGCGCGCTGTCGCCGACCGAGGCGCGCGACCTGCTCGGCGTATCCAGCCGCGCCGACGAGGTCGAGATCCGCGCCGCGCACCGCCGGCTGATCGGCCGCGTCCATCCCGATGCGGGAGGATCGGCGGCCTTGGCGGGCCGTGTCAACGCCGCGCGCGACGTGCTCGTCGCGGAATTGCGCCGCATACCGTAGCCGAAATGAACCCGAAGGCTGCGAAAGCGTCCTCACCGCGACCGATCAACAGGAGAGCCCCCCTTGTCCCACCGTTTCGATCCGACCTCGCTGCGCGAATACGACATCCGCGGAATCGTCGGCAAGGCCTTGGGCCCCGCCGATGCCACCGCGATCGGCCGGGGCTTCGCCACCAGGATCCGCCGCGCGGGCGGCACGCGCGTCGCGGTCGGCTATGACGGTCGCACGCATTCGCCGTTGCTCGAGGCCGCGCTGATCGAGGGGCTGACCGCGAGCGGCGTCGACGTCGTCCGCATCGGCCTGGGGCCGACGCCGATGCTCTATTATGCCGAGGCGACGCTCGAGGTGGATGCCGGCGTGCAGATCACCGGCAGCCACAATCCGGGCGAATATAACGGCTTCAAGATGGTGCTGCAGCACAAGCCCTTCTTCGGCGCCGACATCCAGGATCTCGGCAAGCTGGCGGAAGCGGGCGACTGGGACGAGGGCGAAGGCGCGGTCACCAACTACGAGATCATGGACGACTACACCAACCGGATCATGGCGGGCTATGCCGGCGGCGCGTTCAAGATCGGCTGGGACGCGGGCAACGGCGCGGCGGGCCCGATCGTCGACCGGCTGGTCAAGATGCTGCCAGGCGAACACCACACGATCTTCACCGAGGTCGACGGCACCTTCCCCAACCACCACCCCGACCCGACCGACGAGAAGAATCTCGAGGACCTCAAGACGCTGGTCCGGGACAAGGGGCTCGACTTCGGCCTCGCCTTCGATGGCGACGGCGATCGGATCGGCGCGGTCGACGGCGAGGGCCGCGTGATCTGGGGCGACCAGCTGCTCGCGATCCTGGCGGAGCCCGTGCTGCGCGAACTGCCCGGCGCGACGATCATCGCCGACGTCAAGGCCAGCCAGGCGCTCTACGACCGGATCGCCGAACTGGGCGGCACGCCGCTGATGTGGAAGACCGGCCACAGCCTGATCAAGACCAAGATGAAGGAGACCGACTCGCCGCTCGCCGGCGAGATGAGCGGGCATATCTTCTTCGCGCACGATTATTACGGCTTCGACGACGCGCTCTATGCGGCGATCCGGCTGATCCGCGCGGTGCGCGTGATGGGCGGCTCGCTCACCGCGATCAAGTCGGCGATGCCGGTGATGATCAACACGCCGGAAATGCGCTTCCAGTCCTCGGACGATCGCAAGTTCAAGGTCGTCGACGAGGTGCTCGAGCGGCTCGCGGCGAGCGGCGCCGACGTCAACAAGACCGACGGCGCGCGCGTCAACACCGAGGACGGCTGGTGGCTGCTTCGCGCCTCCAACACGCAGGACGTGCTCGTCGCGCGCGCCGAGGCCAAGGACGAGGCGGGGCTCGAGCGGCTGATGGGCATGATCGATGACCAGCTCGCGCAGAGCGGCGTCGAGCCGGTGCAGGCCGCGGGGCACTGACATAAATCCCGTCATCCCAGCGCAGGCTGGGATCTCGTTGGGGCAGGCGCCGCGCGCGCTTCACCGAGGTCCCAGCCTGCGCTGGGATGACGAATGTAGGCTCAGCCCTTCGCGAACCCGCCCAGCCGCAGCGCCCATTGCGCGCCGATCACCGCGCCCTTGGTCGGCCGGATCAGTATCATCGCCAACGCCGCCGCGAGCCCCGGCCAGGCGACCATCTGGACCCCCGTCGGCCAATCCCACCAGAGGTTCGCAGCGACCATCAACGGCACCAGCACATGGCCGAGCACGAGGATGACGATGTAGGACGGGAAATCGTCGGCGCGCTGGTGGCGCCAATCCTGCCCGCAGGCCGGGCAATGCGGCTGGACGCGCAGCCATCCCGCGAACAATGGTGCGGCATCGCAGCGCGGGCATCGGCCGACGAAGCCGCGCCATGCCGCCTGCTTCCACGCGCGCTGATCGGTGCCGGCCATGGCGCGCGTCCTAGCAGGCTGGCGGCGCGCCGTCCCGCCCGATAGGCTCCGCTTCGAAGGGGAAGCGCATGAGGACCGAGCGGATGGCGGCATTCACCGACGGCGTCGTCGCGATCATCATCACGATCATGGTGCTCGAGCTCAAGGTGCCCGAAAGCGCCGAGCCGCGCGCGCTGATTGCCGCCGCGCCGATCCTGGCGGCGTATGTGCTGAGCTACGTCAACGTCGGGCTCTACTGGGCCAACCACCATCATCTGCTGCAGACCGCCGAGCGCGTCGATGGCCGCGCGCTGTGGGCCAACCTGTTCCTGCTGTTCTGGCTGTCGCTGGTGCCCTTCGTGATCCGCTGGATCGGCGAAGCCGGCTTCCAACCCGCCCCGATCGCCGCCTATGGTTTCGTCCTCGGCATGGCGGCGATCGGTTACGCGCTGCTCCAGCGCGCGATCATCGCGATGAACGGCGGTGCGCGCTCGCATCTCGCCGCAGCGGTCGGCCGCGACTGGAAGGGGCGGCTGTCGACGGTCGGCTATTTCGTCGCGCTGCCGCTGGCGTTCGCCGAGCGCTGGGTGTCGATCGCGCTCTACATCGGCATCGCCATGATGTGGCTGGTGCCCGACCGCCGGATCGAGCGACGGTTGACAGAAACGCGCTGAACGGCGACCGGGCGTGGATGTACCACGCCCCCGTATCGGCCGCGTATCGCCGATCGTCGCTTTCGCTCGGCTGGATCGTCTGGCTCGCCGCCGCCATCGGCCTCGCCGAACGGATCGGATGGGCGCTCGCCCGCAAGACCCCGTGGGCGGTGGGCGAAGCGCCGAACGTGGCGATCGCGCTGGCGCAGGGGCGTGGCTTCGCCGACGCTTTCTGGCTCGGTCAGGGCCCGACGGCGCATGTCCTGCCCGTTTCGCCGGCGATCGCGGGCGCAGTCTATACGCTGCTCGGGGTCCGCACCGGTGCGGCCGAAGCGGTGCTCTGCGCTTGGTCGATCGGGGTGTCGCTGGCGAGCTACGCCCTGCTCTACGCCTGCTTCGCGCGGCTCGGCACGCCGCGATCGGCGCGGATCGGTGCGCTCGTCGCGCTGCTGGTCGTGCCGATCTACACGACCAACGAGGTGTTCGAGTTCCGCGTTTGGGATGGCGGGCTCGGCCTGCTGCTCGGCAATCTCTTCCTTTATCTCGTGCTGCGCGCCGAGACCGGATCGCCGCCCCGACGCTTCGGTCTATGGCTTGCGCTGCTGCCCGCGCTGGCCTTCTTCGCCAGCCCGCCGATCGGCGTCGCGGCTTATGCCGCCTGGGCGCTGTTCGTCTGGCGCCGGCGGCGGGCGCCCGCCGCGATGATGCGCGCCGCAGCCGGCACGGTGCTCGCGCTGGCGCTCCTGATCGGGCCGTGGGCGGCGCGCAACGCGCTGGTGATGGGGCATCCGATCGCGTTGCGCGACGATCTCGGCATGGAACTCGCCGTCGCCAACCATTCCGCCGCGGTGACCGGCGCGGACCGCGACGCGACCTTCATCCGCCGGCTGCAGGCGATCCAGCCCTATATCCACCCGATAGCGCAGCGCGCGCTGGTCGCGGCGGGTGGCGAGGTCGCCTATTCGCAACGGCTGGGCCGCGAGACCAAGGCATGGATCGCGGCGCATCCGGGCGACTTCCTGCGCCTGTCGTGGCGGCATCTCGGCGAGATGCTGCTGCCCGGCACCTGGATGTTCGCGACCTCGCACGGCGTGCTGGTGCCGATCCTGCGCGCCTGGGCGACGCGGGCGGTGCACATGCTCGGGCTGATCGGGCTCGCCGTCGCGCTGATCCGCCGTCGGCCGCGCTTCGCCTATGTGCTGCCGTTCGTCGTGATGCCGGTGCTGGTCTACGTGCCGTTCCAGCCGATCATCCGCTATACGTGGCTGGTCTTCCCGATGCTCGCCTTCTGCGCCGCCGATCTGATCGCGTGGATGGCGGCGCGGCGTCAGTCGTCCTCGTCCTCGTAGCCGACCAGCGCCAGCGCGCGCGCCTTGATCTGGCGCGTCATGCACCAGTGGACCAACGCCTCCTCGCGGCCGTGGGTCACCCATAGCTCGGTCGGTGCCAGTTCCTTGACGGTGGCGGTGAGCTCGTCCCAATCGGCGTGATCCGAGACGATCAGCGGCAGCTCGACATTGCGCTGGCGCGCGCGCTGGCGGACCCCCATCCAGCCCGACGCCATCGCGGTGATCGGATCGGGCAACCGCCGCGACCAGCGATCGTTGAGCGCGCCGGGCGGCGCGAGCACGATCTTGCCGCGCAATTGCTCCTTGGAGGCGGCGGTGGCAGGCACGAGCTGGCCGAGCGGGACGCCGAGTTCTTCGTAGAGCGCGCACAACCGTTCGAGCGCGCCGTGGATGTAGATCGGGTCGTCGTGGCCGCGCAGCCGCAACTCGGTGATCAGCCGCTGCGCCTTGCCGAGCGCATAGGCGCCGACCAGCACGCAGCGATCGGGGTTGGCGTGGAGCGCGGCGAGCAGGCGATCGATCTCGGCACCGGTATCGGGATGGCGGAACACCGGCAGCCCGAACGTCGCCTCGGTGACGAAGATGTCGCAGGGCACCGGCTCGAACGGCGCGCAGGTCGGGTCCGAGCGGCGCTTGTAATCGCCCGAGACAACGATGCGCTCGCCCTTGTGCTCGAGCACGATCTGCGCCGAGCCCAGCACGTGCCCCGCAGGCACGAAACGCGCAGTGACGTCGCCGAGCGTCACAGTCTCGCCGTACGCCACCGGCTGCCCCGGTTGCGGGCCGTAGCGCGTGTCCATGATCGCCAGCGTCTCAGGCGTGGCGAGTACGGCGGTGTGGCCGCCGCGCGCGTGATCGGCGTGGCCGTGCGTAACGAGCGCGCGGGCTTTCGGCTGCGAGGGATCGATCCACGCATCGCAGGCGGGAATGTAGATGCCCTCGGGATGGGGCTCGATCCAGGCGCCGAGGCGGGGCATGCGGGTAAGATGGGTGGCGGCGCGCAAAGTTCCTCCCCGGGATTTCCCGGGGAGGGGGACCGCTCGCGCAGCGAGTGGTGGAGGGGGGCGGGCCCCACACGCTGCGACTGTAGCGATCCCCCTCCACCACCGCCTTCGGCGGCGGTCCCCCTCCCCGAGCAAACTCGGGGAGGATCGGGAGCTACCGCAGCTTCGCGATCTTCAGCCCGTCTTCCTTGGCGCGCGCCTGGATCGATTCCTCCGAGCGCGTCAGCGCCTTGCCCATCGCTTTCAGCGGCATGCCCTTGGCGGCGAGGCGGTGCAGCTTCTGGATCTCGTCCGAGGTCCAGGCCTGCTTGTGACGGACGAACCCCTCGGCCACGATCCTACTCCGTGATCACCTTGCCCTTGGTGGAAGGGTTGGCGGCGATCGTCTTCTTGACCTCCTTCTTGGGCTTCTTGGCTTCCTTGTTGCTCTTCGCCTGACCCTTGGCCATTTCATGCTCTCCTGATTGCGCGGCCATCCTAGCTCGGCTGCAACGCGATGGCGAGGGCTGGCGCTTGCGGCACCAAGCCCCGATATTCGCGGTCGAATGTCAGACCTTCCCCCGATTCTCGATCAATGGTTCGCCGGCCGCGGCTGGACTCCGCGGCGCCACCAGCTGGCGATGCTCGACGCCGCGCGCGCCGGTATGAGCGCGCTGCTCGTCGCCCCGACGGGTGCGGGCAAGACGCTCGCCGGCTTCCTGCCCAGCCTCGTCGAACTGGTCGAGCAACCGACCGACGGGCTGCACACGCTCTATGTCTCGCCGCTCAAGGCGCTGGCGGTCGACATCCAGCGCAATCTGATGACGCCGATCGAGGAGATGGGGCTGCCGATCCGGGTCGAGACGCGCACCGGCGACACGTCGTCGGACAAGAAGGCGCGGCAGCGGATCAAGCCGCCGCAGATGCTGCTGACCACGCCCGAATCGCTCAGTCTGCTGCTGTCCTATCCCGATTCGGCCGAGATGTTCGCGTCGCTCAGGACGATCGTGATCGACGAGGTCCATGCCTTCGCCCCCTCGAAGCGCGGCGATCTGCTGTCGTTGTGCATGGCGCGGCTCCAGCGGCTCGCGCCCGACATGCGCCGCGTTGCGCTGTCCGCCACGGTCGCCGATCCGACGCTGTATCGCGGCTGGCTGTCGGGAGACGGCGATCTCGATTCGGTCGCGCTGGTCGAGGGCGATGCCGGCGCCGATCCCGACATCGCCATCCTGCTGCCGCTCGGCCGCGTGCCGTGGGCGGGGCATTCGGGCCGCTACGCCGCCGAGCAGGTGATGCAGCAGATCACGGCGCATACGACGTCGATCATCTTCTGCAACACGCGCAGCCTGGCCGAGCTGATCTTCCAGGATCTGTGGGCGGTCAACGAGCAGCATCTGCCGATCGGCATCCACCATGGCTCGCTCGACCGCGAGGCGCGCGAACGCGCCGAAGGCGCGATGGCGGACGGCAGACTGCGCGCGCTGGTCGCCACCGCCAGCCTCGATCTCGGCGTCGACTGGGGCAATGTCGATCTGGTCGTGCAGATGGGCGCGCCGAAAGGTTCGTCGCGTCTGCTGCAGCGGATCGGGCGCGCCAACCATCGGCTCGACGAGCCCTCGAAGGCCCTGATCGTCCCCGGCAACCGCTTCGAATATCTCGAAGCCCAGGCGGCCTTGGACGCGGTCGAGGCGGGCGAGCGCGACCCCGACATATTCCGCCCCGGCGCGCTCGACGTGCTCGCACAGCACATCATGGCGCTCGCCGCCGCCGCGCCGTTCACGCGCGACGCCATGCTGGCGGAAATACGCGAGGCCGCGCCCTATTCGACGCTGCCCGAGGAGACGTTCGACCGCGTGCTCGGCTTCGTCGCGACCGGCGGCTATGCGCTACGTGCCTACGACAAATATCAGCGGATCGTCGAGGGGCCGGACGGGCTGTGGCGCGTCGCGCACCCGCGCTTCATCGCGCAGCACCGGCTCAACGCCGGGATCATCGTCGAGGCAGCGATGCTCACCGTGCGCTTCCGCAACGGCCGCTCGCTGGGTCGCGTCGAAGAGGGGTTCGCCGCCTCGCTCAGCCCCAAGGACACCTTCTTCTTCTCCGGGCTCAGCCTCGAGGTCGAGGGGGTCAAGGGCGAGGATCTGTTCGTCCGCGCGACCAGCCGCCCGGCGCGGATCCCGACCTATGGCGGCTCGCGCATGCCGATCTCGACCAATCTCGCCGACCGCGTGCGCCACTTCCTCCACGAGCCCGAGCAATGGCCGCGCTTCCCGCCCGACGTGCGCGAATGGCTCGAGGCGCAGCGCCAGCGCTCGATCCTGCCCGCGCCCGACCGGCTGCTGATCGAGACGTTCCCGCGCGAGGGCCGGCACTATATGGTCTGCTACAGCTTCGAGGGCTGGAACGCGCACCAGTCGCTCGGCATGCTGGTGACGCGGCGGATGGAGACTGCGGGGCTGCAGCCGATCGGCTTCGTCGCATCGGACTATGCGATCGCGACCTATTCGCTCAAACCCGTCACCGATCCCGCCGCCCTGTTCTCGGCGGACATCCTCGACAACGAGTTCGTCGACTGGGTGCAGCAATCCTCGCTGCTCAAGCGCGCGTTCCGCGAGGTCGCGGTGATCGGCGGGCTGGTCGAGCGCCAGCATCCGGGCAAGCGCAAGACCGGGCGGCAGGTCAGCTTCTCGACCGACCTGATCTACGACGTGCTGCGCCGCTACGAGCCCGAGCATCTGTTGCTCCAGGCCGCCTGGGAGGACGCCAAGGCGCGGATGACCGACGTCGGGCGGCTGGGGCGGCTGCTCGATACCGCGGCCGAACGGATCGAGCATGTCGATCTCCCGCGCGTCTCGCCGCTGGCGGTGCCGGTGCTCGTGCTGATCGGGCGCGAGAAGGTGGCGGCGGGCTCGTCCGAGGACGCGCTGCTGATCGAGGCGGAGGCACTGGTCGCCGAGGCGATGGGTGCCCAAGCCGATATTAACCTTGGCACTTAACGCCTGACTCAGAGGTCTCGGTTAGGTCGGTTCACAGCTCGGGGGAGCTTGAAGCCGAGGTGTTGGCGTGAAGAACTGGATCCTTGCGGCCTGTGCCGCAGCGATGGCCCTCGGAACGCCGGCGACGGCGCAGGACAGCGACGGCGCGCGCGACGACGGCCGCATCGGCACCGGGCTCGAATGCGTGCCCTTCGCACGGCAGGTCTCGGGCATCCAGATCTTCGGCAATGCGTGGACGTGGTGGGGCCAGGCCGCGGGGCGCTATGCCGAGGGTGCCGCGCCCAAGGTCGGCGCGGTGCTCGTCTTCCGCCCGATGGGGGTGATGAAGCTCGGCCATGTCGCGGTCGTCAGCCGCATCGTCTCGGATCGCATCCTGATGGTGACGCACGCCAACTGGTCGCGGATCGGCGGCGTACGCGGGCAGATCGAGCGCGACGTGACCTTGGTCGACGTGTCCGCCGCGAACGACTGGAGCCAGGTCCGCGTCTGGTGGCGCGACAGCAAGGGGCTGGGGACGACCGCCTACCCCGTCTACGGCTTCATCTACGGCCGCTCGGCGGGATCGGGCGTGCAGATCGCGCAGCCGAGCAAGGACCTGTCCGGCCCCTCGCCCGACATCGTCGGCGCGGTGATCGATTCGCTCGGCTGATCAGCGCGCGCGGGCGGCGCGCAACAGCCGTCTCGCACGGAGAATCATCTCGATCCGCGTCGTGGCGATCAGCCCGAGCGCGGAGGCCATCGCGATGTCGGTCGCGAGGCCGATGCCGTGGTGTCCCGGCTGATCGCCGCCGCTCATTTCCTGCCGTGCGGCGCTGCGCGCGACGACCAGCACGATCAGCAACAGGAACGCCGCGGGCGACGCCTGCTGGCTGAGCGCGTGCGTCTCGGGATCGACGTGGATCGTCATCAGCCGCCCGCGATACCAGCCGATCGCCGCGCCGACCGCGAGCCCGAGCGCCGACCAGCCCCAGCCGGAGGCGCTCGGCGGCGCGGTGCCGAACACGAACGCGACGATCGCCGCATAGACCGCGGGCAATATCCACAGCGTCTCGAGTTTCAGCCGCCGCGCGCGGCTCATCCGCCGCCAGCGCAGCGCCATCACCACCGCGACGATGACGACGGGCACGACATAGCTCATCCACGGCGCCTGCACCGGCTGGACCTGCATCGATCCCACTCCCCTGAAAGCCATTTCCCCCGAGCGCCGTGCTATCCCGCCGACGTGCCGCCCGCAAGCCAGCTTGCCTGACCCGTTCGGGCTGCTATGGCAGCGACATGGTTCACTTTTCGTTCGCCGGTGTCGAGCTGACCGCGCTGGTGCCGGGCGCGCTCGGCTGGCCGGCGCGACGCGCGCTGCTCGTCGCCGATCTGCATCTCGAGAAGGCGAGTTTCTATGCAGCCGGTGGCCAGATGCTGCCGCCCTACGACACGCATGCGACGTTGCGCGACCTCGCGGCGCTGGTCGCCTCGACGGGCGCGCGGGAAGTCTGGTGCCTGGGAGACAGCTTCCACGACGCCCGGGGCTGCGAGCGGCTCGCCGACGACACGCGCGCGCTGCTGCGTCGGCTGACCTCGACGACGCGCTGGACGTGGATCTCGGGCAATCACGACGTCGCCGCGGTGCGGCTGGCGGATCATTGCGGCGGCGAGGTGGTCGACGAGGCCGAGGTCGATGGGCTGCTGCTGCGCCACGAGGCCGACCCGTGCGAGACGCGGCCCGAATTGTCGGGGCATTTCCATCCCAAGCTGCGGCTCAGCCTCAAGGGCCGCAACGTCGCGCGCCGCTGTTTCGTCGCGACCGCGACCAAGCTGATCCTCCCCGCCTTCGGCGCGCTGACCGGCGGGCTCGACGCGGGCCACCCCGTAATCCGCGCGGCGATCGCGGGGCGTCCCGCCGAGGCGCTGGTGCCGCTCGCGGATCGGCTGCTGCGCTTTCCGATCGCGGCGTGACGCGTTATAGGATCCACGGAGGACTTTTTCGATGGCGACCATAGCAGATCTCGACCGCGACGAGCAGCTTACCCGCATCGAAAAGATGCTCACCGAAATCCGCCTCAACCAGAGCCAGGTGAAGAAGGTGGATCGCGACTATTATTTCATGCCGATCACCGTCGCGATCGCATCGATCGCCGCAGGTGGTGGCCTGGTCGCGGCGGGTGCGGCCATCGCGAGACTCTATGGCGGCTGACGCCTAGACCGGCACCTTCGCCACGCACCATTCGACGATCAGCGCGATCAGGCCGATCAGCGCGACGCCCATCTGCCAAGGCCGCAGCGCCTCGAAATGCGCAGGCGCCCGTCCCCGCCGCGCCGAGATCGGATCGACCACCGCGATCGTCGCATAGCCCAGCACGAGCATCGCCAGCGGCAGCAGCGGCGTGTGCACCGCCAGCGCCGCGGCGATCGAGCCCGCACCGAGCAGATACAGCCACGTCATCAGCGCCAGCTCGGGAAAGCTCGCGCCGATGCCCTGGAAGCTCAGCCCGCGTCGCACGCCCGCGAGGAAGGTGAGGATCGCGCCGCCCCACCACACCGCCAGCCACAGCACCACGCCCGGCCAGGGGAAGGGAAGCACCGCCCAACCGATCGCGGCGAGCGGCAGCGGTAGGACGGGGCCGTAGGCAAGCACCAGGCTCGACAGCGGGATTCGCGGATCGCGATACGCACCCGTGCCCAATTCGCTCATGCCTTGCCTCCGTCCGCGCCCGCGGCGTCAACGCACCGCCGGGCGACGGGGCTCCGCTCAGGCGTGATAGCTTTGCGGGAAGATGCGCTTGAGCGCCTCGACCTTGGGGCGATCGTTGATCACGATGTACGGATAATCGGGATTATGCGCCATGAAGTTCTGGTGATAGCCCTCGGCCGGGTAGAAGCCCGGCGCCTGCTCGAGCTTGGTCGCGATCGGCTGGCCGTAGACGTGCGCGGCGGAAAGCTGCCCGATATAGGCCTTCGCCACCCTCGCCTGCGCGGGCGACTGCGGGAACAGCGCCGATCGGTATTGCGTGCCTTCGTCCGGCCCCTGACGATCGACCTGCGTCGGATCGGCGACCACCGAGAAATAGATGCGCAGCAGGTCGGCGTAGTTCACCTTGGTGGGATCGAACACGACCTTGACCGACTCGGCATGGCCGGTGTCGCCGCCCGAGACGGTCTCGTACGCGGCGGTCGAGGCCTTGCCGCCGGTATAGCCCGCGGTGGTGGCGGTGACGCCCTTCACATGCGCGAACACGCCCTGCACGCCCCAGAAGCAGCCCCCCGCGAAGATCGCGGTCTCGCTGTGCCCCGAGACGGGCTCGACCAGTGCTGGCCGGGGTGCGGTGACGACGCCATCGGCGGCGAAGCTGGGCGCAACGAAGAGCGCGGCGCCGGCGAGCAGGGCGGCGGCGACGAAGGGGGCGATACGGGCCATCGGGATTCTCCGGGGAAGCATGTCCGGAGATACGTCGGTTCGGCCGAACGGGTTACACGCCTCACCCTTCCCCCGTTCGTGCCGAGCGAAGTCGAGGTACGTGCGGCAAGCGTGACGCCCGAAACCCGGTCCCTCGACTTCGCTCGGGACGAACGGAGATTTATTTGAGCGCCGCGACCACCTCGCCGATCCGACGGCACGCCTCGGTCAGCAGTTCGTCCGAGGTCGCGTAGCTCACCCGGAACGCCGGCTCGAGCCCGAACGCGCCGCCGTGGACCGCGGCGACCCGGCCTTCGTCGAGGAAATAACCGATCAGCATCTCGTCATTCTCGATGACCATGCCCTTGGGCGTGGTCTTGCCGATCAGGCCCGACACGTCGGGGTAGACGTAGAAGGCGCCTTCGGGCTTGGGGCAGACGATGCCGGGGATCGCGTTCAGGCCGTCGACGATCAGGTCGCGACGGCGCTGGAACGCGGTCGTGCGTTCGGCGAGGAAATCCTGCGGGCCGTTCAGGGCCGCGGTCGCCGCCGCCTGCGCGATCGAGCAGGGATTGGAGGTCGACTGCGACTGGAGCTTGGCCATCGCCTTGATCAGCCAGGCCGGTCCACCCGCGTATCCAATGCGCCAGCCGGTCATCGCATAGGCCTTGGAGCAGCCGTTGACGGTCAGCGTGCGCTCGTAGAGCGACGGGCAGACCTGCGCGATCGTCGCGAACTGGAAGCCGTCGTAGAGGATGTGCTCATACATGTCGTCGGTGAGCACCATGACGTGCGGGTGGCGCTCGAGCACCGCGCCGATCGCCTTGAGCTCGTCCGCGCTGTAGGCGGCCCCCGTCGGATTGGACGGCGAGTTGAGCAGCACCCAGCGCGTGCGCGGGGTGATCGCCGCCTCGATCTGCTCGGGCAGCACCTTGTACGCCTGGTCGGCGCCGGCCTTGACGATCACCGGCGTGCCGCCGGCAAACTGGACGATGTCGGGATAGCTCACCCAATAGGGCGCCGGGATCACCACCTCGTCGCCCTTGTCGAGCGTCGCCACCAGCGCGTTGAACAAGGTGTGCTTGCCGCCGACGTTGACGCTGATCTCGTTCGCCGCATAGGTCAGCCCGTTGTCGCGCGCGAATTTGGCGGCGATCGCGGCCTTGAGCTCGGCGGTGCCGTCGACGTTGGTATATTTGGTCTTGCCCTGGCGGATCGCCTCGATCGCGGCCTCCTTGACGAAGTCCGGCGTGTCGAAGTCGGGCTCGCCCGCGCCCAGGCCGATGACGTCGACACCCTGCTTCTTGAGGTCGAGCACGCGGCTGGTCATGGCGAGCGTGGCGGACGGCTGGATGCGGCCGAGCGCTTCCGACAGATATTGCATGGACGGTCTGCCTTCGGGGGTGTTTTGGGACGCGCGGGCCTATGCCGGATGTCGCCGCTCAGGGCAACCGCGCCCGAATCAATCCGCGCAAAGCATTTCCAAGCAAGAATCCGTCGCGAAGGTCGGCCACCACGAGTTCCTGCTCGATCGCCTCTCCCGACTCGATCAGCCGCTCGCGCAGGATGCCGGGGAGCAGGCCGCCGGCCAGCGGCGGGGTGAGCAGCGTGCCGTCGGCGCGGCGCACGAACAGGTTGGTGAAGCTTCCCTCGGTGAGCAATCCGTCGGGACGCGCGAAGATCACTTCGAACGCCTGCCCGCGCGCCGCATCGTAGAAGCCGCGGTCGCTGGTCTTGTGGCGCAGGCGGAAGTCGTCGGGGGCGACCGGAAGCGGCACGATCGGCACGATCACCGGATCGGCGGGCGTCGCCGGCATCGGCCGCACCTCGATCGCGACGCGGCCCGTAGCCGACAGCCGCAACCTGATCCGCATCCGATCGCGCAGCCGGAATGTCGCGGCCTGCAATTCGTTGCGGACGTCGTGGCGATCGAAGGCGAAGCCCAGCGCATCCGCCGAGCGCTTCATCCGCGCGAGGTGGCGTTCGAGATCGATCATGCCCTCGATCGGATCGAACGGCATCGTCTCGATCAGATCGACGCGGGGACAGGCCGCTGAGACGAACGCCCCCTTGGCGAGGCATTCGCGCCATTCGGCGGGCCCAAGCGAGTCGGCGACGATGCCCGATCCGAGCCCGATCGAGGCGGAGCCCTCGTCTTCGATCACCAGCGTGCGGATCGCGACGTTGAACGCCGCCGAGCCGTCCGCGTCGATGCGCCCGATCGCACCGGTATAGAGCCCGCGCGGCCCCGCCTCGACCTCGGCGGCCACTTCCATCGCGCGGCGCTTGGGGGCGCCGGTGATCGATCCGCACGGAAACGCCGCCTCGATCAGCGACACCGCGTCCCGGCGCTCCGCCAGATCGGCGGTGACGGTCGAGGTCATCTGGTGGATCGTCGGATAGGTCTCGACCGTGAACAGGTGCGGCACCGCGACGCTGCCCGGCACCGCGACGCGCGATAGATCGTTGCGGATCAGATCGACGATCATCAGGTTTTCGGCGCGCTGCTTGGGGTCCTCGGCGAGCATGCGGACCGCCTCGGCATCGGCGGTCGGATCGGCGCGGCGCGGCTCGGTCCCCTTCATCGGACGCGCCTCGATGCGACGTCCGTCGAGCCGGAAGAACATCTCGGGCGAGAAGGAGAGCAGGCTGCGCGTGCCGTCGTGGAGGATCCCGCCCCATCCCGCCGCGGCTCGGGCCCTGATCCGCGCGTAAAGCGCGAGCGGGTCGCCGACGATCGGCACGCTCGCCTGAAAGGTCAGGTTCGCCTGATAGATGTCGCCCGCCGCGATATAGGCCTTCACCCGATCGAACGCGGCGAGATAGGCGGCCTGCTCGATCGCCGGCCGCGGAGCGCCCGCCCACGCGCCCGCCGGATCGGGGAGCAATGCGGGCACAGCATCGGGCGCGATCGTATCGAAGCGCTCGAACAATCCGAACCAGAGCAAGGGCGCACCCGGCGTGGCCGTCCCGGGCTCGCCGGGGATGCCCGCGTCGTAGGCAATCCATCCGGCGGCGTGCAGCCGGTTCGCGGTCGCATAGCGCAGCGCCGCGAGGCAGGCGGGAATGCGCGAACAATCGTCGGTCGCGATCGTCTCGACCGGATCGCGGTACAGCCGTGCCGGTGCCGCGCCCGTCGGCCGCGCATCGTCGAGCAGCACGAAGGGCCGCGACAGGTCGAGGGGGGCAAGCGCACTCATCGCGCCTGTCCTGCCCGCAGCCGGCGCGACAGGGCAAGCCTCGATGCGCGCCGCGCTTGCATCATGCGGTTCGCGCACCCATCACCGCGCCATGACCGACACCCCAGCCAAGCCCGTCCCGCCGCTGCGCGCGGCGATCGTGCCCGTCACCGCGTTCCAGCAGAACTGCACGCTGCTGTGGTGTACCAGGACGATGCGCGGCGCGTTCGTCGATCCCGGCGGCGACCTGCCCAGGCTGATGGCGGCGGCACAGCAGCACGGCGTCGCGATCGAGAAGATCCTGCTGACCCACGGCCATGTCGATCATTGCGGACAGGCGGGCGTGCTTGCCGGGCAGCTCGGCGTGCGCATCGAAGGCCCGCACGAGGCGGATCGCTTCTGGATCTCGCGGCTCGACGACGACGGGCGGCAATGGCAGATCCCGAGCAGCAGCTTCGAGCCCGATCGCTGGCTCGAGGATGGCGACACCGTGACGGTGGGCGAGTTGACGCTCTCGGTGCGCCACACGCCGGGGCACACGCCGGGTCATGTCGTCTTCCACCACGCGCCGTCGAGCTTCGCGCTGGTCGGCGACGTGCTGTTCCGCGGATCGATCGGGCGCACCGATTTCCCAATGAGCGATCATGATGCGCTGATCGACGCGATCACGACGCGGCTGTGGCCGATGGGCGACGAGACGGTGTTCGTGCCGGGCCACGGGCCCACCTCGACCTTCGGCGCCGAGCGCGCGACCAACCCCTTCGTCGCCGATTCGCGCTTCGGTTAAGGCCGGGTCACGCGGAACCGTTCCCCGGCGAAGGCGATTCGTAGCGACCTACCCCGTCAGAGATAGTGGACCGCGGGAACCGCGGGGCCGTGCGACGCCAGCCAGATCGCCCAGAAGGCGAGCAGCAGCAGGATCAGCCAGGTGGCGCACGCACCGATCGACCTGAGCGGCGCGGGCATCGTCGTCTTGTCCATGCCGAACGCGTGCAGCACGCGCGCGATCACATAGAGCGCGCCGACGCCGCGCAGCCCCCACGCCGATCCGCCCGCCATCTCGATCAGCACCATCAGGATCAGCACGAACGGCGTATATTCGACGAAATTGGCCTGCGCGCGCATCCGCGCGGTGAGCAGCGCGTGGCCGCCGTCGCCGACCATCACCTCGGCCTTCATCCGGACGCGGACGACGCGGTAGGCGAGCCAGAGAGCGACCAGCGCGAGCGCGCCGGCGAAGGTGAGCGAGACGGGCAGCATGGCGGCAAGCACTCCGGAAGACGGGCGACGACCCCTCGCTCGCACGCCACGCACCGGGTTGCAACACGGCCGAAATCCGCTATAGGCCCCCACTCGCGACGAGGCTGCCCGCCCGCTGATCCGCGGCCGTGATCCGGTTGTGGCGATGCGGATGGACTGCGGCCTCTGCATCCATTGATCCAAGAACAGGTGCCGAAATGGCCGTCCCCAAGCGAAAGACCTCGCCCTCCAAGCGCAACATGCGCCGCAGCCACGACGCGCTGTCGATCGAGAGCTTCCAGGAATGCCCGAACTGCGGCGAACTCAAGCGGCCGCACAATCTGTGCAACAGCTGCGGCCATTATAACGGCCGCGAGATCGTCTCGGCCGAGGCCTGACCCCTTCACGGATCGGAATCTATCGTGGACGCGCCGCGGATCGCCATCGATGCGATGGGAGGTGATGGCGGCGTAGCCACGATGCTGGCCGGCGCCGCATTGGCGCTCACCAAGGCCTCCGATCTGCGCTTCCTGCTCGTTGGCGACGAAGCCGCGATCCGTCCCGAGCTCGCGCGCCATCCCGCGCTCGCCGCGGCGAGCGAGCTGCGCCACGCGCCCGATCGCATCTCGGGCGAGGACAAGCCGACACAGGCGATCCGCCGCGCCAAGACGACCTCGATGGGTCTCGCCATCGCCGCGGTGAAGGACGGCGACGTCGGCGGTGCAGTCTCCGCGGGCAATACCGGCGCGCTGATGGCGATGGCCAAGCTTTCGCTGCGCACGCTGCCCGGCATCGATCGCCCCGCACTCGCCGCGATCATGCCGACCCTGGGCAAGAACGACGTCGTCATGCTCGATCTCGGCGCCAACACCGAGTGCGACGCCAACAACCTCGTCCAGTTCGCGGTGATGGGTGCGGCCTATGCACGCGTCGCGCTCGACATCGACCGGCCCAAGACCGCGCTGCTCAACATCGGCACCGAAGCGATGAAGGGCACCGACGAGCTGAAGGACGCCGCCGCTCTGCTGCGCGCGCACCCGACGCTGCCGTTCGAGTTCGTCGGCAACGTCGAGGCCGACCGGATCAACCGCGGCGAAGTCGACGTCGTCGTGTCGGACGGCTTTTCGGGCAACATCGCGCTCAAGGCCGTCGAGGGCACCGCGCGCTTCGTCACCGATCTGCTGCGCCGGTCCTTCACCAGCTCGTTCCGCTCTAAAATGGGCTTCCTGCTGTCGAAGCCGGCGCTGCACCTGTTGCGCGTCCATCTCGATCCCAACAATCACAATGGCGCGATCTTCCTGGGACTCAACGGCATCGTCGTGAAGAGCCACGGCAGCGCCGATGCCAAGGGTGTCGCCAATGCGATCGGCGTCGCGGTCAAGCTGGTGCGCGACGATCTCAACCGCCTGATCGCCGAAGACCTCGCGGACTATCGCGCCGCCGCGGAGCCCGTCGCCGCCGTATGACCGAGACCAAGATTCGCCGCGCCGTCATCGCCGGAACCGGCTCCGCGCTCCCCAGGCGCCGCGTCACCAACGCCGAGCTCGCCGAGACCGTCGACACCACCGACGAGTGGATCGTCGAACGCACCGGCATCCGCGCGCGCTACATCGCGGGCGAGGGCGAGACCACCGCGTCGCTCGCCGCCGATGCCGCGCGCAACGCGCTCGCCGCCGCCGGGATCGACGCCGCGCAGATCGGCCTGATCGTCCTCGCCACCGCGACGCCCGACCAGACCTTTCCCTCGTCGGCCACCAAGGTACAGGCGCTGCTCGGCATCGCCGACTGCGTCGCGTTCGACGTCCAGGCGGTATGCTCGGGCTTCCTCTACGCGCTATCGGTCGCCGAGAGCATGCTCCGCGGCGGCACCGCGACCACCGCGCTGGTGATCGGATCGGAGACGTTCAGCCGCATCCTCGACTGGGAGGACCGCGGCACCTGCGTGCTGTTCGGCGACGGCGCGGGCGCTGTCGTGCTGACCGCGGAGGACGGCCCGGCCGATCCGGGCCACGCGAGGGGAATACTCTCGACCAAACTTCACGCCGACGGGCGTCACAACGGGCTGCTCTACGTCGATGGCGGCCCCTCGACGACGGGCACCGTCGGCAAGCTGCGCATGAAGGGCCGCGAGGTGTTCCGCCACGCCGTCGTCAATCTCGCGAACGTGCTGGGCGAGGCGCTGGGCGAGGTCGGGCTCACCTCGGCGGACATCGACTGGCTGGTCCCCCACCAGGCCAATGCGCGCATCCTCGACGCCACCGCGCGCAAGCTGGGCCTGTCGCCCGATCGCGTCGTCGTCACCGTCGATCAGCACGCCAACACGTCGGCCGCGTCCGTCCCGCTCGCGCTCGACGTCGCGGTCCGGGACGGGCGGATCAAGCCCGGCGACCTGCTCGTGCTCGAGGCGATGGGCGGCGGCTTCACTTGGGGCGCCTCGGTCGTCCGTTTTTAGTCTGTTTCGGTAACACCGAAACACAGACCGCACCGGCCCGCGCCCCCACCCGACCTCCCATTCAGGATACGCTGTGGGAGGTCGGGTGGGGGCGTGGGCTGGTGCGGACTCGGCGAAGCTGCAAACGCTCCACGGTCATCCGTTTCTGAGCCGAACCAAAATCGACGGTCTGGTTTGGCGTTTTGCCGCGATCGGTTTAGGATCGCGCGACGAGTCCAGGAAGGCGACGCGATGAGTGACATACAGACATTGACCCGCGCCGATCTCAGCGACGTCGTGCACCGCGAGATCGGCCTGTCGCGCGCGGACTCGGCCGCCACCGTCGAGCAGGTGCTCACCTTCATGTGCGAATCGATGTCGAGCGGCGAGAACGTCAAGATCTCGGGCTTCGGCACCTTCGTGCTGCGCGACAAGGGCGAGCGCGTCGGCCGCAACCCCAAGACCGGCATCGAAGTGCCGATCGCGCCGCGCCGCGTGCTGACCTTCCGCGCCTCGAACATGCTGCGCGGCCGCATCGCCGAGGCGAGCTGATCGCGCCGATGGAGAAATCGGACGCCGCGTTCCGCACGATCGGCGAGGTCTCTGACGAGCTCGGCGTGCCGCAGCATGTGCTGCGCTACTGGGAAACCAGGTTCGAGCAGCTGCGCCCGATCCAGCGCGCCGGCAATCGCCGCTACTATCGGCCGAGCGACGTCGCGCTGGTCCGCCGCATCCACGGATTGCTCAGCCGCGACGGCTATACGGTGAAGGGCGTGCAGAAACTGCTCGGCACGAAGGGCAGCGACGCGAGCGCTCTCCCCGAGACGCCGCCGGTGGCACTGCCGCTCGACGAGCTCGAAGCGATCCGAACGCTGCTGGCCAACGCGCTCGCGTGACCCTTCCGTTCCCCGGCGCAAGCCGGGGCCCAGGCCTCACTTAGCTATCGGACGCCGCGTCCGCTACGTGTTCCGGGCCTGGGCCCCGGCGTTCGCCGGGGAACGAGGGTGCTCGGAACACCCGATCGGGGCCGCGCGCGAGATCGAGATCGCGTGAAGGCGCTGGCCTGACCTTCTGCCGTTCCCCGGCGCAGGCCGGGGCCCAGGCCCCACTTCGCTATCGGGCGCTGCGTCCGCCAGATGATCCGGGCCTGGACCCCGGCCTTCGCCGGGGAACAAGGGTACTCAGAACACCCGATCGGGGCC
>CAXTVK010000014.1:28257-38344 GCA_964247655.1 uncultured Sphingomonadaceae bacterium | reverse complement strand
CCCCTCCCTTGCAGGGAGGGGAGTTTGCGCGGTGCCGGCAGAAGACCGTTGTGCCCACAGCGCGCTGGCGCCAAGCTGTCGCCTTCACCGGGGGGACGACACACATGCGCGGAATGATGATAGCCTTGGCTTCGGCAGTGGCCCTTGCCACCCCGCTCGCAGCCGCCCCACCAGCGCTCCCGCAATTCCTCTCCTACCGCTTCGTCAGCCAGCTCGTCGCCGCCGAGCGTGGCGACCGGATCGCGTGGATCGAGGACATCAGGGGCGTGCGCAACGTCTGGGTCGCGTCGGGCCCCGGCTACGCGCCGCGTCAGCTTACCCACTATACCGAGGACGACGGCCTCGAACTCACCCAGCTCGCCTTCGATCCGAGCGGCGACCATCTCGTCTACGTCCGCGGCGGCGATCATGACGGCAATTGGCCCGCGGAGGGCAATGTCGCGCCCGATCCGTCGGCGGCGACCGACCAGCCGCTGGTGACGATCTGGACGCTGGCCTTCGCCGGCGGTGCGCCGCTCAAGCTCGCCGAGGGCGATTCGCCCGCGGTCTCGGCGCAGGGCCGCGTCGCCTATATCAAGGACGATCAGGTCTGGGCGACCTCGCTCGATGCCGCCGCCAAGCCCGCCAAGCTGTTCTTCGATCGCGGCAAGGATCGCGCGCCCGTCTGGTCGCCCGACGGCCGCCGGCTCGCCTTCGTCTCGGGGCGCGGCGACCATAATTTCATCACCGTCTACACGCCGGGCGCCGCCGACCTGACCTATCTCGCGCCGTCGACCGGCCGCGACGACGATCCGGTGTGGTCGCCCGACGGCACGCGCATCGCCTTCACGCGCCAGCCCGGCGACGGGGGCGCGCCCGAGCCGCTGCTCGTCACCACGCCGCACCCGTTCGCGATCTGGACCGCCGACGCCGGCACCGGCGAGGCGCAGATCGCATGGCGCAGCCCGGTGACGCTCGACGGCTCCTATCCGCAGGACGGCGACGGCGTCGGCCTGCGCTGGATGGCGGGCGGCAAACTCGCCTTCATCGCCAATCTCGACGGCTGGGAGCATCTGTATGCGCTCCCGGCATCGGGCGGCAGCCCCAAGCTGCTCACCCCCGGCAACTATATGGTCGAGCATGTCGCGCCGACGCAGGACAAGACCGCCTTGCTCTACGCCGCCAACACCGGCGGCACGCCGGGCGACGGCGATCGCCGCCACGCCTACCGCGTGACGCTCGACGGCGGCGCGCCGGTCGCGCTCTCGGGCGGCAGGGGCTCGGAATGGTATCCGGTGGCGGCGGGCAGGAGCGTCGCGCTGGTCGCCTCCGATCCGCAGCATCCCGCGGCGGTCGCGCTCGCCGAGGGCAAGGCGCCGCGCCCGATCGAGACGAGCGATTATCCGAGCGACGCGCTGGTCGCGCCGACCCCGGTCCACTTCGCCGCGCCCGACGGTCTGCCGATCGAGGGCCAGCTGTTCACCCCATCGGGCAAGGGCCCGCATCCCGCGCTGATCTTCGTCCATGGCGGGCCGCCGCGGCAGATGCTGCTCGGCTGGCATTATATGGACTATTACGCGCACGCCTATGCGGTGAACCAATATTGGGCGAGCCGTGGCTTCGTCGTGCTGTCGGTCAACTACCGGCTCGGCATCGGTTACGGCCGCGCCTTCGAACAGCCCGAGCATGCGGGGCCCGCGGGCGGCGCCGAATATCAGGACGTGCTCGCCGGTGCGCGCTGGTTGCAGGCGGCGCCCGGCGTCGATCCCAAGCGGATCGGCATCTGGGGCGGCTCCTACGGCGGCTATCTGACCGCGATGGCGCTGTCGCGCAATTCGGACGTGTTCGCCGCCGGCGTCGACTGGCACGGCGTCCATGACTGGTCGCGGACCTTGGGCGAGGAGGTCGGCGCGCCGCTCAAGCGCTACGAACAGGGCGATTGGGCCGAGACGATGAAGACCGCGTTCGAGGCCTCGCCTGTGTCGACCGTCGACAAGTGGCGCTCGCCGGTGCTGCTGATCCAGGGCGACGACGATCGCAACGTCCGCTTCAACCAGACCGTCGATCTCGCCGGGCGGCTGACCAAGGCGGGCGTGCCGTTCGAGGAGCTGGTCGTCCCCAACGAAATCCACTTCTTCCTGCGCTACCAGGACCTGCTGCAAGCCGACACCGCGATGGTGCGTTTCATGACGGCGAAATTGAAGCCGTGATCCACTCTCGTCGTCCCAGCGAAGGCTGGGATCTCGTCGGGGTGGGCGCCGCGCTCCCTTCCAGGAGACCCCGGCATTCGCTGGGATGACGAAGGAAAGAATTTCCGCGCAACTTCCGCGCCTTGTGCCCGTTGCACCCCGACCACAGGGGGACCTCGTCATGCCGCACCGTTCGTCGCAAAGCGCGGCGCCTTCAAGATGCGTTAACGATTGCGCGCTACCGTCTGGTCATGCGCTCCTCCGTCCTCGCCCGAGCCGATGAACTCGAACACGGTTACGCCGAAGGCGCCGTCGAGGAAGGGATATTGCGCACCGAAGACGCGATCTCGCGCACGCTCATCCGCGATGCGCAAATGTGGCTCTCGGCGATCTTCGTGCTCGTCCGCCGCTCGCGGTTGCAGGACTGATCCTTCCGGACTAGGGGCATGACCGCGACCGTCGCGGTCGGGGATCGCGCCGCCGTGCTGGCAGCCACCCGCGCCACCAAGATGGCGCGCTCGGCGCATGCCTATGTGCGCGGCAGCACCAAATATTTCTACGAATGGCTCGCCGCGTCGCCGGTCGCCAACCGCGTGCCGGTCGGGCCGCCGGTATGGATTTGCGGCGACTGCCATATCGGCAATCTCGGCCCGCTGGCGGATGCCGACGGGCATGTCGACGTCCAGATCCGCGATCTCGACCAGACCGTGATCGGCAACCCCGCGCACGACCTGATCCGGCTCGCGCTCTCGCTCGAGACCGCGGCGCGCGGCGCGGACCTGCCCGGCGTGATGACCGCCAGGATGATCGAGGCGATGATCGAGGGCTATGCGCTGGCGCTCGCCGATCCCGACGACCGCAAGGGTGCGCCCGAGCCGCAGGCGGTGCGAACCGTGCGCCACAACGCGATGGGGCGGCGCTGGCGGCAATTGTCGCGCGAGCGGATCGACGGCGAAGACACGTGCATCACGCTCGGCCGGAAGTTCTGGCCGCTGTCGCCGCGCGAGCGGCTGGCGATCGAGACGCTGTTCGGGCGCTCGCGCATCCGCAAGGCGACGCTCGACCTGTTCGGCCACGAGCCCGGCGGGCGGCTGCGCGTCGTCGATGCGGCCTATTGGCGCAAGGGCTGCAGCTCGCTCGGCACGCTGCGCTACGCGGTGATCGTCGACGTGCGGGATAAGGGAAAACCCGGCGACCTCGCGCTCATCGACATCAAGGAGGCGGTGCGCACCGTCGTGCCCGTCGCCGAGGGCGCCGCGATGCCGCGCGACCGTGCCGAACGCGTCGTCGCGGGCGCGCGCGCGCTGTCGCCCAATCTCGGCGACCGGATGATCGCGACGCGGCTGCTCGGCAAGCCCGTGGTGCTGCGCGAGCTGACCCCGCAGGATTTGAAGCTCGAGGTCGATCAATTCTCGCGTCACGAGGCGGTCGAGGCGGCGCGCTACCTCGCCTATGTCGTCGGCGTCGCGCACGGCCGGCAGATGGATGCCGAGACGCGCGGGCAATGGCGCGGCGAACTGCAACGCCGCCACGACGCCAAGCTCAACGCGCCGTCCTGGCTGTGGGACAGCGTCGTCAGCCTCGCGGCACGCCACGAGGCCGGCTATCTCGATTTCTGCCGGACCTATGCGCTCGGCGGCGAGGACTAGGCTGGATCGACATTCAGCGCCAGAATGGGCGTGCTAAGGGCGTATGGACATCCGCTCATCCTCCCCCGCCAGGGGGAGGTGGCGCCGAAGGCGACGGAGGGGGAGGGCGGCGGCGTTCGCGATGACGATACCGCCGTCCTCCCCCTCCACCCTCCCCCTGGCGGGGGAGGACTTTTCCGCTATCGCCTGAATGTCGATACGCCCCAGGTCTCCGAGCCCATGCAAAAAGGCCCGACCTTGTGGCCGGGCCTTTCGCTTCCGACGCGGGGGCGTCGTCAGTAGGTGCCGGAAAAGCTCCGGTCGAGATTGGCGGGGCCGCGATCCGCATCGTTGCCGCGAACGTGATCGCCGAACAGCCCGCTGTTATTCTCCTCGTCGCGCCACGCCTGATGCGCCTGCTCGGCGGTCTTGGCGATGTGGACCTTGTCGTCGACCGACTGGATCCACGACGACGGGATCGAATGATGGTGGCCGCCGGCATCCTTGTCGGTCTTGGTCAGCAGGATGCGGTCGCCGCGGACATGATCGACCGTGCCGACATGCGCGCCGTCCGAGCCGACGACCTCCTGATGCTCCTTCGCCTGGCGCAGCGACGTCCGCTGCGTCTGGCGGTTCTCGCGCCATGCAGAGAATTCGCTGGCGAAGCGCGACTGGTTCTCGCGGCGATACTCGTCGTAATCGCGATCGAACGAGCTGATCTGCTGCTCGCGCCAGCCATGATAGCCGTGCGGATCGTCCTGACGATCGCGGCCGCGATTCTCGTAGAGCGCGCGATATTCGGCGTCGCGCCAGTCGCGTCCGCCATCGGTGCGCTGACCGCCGCCGACGGTGCCGGCGAAGCGGGCGCCGCTTTCGGTCTGGCGCGACGCATAGGGATCGCGCGCATAGCCGCCGCGATCCGCGTTCGGGCTGTTCGATCGATCGTAGCGCGGATAGCTTGCGCTTGCATGATCGCCGGCGCCGTAGCCGGCATAGCGGCCGCGATCATTGCCGTGCTCGCGATCGTAGCGTTCGTCGAACCGTTCGTCGTAGCGGCGGCGGCGTTCGGCTTCCTCGTCGCCGAACCACGAGCGGACCTCGTCCCCTGCACGCTCGAAGAACCCGCGATCCTGCGGATTGGCGCGATCGTGGCGCCCGTCGCTCCGGTAGGCATCACCGCGATAGGCGTCGGCGCGATCGGCATCGCTGCGATAGGCGTCGGGGCGGTTGGTGTCGCGGCCGTAGCCGCGATCGTTGCGTTCATAACCCATGATGAAAGTCCTTTCTCCTTGGGGAAGCATTGCCCTCCGGTATCGCCGACACGCGGCGTCCGGATGATCGGCTGGAGAAACGGCGGAGCAGGCACGCTGTTCCGCGCGGCACGGACCGGCGGGCGCCGGCTGCGGCTGGTCGCGCCAGCGACGCGACGGGCCGTTCGCGGACAGGCGCGGGCGATCGCGACCGGGATGATTTTGCGCGTTGCAAGCCACATCGGGCGCGGCTAAAGGGAGCGCCCGGCGGGTACGGGGCTGTAGCTCAGATGGGAGAGCGCTGCAATCGCACTGCAGAGGCCAGCGGTTCGATTCCGCTCAGCTCCACCACGCCCGCCGGCTTGATTTCAAAGGCTTAGCCGGGGCCCGATACCCGATCGTCGGCCGCAGGACAGTTGCCTCGCTGCAAAGTGCACGATGCGCCGTCAATGTCCGTACCAGGTTTTGACGCCATGGTGCCCGGCGCAGGTGTCCGGATCGAGGTGGAGCGCCTTGCTGTAGGTGCCGTCGTTGCACAAGGCGGAGGAGCCGTTCGGGCCGCCTCGATGAAGATCCCGTGCAAGCGGTTCTACTGACGTTTCGCACTTTGTGCGTCCGTCGGAGTCAGCGCACTTCACGATGCGGATCGTCCGATCGGGCGCGGCGGCTTTGCCGCCGGCTGATCCAAGGGCGAAAAGAGCCGGAGCGAGCAGAGCCAGCGCGGACGTTCTCATCAAGATCACCTTGTCCCGTCGTACAGTCCTGATAGCGCCGAATCCTTACGTAATGTGCTACTGGTTCGACGTGGCGCGGAAACCGCGGAGAACGACGCTTCCCGTCGACGTCCATGGTGACTGCGAGGTCCCTGGCCATCGCGGCTGCGATGACGCGCGGCCGGCGCGCCGCCCCCTATGCCGCCCCATGATCGCCTCATATGATCGTGCGATGCCGAGCGGATCCGCGCTGCCGTGGGCCTGCCGCCGGAGTTGCCGATAAGTCGTCCGCACGGGCACGCCGGGCCGAACCGCATGAGGAGGCCGATTTGAAAGCCTATGTCGCACGCCGCGCTGGCCTCGATGCCGCCGCCATCGAGGAGGTGCCTTCGCCCGGCCCCATCGCCGGGGGCCAGATCCGCGTCGCGGTGCGGGCCGCGTCGGTCAACTACCGCGATACGATCATGCTATCCGGCATGTTCGGCGCCCCCGATGCGATGATCCCCGGTTCGGACGGCGCCGGCGAGGTGATCGAGGCCGCACCCGACGTGAGCCGATTTCGGGTCGGCGACCGCGTCGCGCTGATCTTCAATCCCGACTGGATCGGTGGGCCGTTCACGCCGTCGAGCGGCGCGATCGGGCGCGGCAGCAATGCGGTTCCCGGCACGATGCAGCAGGAGGTGGTTGTCCATCATTCCGAGGCCGTGCCGATCCCCGCCCATCTGAGCTTCGAGGAGGCGGCCGCCTATCCGTGCGCGGGCGTGACGGCGTGGTACGCGCTCACCGCCGGTGGGCCGCTGCAGCCCGGCATGAGCGTGCTGCTGCAGGGTGGCGGCGGCGTATCGGTGTTCGCGCTCCAGTTCGCCAAGCTGTTCGGCGCCAGGGTGATCATGATCTCGTCCAGCGCGGAGCGCTGCGCGCAGCTCAGGGCGCTCGGCGCGGACGAGACAATCGACTATACGGCCGATCCGGCCTGGGACGAGGCCGTACGGGGGCTCACCGGCGGCCAGGGTGTCGATCTGACAGTGGAGATCGGCGGCGCGGAGACCGTGGAGCGTTCGCTGCTGGCGACCCGCAATTCCGGCACGGTGGCGCTCGTCGGTCTGCTGACGGGCCGGCCCAATTCGGTCCAGTCGCTGGCGTCGTCGGGCGTCGAGCTGTTCTCGACCAAGGTCGGCAGTCGCCACGACTACGAGGCGATGAACCGCGCGGTCGGCTTTCACCAGTCGCGCCCGGTGATCGCCGCCCGCTATCGGTTCGACGAGCTGAACGAGGCACTGCGGCATTTGAAGAGCGGGCGTCAGCTCGGCAAGATCGTGCTGAGGTTCGATCCGGACTGACGCTCGGCCCTTTCGAAGACCAGCATGATCAAAGGGTCGGATCGATTTGAGCAGCGCGACGAACGCGCATCCGATTACGCCGGGGTTTATATGATCGACGATATGTTCAAGATCCTTTTGTTCATGAAACGGCGCCATGACATTTCGGTCGAGGCGTTCCGCGACTATTACGAGACGCGGCGTGCGCCGCTCGCCGCGCGCTACGGCCAGGGGATAACGCGCTATATCAGGCGCTACATCGATCCACAGCCGCACCCCGAGACGGGCCCGGCCGCCGAACTCCCGTTCGATGTGATCACCGAATTGTGGTTCGACGACGAACAGGTCTTCGACGCGGCGCTCGCCTTCATCACCTCTGCGATCATGCCGAAGGAGATAACCGACGACGAGGCGCAGCTCTTCGATCGCGGCTCGTTCCGCATCGCGACGGTCGTCGAACGGGAATTCGCCCGGCCAATCGCATCCGGGGAGATCGTGGCGTGAAGCTCGGTGCCGCCTACCCCAGCACCGAGGTCGCGGGGATCTCGATGCCATCCGCAAGTTCGTGCACGCGATCGAAGCGCTCGGCTACGCAGGACGCTTCGATCGGATCGACCGGGCCGGCATCAATCCCCGGCCGCGCCGGTCCATCCCGTTGTGGCTCGGGGGGCATTCCGAAGCGGCCTATGAGCGCGGTGCCCGCTTCGGCGACGGGTTCATCTTTGCCGGCGACGATCGGGCGCTGGATGCGCTGGCGCGCGTGCGCGCGCATCTCGCTGCGTTCGGTCGCCCGCAAGACGGATTCGGATGCGAGCTCCTGACGCAATTCGCGGAGACGCCGCGTCAATCCGCAGAATTGCTGAAGCGTTGGCGCGATGCCGGCGGGACGCACGGTGCGGCACCGTCTACCGCCAAAGGGCTTGGCGGAGATATCGACGCGCACATTCAGTTCTTCGCCGAACTGGCGCATCTCATGCCGAGAAGCTAGCGCAGCGTGCTCTTGCTTTCGTCATCTGGGCGTTCGAGCAGCGCCTGAGCCGATCCCGATTTCCGGCCGATTTGCAGGATGGCGGCCGACCGACGAAACTCTATCGTCCAGTCAGGCGGCCCGAGCCGCCAGGCGCGCGGCGAGCTTTTCTTCCTCGGTCCAGACCTTGCGCTCGCGCGGCTCTTTCGGCGGCTTGACCTGCTTGACCGGCCCGCCGCCGAGCACCGGCGCACGCTTGGTCGAGTGTCGCGCCACTTCGCAATGCCATCGATGATCGTCCTGCACCGTCAGGGTGCGACCGATTTCGCGCTCCACGTCATGCAGCCACGCCCGCTGCTCGGCATCGCACAGCGTTATCGCGAAGCCGCTGCGCCCGGCGCGGCCGGTGCGGCCGATCCGGTGGACGTAGCTTTCGGGCAGGCTCGGCAGGTCGTGATTGAAGACATGCGTCACCGTGTCGACGTCGATGCCGCGCGCGGCGATGTCGGTCGCGACCAGCACCTGCACGGTGCCGGCGCGGAAGGCATCGAGGGCGCGCTCGCGCTGGCCCTGCGATTTGTTGCCATGCAGCGCCTCGGCGGCGATCCCGCCTTCGCTGATGAAGGCGCAGACGTCGTTGGCGATGTTCTTCTGCAGCGTGAAGACGACGGCCTGACCCATCTCCGGCGTGCGCAGCAATTCCAGCAGCGCCGCCTTCTTGTCGGCCGCGTCGAGGAACATGACCGACTGTTCGATCCGATCGACGGTGGTCGACGGTGGAGCGATCTCGACGCTCGTCGGATCGCACAGCAGGCTCTCGGCCAGCGCCGCGATCGATTTCGGCATCGTCGCCGAAAACAGCAAGGTGTGCCGGTCCCTGGGCAGCGTCGCGACGATGCGCTCGATTGGCTTGGCGAAGCCCATGTCGAGCATCTGGTCGGCTTCGTCGAGCACCAGTGCTTCGAGCGCGGACAGGTCGCACAGGCGCTGATCGATCAGATCGAGCAGTCGCCCCGGTGCCGCGACGATGACGTCCACGCCGGCCTCGAGTGCGGCGACCTGGTGGAACGGACTGACGCCGCCGAAGATCGTCGCGACGCGCAGCGGCTGGTGGCGACCGAAACGCTCGAAGCCGGCGGCGATCTGGGACACGAGCTCGCGCGTGGGTGCGAGGACCAGCACGCGGGCGCCGCCCTTGGGGGCGGGGCGGGGATCGGCGGCCAGACGGTGCAGCAGCGGCAGTGCGAACGCGGCGGTCTTGCCCGTGCCGGTCTGCGCCATACCGAGCATGTCGCGGCCCTGCAGCAGCAGCGGGATGGACCGGGCCTGGATCGGCGTCGGGCTGGTATAGCCGTCCTCGGCGAGCGCCTGCAGCAGGAACGGCGCCAGGGCGAGATCGGCGAAGGTCATGGTCATCGTCACGCGGCGCCTCCAGCGCTGGGCACGATGCGCCGGATCGGCTTGGCGCATCGAGAGCGCGGGCTGTTAGGTGCGATGCTGCACTGCGTCAATGTCGAATGACGGATGGCGGTTTACGACGTCCGCATCGCGAACGGACGCTCGACTTCGAACGACGATAGACAGGTCGACGAGACCGCTCCGATCAGCGTTGCTTCTTCGTCGTCCCGGCGGTGAAATCGGGGTCCTTCTTCGCTACCCAATCGACGAATTTACGCACGGAGGGCTCGGCGAGCAGGCCTTCCACGTTCATTCCATGACGCTCGAGTTCGGAATTGGTGAAATTGGCGATCACCGTCTGCTGGCAAATCGGGTGCATCGGCACGGTGTCGCGACCGCCGCGACTCTTCGGAACGGGGTGGTGCCACACGATGGTCTTGCCCGTAGGCCGGCCGCACAGCCAGCAGGGCGGCACCGCGACGGCAGCCTTCTCGTCCACATTCGAGTCGTCATATGCGCCGTGTTTCGAATGCTTGCGAGCCATGCGTCATCTGCACCGTGCCTGCACGGCCTACCATAGGCGGCGCGGCCGGCACCGTTACACCAGGGCCGTACCGAAACCGAGCGGTTATGGCTGCCCCGCC
>CAXTVK010000014.1:0-28157 GCA_964247655.1 uncultured Sphingomonadaceae bacterium | reverse complement strand
CCGGCACCGTTACACCAGGGCCGTACCGAAACCGAGCGGTTATGGCTGCCCCGCCATACGGCTCACCCCTCGCGGGCCTGCGCGGCAACCGCCCGCATATCGTCTGGCGGATCAGCCGCGGCACACGCCCTCTACGCGCGCCGCCTTTTGATCCAGGACGATGCGCATCGGCCCCTTGGGCGTCTGCCCCGCCATCTCGAGACGGCCGGCGAAACCCGAGGCGTCATAGGTGCCCGCGCGCCTGATCTGAAGCGGCGCGCCGGATTTCTGCGGACAGGTCAGCGTCTGCGCATAGCGGCCATCGCCGATCCGCTGGGCGTCAACCCGGCACTGAGCCTTCGGATCCGGCACGAGCAGCGCCGCCACGCCTGTAGCGGCGGCAGTGTGGTCCAGGCATTTGCGCTCGCTCTTCGATCGGCCCTTCATCATGCGCAGCAGAAAACTGGGCGCACCCGGGATATCGAGATCGACGGCGGTGGATGTCACGGCCCATCCGCCGGCCTGGATCGCCTGCGCGGCGAGGGATGCCGGAACGAGCAGAAGGATGAGGGCTGGCCATCGACGCATGCATGCCAACCTGTGCCCCAGAATCGCCTCGTGCAAGCGCTTCCCGCAACAAAGCCCACCCGGAGCAAAATGGCGTGAGATCGAACCGTCGTCGCCCGGTCTCGAGCCCGGGTCTCGCCTCCGGGTTCGCGCCGTTCCGTTTGGCTACTGCCCAGTCGTGCGCGCATGGCCGCGGTCGCCCGGTCGGTCGGCCCTCAAGGAACAGCCGGCCACCGCGATCGTATTGCTGGGGCGCTCGACGACGTGCGCGTCTTAACCGGAATCGAGCGCCATGTCCGATCGTCGATCCTCCCCGGCCTATGTCAGCCCCGCGCATCCGCTGCATGTGATCCTCGCGGCCTATCCGATCGCCTGCTTCACCGGCGCGTTCCTGACCGACATCGTCTATGCCGAGACCTACGAGATGATGTGGGCGAACTTCTCGGCGTGGCTGATCGTGGTCGGCCTGGTGATGGGCGTGCTCGCGGCGATCGTCGGGATCGTCGACTATGTCGTCCACCGCCGGCGCTATGCCGGGCGATCCGCGTCGCCGCACAGCATCGGCAACGTGCTGGTGCTCGCCTTGTCGGTGGTCAACGCGCTCGTCCACAGCCGCGACGCCTATACCTCCGTGGTGCCGGCGGGGCTGATCCTGTCGGGGATCGTCGCCGTGCTCGTACTCGTCAGCAGTTGGTGGGGCACCACGCTCGTCTATCGCTCCAGCCCGGAAGGAACGCTGTGATGCGCGCCATCGTCAACGCGGCCCTCCTGTCGACGGCAATGCTTGCGCTCGCCGGCTGCGGCAGCAAGCCCGCCGATCCCGCGACGCAGATCGGCGCCAATCCGCAGCTCCCCGATCCCAAGCAATATTTGTTGCCGCCGATGCGCATCGCGCCGGTCGCGCAGTGGAACGGCGCCGTGCCGACGGTGCCGCAGGGCATGAAGGTCGAGGCGCTGGTGACCGGGCTGTCGCACCCGAGATCGATCTATGTGCTGCCGAACGGCGACGTGCTCGTGGTCGAATCGAGCGGCCCCAAGGCACCCGTATCGCGGCCCAAGGATCTGATCATGGGCTGGATCCAGTCGCTCGCGGGCGCCAAGCAGAAGGCCGCCAACCGCATCACGCTGCTGCGCGACACCAATGGCGACGGCAAACCCGACGTCCGCACGGTGTTCCTCGATCATCTCCATTCGCCGTTCGGCATCGCGCTGGTCGGGGGCGATCTCTACGTCGCCGATACCGACGCGCTGCTGCGCTTCCCCTACGTCACCGGGCAGACCAGCATCACCGCGCCCGGCACCACGCTCACCGAACTGCCGGGCGGCCCGATCGATCATCATTGGACCAAGAGCCTGGTCGCGAGCCGCGACGGCTCGAAACTCTATGTCGGCGTCGGATCGAACAGCAACATCACCGAGAACGGCATCGGCGCCGAGCTGAACCGCGCGGCGGTGTGGGAGATCGATCGCGGGACCGGCGCGTCGCGGCTGTTCGCCACGGGAATCCGCAACCCCACCGGATTGAGCTGGGAGCCGCAGACCGGCACTTTGTGGGCGGTCGCCAACGAGCGCGACGAGCTCGGGCCAAATCTCGTGCCCGACTATCTGACCTCGGTGAAGGACGGCGGCTTCTACGGCTGGCCGTACAGCTATTACGGCCAACACATCGATCCGCGCGTAAAACCGCAGCGGCCCGATCTGGTCGCGCGTGCGATCCCGCCCGATTATGCGCTGAGCTCGCACGTGGCGCCGCTCGGCCTCGCCTTCTCGGTCGGCACCAACCTGCCCGCCGCCTATCAGGGCGGCGCGTTCGTCGGCGAGCATGGCAGCTGGGATCGCGATCCGCTCAACGGCTACAAGGTGGTCTACGTGCCGTTCAGCGGCGGGCGCCCGAGCGGGCCGGCGCAGGACGTGGTGACGGGCTTCCTCGACAAGAACGATCACGCGCGCGGCCGCCCGGTCGGGCTGGCGATCGATCGCACCGGCGGCCTGCTGATCGCCGACGATCTGGGCAACGTCGTCTGGCGCGTGAGCGCGGCGGGCAAATGACACGATCAGGAGCAGGTGCATGAATCCGAGCGGCAATACGATCCTGGTCACCGGCGGCGGATCGGGGATCGGCGCGGCGTTGGCGCAGCGTCTCCACGACGCGGGCAACAGCGTGATCGTCGCGGGGCGTCGGCAGGACGTGCTCGACGAGGCGATAGCGGGTCGCGAGCGGATGAGTGCGATGACGCTCGATATCGACGATCCCGCCGCGATCGAGGATTTCGCGCGGCGCGTCGTCGCCGAGCATCCGGCGTTGAACGTGCTCGTCAACAATGCCGGCATCATGAAGCTGGAGGACGCCTCGGCACGCCGCGATCTCGCCGACGCCGAGGCCACGATCGTCACCAACCTGCTTGGGCCGATCCGGCTGACCAACGCGCTGGTCGATCATCTGGCGACGCGGCCGGGCGCGGCGATCGTCAACCTGACGTCGGGGCTCGCATTCGTACCGATGGTCGCGGCGCCGACCTATTCGGCGACCAAGGCCGCGATCCATTCCTACACGCTCAGCCTCCGCCGCGTGCTGGACGGCAAGGTGGAGGTGATCGAGATCGCACCGCCCGGCGTCCAGACCGGCCTCACGCCCGGGCAGGAGACGCGGCCGGGCTACATGCCGCTGGAGGATTTCGCGGACGAGGTGATGGCGCTGTGGACGCCGCAGCCCGCATCGGGCGAGATCCTCGTCGAGCGCGTACGCCCGCTTCGCAATGCGGAGGCGGGTGGCCGGTTCGCGGAAACCTTCGTCCAGCTCAACGAGATGGCGGAGCGCGCGCGCCGCGCCGGATGATCGAACGCCGAACGGCGGCCCGACGCGGCGGCTGCATTCTCGGGATTCACATCGGCGCCGAAGGCTGTTATTCCCCCGCGAGAGCAGTGGGATGAGAACCATGGAAGACTTCGTCGCCGGTTTCGAAGAAACGGCCGATCGATATCGAAGCGCCGCCGACTGGGTGAGGCAATATCGCGACGCCGGGCTGGTGCCCGACTGGGACGGCGAGATGTCGAGACGTCTCGAGCCTTCGATCGTGCGCCGGACGCAGAGCGATGGCGGTCGTTCGTTGCCCGGCCGCGGGGCGCACGGCTGATCCTACTCGGCGGGGCGGGCTTCGCGGTCGGCCGCTTCCTCCAAGAACGCCAGCAGGGCACGCTGGACGTGCGTCGGCAACCAGTCCGACCGCAGCGCGATGCCGACATGACGCGCCGACCGCGCGAAGGGCACGTCGAGGATCGCGAGATGCGATAGCGCGAAATCGGTTTCGACCTGGAGGCGGGAGCTGAGGCAGAGGCAGTCGCTCTCGACCAGCGTCGCCATCATCATCGCGACCGATGCCGTTTCGAGCACGATCCGCGGACGGTGCGGCAGCGTCGCAAAAAACGCCTCGAGCGCAGTCCGCCGCGGCGTGCCGGCGGGCGGCGCGACCCAGCCCTGCGCGGCCAGCGCGTCGGGATCGGGCCGCGCGACCAGCGGATGGCCGGGCCGGGCTATCGCCACATAGGGATCCTCGAACAATCGGCGCGACTCGATACCGTCGTGCTGTTCGTCCTCGCGCAGCGCGCCGAACAGCATGTCGAGCCCGCCGCGCTGGAGTTCGCCGATCAGCCGATCATAGGGTCCTTCCTCGAGCGAGACCTGGACGCTCGGATATTCGGCGACCAGCCGACCGATCGCGGTCGCGAGGACCGATTTGGGCATCAGCGGCAGGCAGGCCAGCGTGACGCGCCCCGCCGAAAGCCCGCGGGACGCCTCGATCTCGTCGCGGGCCTGCTCGATCTCGGCGAAGCCCAGCTGCAGGCTCGTCGCGAGCCGCGCGCCGGCGGTGGTGACGACGATCTGCTGCCCCCTGCGCTGGTAGAGCGGGATGCCGATCAGCCGCTCCAATTCCCGCACGGTGCGCTGCAAGGCGGGTTCGGAAATCGCCAACGCCTTCGCAGCGCTGCGGAACGAGCCGTGCCCCGCGACCGCGAGATGCGCCGCCGCCTGCGTGCTCGTCAGCGCAGCGGATCTGTGGCGCACTGCGTCGCTGTCGGCCGCGATGCCGCAGATATCCGCTATGCCCGCCGCGATCCGCTCGAACTGACGCTCGACGCGGCGATGGAGCAACGCGCCGAGCGTCGTCGTTACGCTGCCTTCCGGCCCGCGATCGAGCAGCGCCATGCCGAGCAGGCTCTCGAGCCGGGCGATCGCATGGCTGACCGCCGGCTGCGAGAGGCCGAGCGCGCGTGCGGCGCCGCCCACCGATCCCGATCGCACGACCGCACCGAAGATCGCGAACTGCCGCAGGCTGCCCATCGGGAGCGGTACATCAGATGTCATGCCGCAGATGGTTAAGACAAATCTATGGGTGGCGCCAGATTATGTATGGGAGCGGTGCCCCGGAATGCCGCCATGCAGACCGCAACGACAGAAACGCCAGAGAGGTCAACGTCCGTGATCATCGACTCGCATACCCACGTCATCGCGTCGGATCCCGTGCGCTACCCGACCGCGCCGCTCGGCGGCCACCGCTCGACCTGGTCCGAAGAGCGCCCCGTCGATGCCGACGGGCTGCTTGCGGCGCTCGATGCGGCGGGGGTCGACAAGGCGGTCGTCGTGCAGGCTTCCACCGTCTTCGGACATGACAACCGCTACGTCGCGGACAGCGTCGCTGCGCACCGCGACCGCTTCGTCGGCGTGTTCTCGGTCGACGTGCTTGCCGGCGACGGCCTCGACCAGATGAAGCGCTGGCTCGACGCGGGGCTGTCCGGGCTGCGGCTGTTCACGACGGGCACGACGATGCCCGGCCAGGCGAGCTGGCTCGACGACCCGCGCTCCTTCCCGGTATGGGATTATGCCGAGGCGAACGACGTGCCCGTCTGCCTGCAGATGACCGCCGACGGCATTCCGATGCTGCGCGCGCTGCTGGATCGCTTCCCGAAGGTGCGCGTGCTGCTCGATCATCTGGCGCGGCCCAAGCTCGCCGACGGCCCGCCTTACGCTGCGGCGCAGAGCCTGTTCGATCTCGCCGACCAGCCCGGCGTCTATCTCAAGCTGACCAACCGGACGATCGATCTCGCGAGCGAAGGCGCGTCGACGCCGCAGGGTTTCGTGCGGCACGTCGTCGATCTCTTCGGCGCGGACCGGATCGCCTGGGGCTCGAACTTTCCTGCCGCCGAGGGCAGCCTCCAGACGCTGCTCAGCGAAGCGCGGGCGGCGCTGGGCGACCTGCCGGCGGGCGACCAGGACGCGATCTTCGCCGGCACCGTCGCCGGCCTCTACCCCAAGCTGCACGAGACGGCGCATGTCTGACGCGCCGCGTCTGCGCGTCGCGCTGGGCTCCTACCCGCATACCCGCGCGATCAAGAGCGGCGCACTGTCGAGCCCGGACGTCGCGCTCGATTTCGTCGAGGTCGAGCCGATCCACAAGGCGTTCGCGCCGATGGTGCGCACCCAGGCCTACGACCTGTCCGAGCTGGCGATCGTCACCGCGATCCAGGCGCTCGCCTACGGCAGGCCGATCGTGCTGCTGCCCGCGGTCGTCGCGTCGCGGCTGCAGCGCGGGTGCATCATCGCGCGGTCGAGCGACGGCGAAATCGATCCGCGGTCGCTCGTCGGCAAGCGGATCGGCGTGCGCGCCTACACGCAGACGACGGGAATGTGGGTGCGCGCCGCGCTGCGCGAGGATTACGGGCTCGGCGTCGAGGATTTCCGCTGGGTCACGCACGATCCCGCGCATGTCGAGGAGTATGGCGATCCGGCCTTCGTCATCCACGACGACAGCGGCAAGAGCCTGCCCGACCAGTTGCGCGACGGCGACATCGATGCCGCCATTCTCGGCAACGATCTGCCCAAGGGCGACGAATTCGCCCCCGTGATCCGCGACCATCGTGCAATTGACGAGGCCTGGGTCGCGCGCCACGGCTTCATGCCGATCAACCACATGGTCGCGGTAAGCCGCAAGGTGTTCGACGCGCAGCCGAACGCCGTCCGCGCGGCCTACGAACTGCTTCGTCGCGGCGCCGCGGAGGCCGAGCGGCCGGCGGGCACGCCCGACGTCACGCTGTTCGGTATCGAAGCGCTGCGCGAACCGCTCGCCGAGATCATCGACGAATGTCGACACCAGCAGCTGGTCACCCAGCGGTTGAGCGCCGACGAGATACTGGCGCCGGCGGCGGCGCTGCTCGAAGGGCATGCCGCCACCTGACACCGACCCACACAGCGTCCGAACCGTAAAATCGGCGGACGGAGAGGACAAGATGATGACGATCGCAGCCACTGCAGACGCCCCCGTGCATCCGGCCCCGCCGGCGGCACCGATCGCGCGCAAACCCTTCTACCGGGATCTGTCGTTCCAGGTGCTGGTCGGCATGGCGCTCGGCGTCGCGTTCGGCGCGTTGCTGCCGACGTGGGGCCAGGCGATGAAGCCGTTCGCCGATGCGTTCATCAAGCTCATCCAGATGGTGATCGGGCCGATCATCTTCTGCACCGTCGTCCACGGCATCGCGGGCGCACGCGACATGAAGTCGGTCGGCCGCATCGCGATCAAGGCGCTGATCTATTTCGAGGTGATCACCACGATCGCGCTGCTGATCGGCATGGTCGTCGGCAACGTGTGGCAGGCCGGCGTCGGCATGCACATCAATCCCGCGCTGCTCGATGCCAATGCGGTCAAGGTCTATACCAGCGGGCACGGCAAGAAGCCCGAGGGCGCGGTCGAGTTCCTGCTCAACGTGATCCCGTCGACCGCGGTCGACGGCTTCGCCAAGGGCGACATCCTCGAAGTCCTGTTCTTCTCGGTACTGTTCGCGGTCGGTCTCGCATCGGCGGGCGACGCAGGCAAACCCGTGCTGCGCGGGATCGAGGGCATCACCAAGGCGCTGTTCTGGATCATCGGCTTCGCGATGCGCTTCGCCCCGCTCGCCTCCTTCGGCGCGATGGCCTTCACCGTCGGCCAGTTCGGGCTCGGCACGCTCGCCGCGCTGGGCAGCTTCATCGCCGAATTTTACGTCACCTGTATCCTGTTCATCCTGCTCGTGCTGTGGCCGGTGGCGCGCTGGGCGGGGTTCAGCCTGTTCAAGCTGATGCGCTACATCCGCGCCGAGCTGGTCCTCGTGCTCGGCACCAATTCGTCCGAGACGGTGTTCCCGCAGCTCACGCAGAAGCTTACCAAGCTGGGGGTCAGTGAGGAGGTGGTCGGGCTGGTGCTTCCCACCGCCTACACCTTCAACCATGACGGCACCTGCCTCTATTTCGCGGGCGCGACGATCTTCCTCGCGCAGGCGACGGGTACGCCGCTCGACTGGCCGCACCAATTGGGCTTGCTCGCGGTGCTGCTGATCACCAGCAAGGGGGCCGCGGGCGTGTCGGGGGCGGCGTTGGTCATCCTCGCCACTACCCTCGCGGCGAGCCATGCGGTGCCGGTTGCGGCGATGGCGCTGATCATCGGCATCCATCGGCTGCTCTCCTCGGCCTTCGTGTTCACCAACATCACCGGCAACGCGGTCGCGACCGTCGTGGTCGGACATTGGGAAAAGGCGCTCGATCGGGACGCGCTCGGGCACGAGCTCGACGAAGGCTACCGCGCCGCCGCCTGATCGGCCGTGCTGTTCGGCCGCACATCACAGGACCGCGAAAACGCGGCGACATCGAGGGGATAGAAATGATGACCGAAATGAAACTTGCCTGCGCCACCGCACTCGCCTTGATCATGGCCGCACCGGCCTTCGCGCAGACGACCTCCGCGCCCAATACGACGCAGGATCCCTCGGCTACGTCGGCCGACGCGCCGGCCTCGACGCCCGCTTCGGCACCGACACCGGCCCAGACGCGTGGCAACGCGCCCGCCGGGCCGATCCTCGGCGACGACAACCCCAATCGCAAGGTGTTCGGCTCGCCCGAGAACGGCCAGAACCGCACCGGCCCGCTGTCGACGCTCGGCCGGACGCTCGCCGACCACGGCATCCGTTTCCGCTCGCTGCTGACCAACGAATATGCCGACATCGATCGCGGCGGCGCGAGCCGGGGCAAGGGCGACGACAATGTCGGCCAGTGGTACATCGGCACCGATCTCGACTTCGACAAGATTGTCGGATGGAAGGGTGCCAGCCTCCATATCACCGGCTACCGCGATTATGGCGAAGGCGCCTCGAAACACATCACGGGCACCTTTTTCAAACAGCAGGACATCTACAAGAACGAGTTTCCCCAGTGGCATTTCGGGTTGATGGCGTTCGAGCAGCGTCTGTTCCACGATCATCTCGACGTGATCGTCGGCCGGCTCGGAACGACCGCCTATTACGGACATCTCGTTTCGAACTGCTATTTCCAGAACGGCTCGACCTGCGGCGTGCCCACGGTGCTCAACTCCGAGACGGGCTTCGGCCTGCTGCCGTCGGCGACGTGGGGCGGCAACGTCAAATACTCGTTCAGTTCGAAAGTCTATGCCGAAGCGGGCGCCTATGAGGTCAACCCGACGATCGCGGACAGCAATGGCTTCCACCATTGGTCGACCAAGGGCGCGACCGGATTCACCGTGCCGTTCGAGATCGGCTACCAGGACACCAATTTCCGCAAGACGATGTTCCCGACCGAACTTAAGGCCGGCTATTATGCGAGCACCGCGACGCGCAACGACGTGTTCTACAACGCGAAGGGCCAGTCGGCCGGGCTGACCGGCACCGCGCTGCGCACCGCGACGTCGCTCCGGCAGGGCGTCTACCTGATGGGCGACCGCACGATCTGGCGGCCCGACATGAACAAGCTGCGCAGCCTCACCGCATTTGCCGGCATCGCCAAGCCGCTCGAGCGCGACGAGGTGATCGATCGCGAAATCTATGGCGGCCTGATCCTGCGCCAGCCGTTCGAGAGCCGCGAGCGCGACACGGTCGCCTTCGGCGTGTCGTGGCTCCACGTCAGCCCCGGCGAGATCGCCTTCCTCCACGACACGCGCGTCCATCTCAAGGGCCCGTCGGTCGACGAGAACCCCAATGAGGTCAATTTCGAGCTCAATTACGGCGTCGGCATCGGCCGCGCGATCCGCGTCACGCCCAACGTGCAATATACGGTCAACCCGGAGGCCTCGAACATCCCCAAGATCAACTTCGTGCCGAAGAACCTCCTCACCTTCGGTGTTAAGCTGACGATCGATCTGGTATCGTTGATCGGCTTCCCCGCGCAGGAAGTGGGCGGCGAATGAGCCGCGTGACGGATGCCAAGGGGCGCCGCCAATTCCTCAAGGGATCGCTCGTGCTCGGCGCGGTCTCGACGGCGGCACCGGTATTGGGTCGCACCACGGACGACAGCAAGGCCGCCACGGCGCCCGCGGCCGGCGTGCCGACGTCGGCTGCGGCGCACGCCGAGGCCGGCACTGTGCCGATGCAGCGGACCGACGGCGACAATCCGATCGTCAATCCGGGTTCGGATTACATGGTCGATCTGATGCGCGGCGCGGCGATCAAATATATCGCCGCCATCCCCGGTTCGGCGTTCCGCGGCCTGCACGAGTCGATCGTCAACTATGGGGGCAACACAGCGCCCGAGCTGATCGTCTGCGTGCACGAGGAGATCTCGGCGGGGATCGCGCACGGCTACGCCAAGGCAGCGGGCCACCCGATGGCGGCCCTGATCCACACCACCGTCGGGCTCCAGCATGCCTCGATGGCGATCTACAACGCGTGGTGCGACCGCGTGCCGATGATGCTGATCGTCGGCAACAGTCTCGACGAGACCAAGCGGCGCCCCGGCGTCGAGTGGTTCCATTCCGCCGCCGACGTCGGCGCGTTCGTGCGCGACTATGTCAAATGGGACGATACGCCGGTCAGCATCGGCCATTACGGCGAATCCTTCATGCGCGCGATGCAGGTCGCGATGACGCCGCCCTGCGATCCCGTGCTGATCGTCTGCGACACCGAATTGCAGGAAGAGCCGATCGCCGATCGCGCCGCGCTGCCGGTGCCCAAGCTCGCGCTGGTCGCGCCGCCGGGCGGCAATCCCGCCGCGATCGGGCAGGCCGCCGACATGCTGCTCGCCGCCTCGCAGCCGGTGATCGTCGCCGATCGCGCGGCGCGCACCGCGGAGGGCATGCGGTCGCTGGTCAAGCTGGCGGAACTGCTCAACGCGCCCGTGATCGATCGCGGCGGACGGCTCAACATGCCCACCGACCACTATCTCGCGCAGACCGGCCTCCAGGCCTCGCTGCTCGGTTCGGCCGACCTGATCCTCGGGCTCGAGCTCACCGACATCTGGGGCGTCGCCTACGACGTGCCCGACAAGCGCGACCGCGAGGCGGTCCGCAAGATCCGCCCCGACGCCAAGGTGATCGGGATCAGCGCAAGCTACGGCTCGGCGCGCAGCAACGTGCAGGACGTGCAGCGCTATCTCGCCACCGACCTGACGCTCGACGCCGACTCCGAGACCGCGATGCCGCAGCTGATCGACGCGATCGAGGCGCGACTGACCGCGGCGCACCGCAAGACGATCGCCGCGCGCAAGGCCGCGCTGGTCGACGCGCACCGCCAGATGCGCTCCGCCGATGCGACCGCCGCCGCCAACGGGTGGGACGCCTCGCCGATCAGCACCGCGCGGCTGTCGATGGAATTGTGGGATCAGGCGAAGCACCTGAACTGGGCGCTGGTCTCCGACGTGAGCAACATCAGCGGCTGGCCGATGCGGTTGTGGGACATCACCGAGCATCACCAATATATCGGCGGACCGGGCGGCTACGGCGTCGGCTACAACGCCGCCGCTTCGGTCGGCGCGGCACTGGCGCACCGGGATGCGGGCCGGATCTCGATCTCGATCCAGGGCGACGGCGACCTGCTGATGCTGCCGGGCGCGCTGTGGACGCTGGCGCATCACGACATTCCACTGCTCGTCATCGCCCACAACAACCGCGCCTGGCATCAGGAGACGATGCACCTCAAGCGGATGGCCGATTATCGCGGTCGCGGGCCGACGACCTGGCCGATCGGCACGACCATTACCGATCCCGACGTCGATTTCGCGGCACTGGCGCGCAGCTTGGGGGTCTGGTCCAAGGGCCCGATCGACGATCCTGCGCAGCTCGCGCCGGCGATCGCCGCCGCGCTCGACATCGTCAAAAGCGGCAAGCCCGCGCTTCTCGACATCCTGACCCAACCGAGGTGATCACCATGCGCCGAACTCTTCCGATCCTCGCCTCGTCGATCCTGCTCGCGGTCGGCACGATCGTCGCCGCCCCGGCGGCGCACACCGCCCCCACCACCGCCGATCGGTCGAACGACCTGGCGACGGGCGGGAGCGCCTTCACCGCGCAGGGCTGCTATCTGTGTCACGGCCGCGTCGGCCAGGGCGCGCGCGGGATCGGCGCGACGATCGTGCCGCTCGGCCTCGATGATGCGGCGTTCGTCCGCTACGTGCGGTCGCCCAAGGGATCGATGCCGGCATATGGCCAGGCGGTGTTGCCCGATGCCGATCTGGTCGCGATCGCCGCCTATCTGCGGTCGCTGCCCTCGCCGCGGCCTGCCGCGACGATACCGCTTCTCGCCAATTACGTCGTGGCGTCGCGCCCGGCGCAGAACGCTGCCGCCGCCGCCAACGTCAGGCTGGCGGCGAACACCGCGCCGGCCGGCGGGGACGGCAAGGCCGCCTATCTGCAGAATTGCTCGGGATGCCACGGCGCGAACAAGCAGGGCGGCGTCGGCCCCAATCTGCAGGCCGAGGGACAGGTGCGCGACAGCGCGGCCGTGGCGAAGCTGATCATGGCGCCGCCGCCGGGCATGCCCAAGCTTTATCCGCAGCCGCTCAACGACGCGCAGGTCAAGGCGATCGCGGGCTACGTCGTGGCACACTGATCGCGGTCGGGGAGGCGAACGCCTGTCCCGCCGCCCGTCGTCCCGAAGAGGCGTAGCGACGAAGCGATCCAACTCGGCGCCTGTCGCTCCGGATCGCTTTCCCCCGGGGTGACAGCGAACTGGTATGTCATCGCTTGCTAGAGCCCGCGCGCCTTCAGCTGCGTGTCGAGACGCGGATAGACGCGCCGCGCATTGCCTTCGAATATCTTGGCCTTGTCCGCGTCCGGGATCGCCAGCGCGTCGATATAGCGTTTGGTGTCGTCGAAATACTGGCCGGTCTCGGGATCGATGCCGCGCACCGCGCCGACCATCTCCGAGCCGAATAGGATATTGTCGATGTCGATCACCTCGACCAGCAGGTCGATGCCCGGCTGGTGATACACGCAGGTATCGAAATAGACGTTCTTCATGACATGCTCGGCGAGCGGCGGCCGCTTGAGCATGTCGGCGAGCCCCCGGTAGCGTCCCCAATGATAGGGCGCCGCGCCGCCGCCGTGCGGGATGATGAAGCGCAGCGAGGGGAAATCGCGGAACAGATCGCCTTCGATGAACTGCATGAAGGCGATCGTGTCGGCGGCGAGATAATAGGCGCCGGTCGCGTGCATTGCCGGGTTGCAGCTGCCCGAGACGTGGATCATCGCGGGCACGTCGAGCTCGACCATCTTCTCGAAGAAGGGATACCAGGCCTTGTCGGTGAGCGGCGGCGCATCGAACTTGCCCCCCGAGGGGTCGGGATTGAGATTGCAGCCGACGAAGCCGTACTCGACGATGCAGCGCTCGAACTCTGCGATCGAATGCGCGATCGGCATACCGGGCGATTGCGGCAGCTGGCAGACGCCGATGAACGTCTCGGGATAGAGATCGACGACGCGCTTGATCAGGTCGTTGGAATGCCGGGTCCACGCCATGCTCATCGGTTCGCTGCCGATGTGCGGACTCATCGTCGACGCGCGCGGGCTGAAGATCGTCATGTCCGCACCGCGCTCGCGCAGCAGGCGCAGCTGATTGTCCTCGATCGTCTCGCGGATCTCGTCGTCGGAGATGACGGGATAGGCGGGATCGCTGTCGCCGCCGATCTTCCCCGCCGCGATCTGCGCGTCGCGCCAGGCGGTATGGGGAGCGGGGGCGGTCGTATAATGGCCGTGGCAATCGATGATCATGGGCGTGCGGCTCCAACAGCGCTTCGCGGGGAACAGGCGGATGGAACGCTGCTACGCGCCTCGCTTGCAAATGCCGCATTGAATGACATCCGGAGCCATTCAATCTTGATAGGGCCGCTCTCGCGCCGCCGCCTCCAGCGCTTCGATAAACGCGGACTGGGTCGCGGTCGGCCGCCAATCCTTGCGTATGGTGAAGCCGATCCAGCGCGCCGACCCCGCGAGCGGCGGGCCGATCGGCACGAGCAGGCCCGCCGCCTGCTCGATGCGGAACTGGTCCGACGACAGCAGCGCGAGCCAATCGCCCTGCACCATCAATCCGCGCGCGGTCAGGATCGAGCTGCATTCGATCCGGGTCTGCGGCGGTTCGGTCGCCGCGAACAGCGCGTCCCAGATCCCGCGCATCGGGATGCCGGGCGCGCTGACGACCCAGGGATAGCGGGCGAGCGCATCGGCCTGCGGTACGCCGAGATCGGCGAGCGGGTGCCCCGACCGCCCGACGATCCAGAGCGGATCGACGAACAGCCGCGCCTGCACGACGTCGCCGGCCGGAAGCGGATCGCGCAGCGCACCGATGATGATGTCGATCGTGCCGTTGCGCAGATCGCTCAGGAGATCGACATAGGCGCTTTCGGCGACGCTGATCGTGGCGCGCGGATGCGTCGTCACGAAGCGCGCGAGCGCGTGCGGCAGCAGGCTCGCTCGCGGCAGCGGCAGCGCGCCGATCCGGACATGACCCGCGCCCGCCTCGGTCAGCGCGCGCAGTTCGTCGAGCCCGGAGCGGATCTCGACGAAGGCGAGCCGGATCGCGCGGACCATCCGCGTCGCCGCCGCGGTCGGACGGATGGTCCGCCCGGTACGCAGGAACAGCGGCGTGCCGAGCGCCAGCTCCACATCCTTGACCGCGCGGTGCACCGTCGGCTCCGACAGCCCGAGTTCGCGCGCCGCCATCGCATAGCTCTCGAACCGCTCGACGGCCGACAGCGCCCGGAGCTGCGCCATGCCGACCAGCCGCTCCAGGAACAGGATCGGCGGCAGTCTGGCCGAGCGCCGCACCGCCCGGCCGTCCGTCGCGATCTGATCGAGCGCGCGCCGGATCCGGGGCAGGAACAGCGCGCCGGCAGGCGTCGCCGACACGCCGCGCGCGTGCCGATCGAACAGCGGATGGCCAAGCTGGCTCTCGATCTTCGAGAGCGCTTGGGTCAGCGCCGGCTGCGAGAGATGGGCATCCACCGCGCCGGCGCTGATCGATCCGCATCGCGCGACCGCGACGATGGCATCGAGATGACGAAGATTGAAATCGAACGGCTCCACCATGGCGCGATCGATAGCACGAACTTATGGATGCGCCAGGATTTCGACTGGCGGAAGCCGGCCGCGGCGCCCACCGTCCCGGCAACGGCAGAAGGACGATATGATGAACGCGACGGTCGTAACACGGACAGAGCGCGCGGACGCGGCGGTGATCGAGGGACTCGGACAGGCCGGCGTGGCGACGGTGCACGAGGCGCAGGGCCGCACCGGGCTGCTCGCCAGCCACATGCGCCCGATCTATCCCGGCGCACGTATCGCCGGCTCCGCCGTCACCATTTCGGCACCCCCGGGCGACAATTGGATGCTCCACGTCGCGATCGAGCAGCTCAAGCAGGGCGACATCCTCGTCCTCGCGCCCACCAGCCCGTGCGAGGACGGCTATTTCGGCGATCTGCTCGCGACGTCGGCGATGGCGCGGGGATGCCGCGGGCTGGTGATCGACGCCGGCGTCCGCGACGTCCGCGACCTGACCGCGATGGGTTTCCCGGTATGGTCCAAGGCGATCTTCGCGCAGGGCACGGTCAAGGCGACGCCGGGATCGGTCAACGTCCCGATCGTCTGTGCTGGTGCGGCGATCCTGCCGGGCGACGTGATCGTCGCCGACGACGACGGCGTGTGCATCGTGCCGCGCGCCGATGCGGCGGGCGTGCTCGAAAAGGCGCGCGCGCGCGAAGCGAACGAGGAATCGAAGCGGGTGCGCCTGGCGGCGGGCGAACTCGGCCTCGACATCTACGACATGCGCTCGAAGCTCGAGCAGTTGGGCCTCCGCTACGAGTGAGGGGCGCCGAACCGAGCCCTAAATCGCGCGACGGGCCGGGCGACGGGCCGACGACGCTCGGTCTTTTCCTGGTCTTCGCGCGCATCTCGCTGACCAGCTTCGGCGGTGGATTGAGCGGCTGGCTGCTGCGCGAATTCGTCACCGACCGCGGCTGGATCGGCGAGGAGGAATTCCTCAACGGGCTGGCGATATCGCAGGCGCTGCCCGGCGTGAACGTCAAGAACATGGCGATCTGGATCGGCTATCGGCTGCGCGGTCTGCCGGGTGCGATCGCCGCGGTCGCCGGGATCATCCTGCCCGCGGCGGTCGTCATCATCCTGCTGGCGAGCGGTTTCGGCCTGGTCGCACGCTATCCGCTGACCCACATCGTCCTGCTCGGCGCGGGCGCCGCCGCGATCGGCCTTTCCTTCTCGATGGGTATCGCGACCGCGCGGCGGGTGCCCCGCACCGCGATACCGCTGCTGATCATGGCGGCGACGTTCGCCATGGTCGCGCTGCTCCACTGGCCGATCCTGTGGGCCGTCGCGGGGTGCGGATCGCTGAGCGTGGTGCTCGCCTATCTCCGGCCGCGATCGGCGCGATGTCCACCGCGATGACCGGGCATCGCGCATTGGCTATCGCATCGGCATTCGCGCCGTTGTCGCTCGTCACGATCGGCGGTGGCCAGGGCGCGCTGCCGGGAATCCGGCACCAGGTGATCGCGGTGCACCACTGGATGACGCCGCAGCAGTTCGTCGATGCGTTCGCGATCTCGCGGATGGCGCCGGGGCCGGGCTCGCTGATCGTCACGCTGATCGGCTGGCAGGTCGACGGGCTGGTCGGCGCCATCGTGGCGACGATCGCGATCTTCGGCCCGACGTCGCTGCTGGTCTACGGGGTGGCACGCCTCTGGTCGCGCAACCCCGGCGCGCGCTGGCAGGTGGCGATGGAGGAGGGGCTGCGTCCGGTCGCCGCCGGGCTGATCCTCGCCGCGGTCTATGTCCTGCTGCTCGATATGGCGGGCGGCTGGCCGACCCGGCTGATCGCGCTGGCGTCGACCGCGCTGCTGCTGCGATCGCGCATCCCCCCGCCGATGCTGATCGGCGGGGGCATCCTGTTCTGCGTCGGTTTTTACGTGGCGGGCCTGATCCCGTCCGCCTAGGGCGTATCGACATTCAGGCGAAGGCCGAGAAATCCTCCCCCGCCAGGGGGAGGGGGACCATCCGAAGGATGGTGGAGGGGGAGGACGCGGTATCGTCCATCGCGAACGCACCGCCGTCCTCCCCCTCCGTCGCCTTCGGCGCCACCTCCCCCTGGCGGGGGAGGACTTTTGAATGTCGATACGCCCTAAAACGATCTCGTCAGTCGTGATGCGTCGGGCGTGCTCCGCGCTGTTGCGAACCCACCGGCGCGTCGACCGCCAGATCGAACGCGCGCCACTGCCCGTTCATGTCGCGGACGAGCGGGATACCGCACCGCACGCAAGGGGCACGATAGTCGACGCCATCGTGCCAAACCTTGCGCCGTTTCCGACGATGTCCCAATACTCGGCAGAGTAAGCCGACTGCGCTCATACATTCCCCCCGGATGGCCGACGTCGCGGCAAACTTTCATAGACCAATCAGAGGCATCTGGCGACTTGATAAAGATTAAACAATGGTAAGCGGATGATCGATAGCGGCGCTATCCTGTCGGCATCGTCGCTGATCCTGATGCGCGACCGGCTTGGAGCGGCGCCCGAAATCCTTTTCGTGCGCCGCAGCGATGCGCTCGCGTTCGCACCGGGCGCCTATGTATTTCCGGGCGGACGCATCGATCCGGCCGATCGCGCATCGGCCGAGGACCGCGCAACCACCGATGTTGACGACATGGCGGCGCGGATCGCGGCGGTGCGCGAGACGGGCGAGGAAACCGGCATCGTCGATGCGGCGGATCCCGCCGACTTGACGCTCTTCGCGCGGTGGCTGCCGCCGGCATCGGCGCCACGGCGCTTCGATACGCGCTTCTATCTTGCGCCGGCGCGCGCGGATGCCGCCGAACCGACCGCCGACGGCACCGAAAGCAGCGCCGCCTTCTGGGCGACCGCGCAGGACGTGCTGGAGGAGTGCAGCGCGGGGCGGGGGCGGATAATCTTCCCGACGCGGCGACTGCTCGAGCGGCTGGCGCAGTTCGACCGCTTCGCACAGGCCCGCGACCAGGCGCTGGGGCTGCCCGAACGGACCATCGCGCCGTGGATCGAGGAGCGCGCCGACGGCGCGTGGCTGTGCATCCCGGCCGACGCCGGCTATCCGGTCACCGAAGAGCGAATGGCGTCCGCGTCACGCCTCTGACCTGATCGTCGGGCAGGCACCCGCTCGGGGCGCCCGGGCCGGGACGTCCGGTCAGGCCTTCTCGATCGTGCATTGCAGCGGGTGCTGCTGCTGGCGCGCGAAATCGACCACCTGCGTCGCCTTGCTCTCCGCCACCTCGTGGCTGAACACGCCGCAGACGCCGACGCCCTTCTGGTGGACGTGAAGCATCACGCGCGTCGCATCCTCGATGCTCATCCGGAAGAAGCGCTGCAGGCAGAGCACGACGAACTCCATCGGCGTATAGTCGTCGTTGAGCATTAGCACCTTGTAGAGCGACGGCTTCTTGGTGCGCGTCCGCGTGCGGGTGGCGACGCCGACGCCGTTGCCGGTATCCTCGCCATCCTTGTTCGCGGCGGTCACGCGGATCGCGCGGAGGGTGTCCGGCGCCGGATCGGTCATGGTGTCGAGCATATGCATCTGTGAGGCAGAATATGGCATCCGCCCCCCGCAGAGCAAGAGGCGCGGTCAGCTTTGTGCGGCGACGCGATAAAAGCGAACGGCCGCCCCGCGCGCGCAGGACGGCCGTTTCTTAAGCCCCACCCGAGAAGGAGGGTTTGGGTGGGTCTTGGCCGGTCGATACGGCTGCCGATGCGCGCAGCTATCCGTATCGCCCGGCCGATACCCACCCCCGACCCCTCGCTCGAGAGGGAAGGGAGCAGGTCGGGATCAGATCGCGGCGGTGGCCTTGACCTTCTCGACCGCGACCGCGACGCGGTTCGACAGCGGCTGCGCGACGTCGCCGGCGAGCTTGAGCCACGATTCGGTCAGCTTGGTGCCCTCGGCGACGGCGGAGTCGAAATAGGACTTCACATAGTCGCTCTGCAGCTTGAACAGCTCGGTCGGCGACTTGGCCGATGCGAACGTCTTGAACGCCGCGGTGCCGGTCTCGTACGACTTGCGCGCATAGTCGGCGGCGCCCTGGCCAAGCGTCTCGGCGGCCTTGGCGGCGAGCTTCGACGATTCGACCAGCGCCTCGACATTGCCCTTCTGGAATTCGGTGAACTCCTCGGTCAGCTTCGCGCTCTTCTCGTAGGCGCCCTTGGCGCGGCCGCTGAAGTCGCCGAACATCGCCTGGCTGCGCGCGCCGGCGTCGCCGGTGAACTTCTTGGCGGCATCCTGGATCTTGGTGATGGTGTCGGTCATCGTCTTCGGTCCTTCGCTGGAAATGGCCGCCGCACGGGGGGCCACGGGTTTCGTCGGAATCTTGATCGGCTTGGCGGAAACGGGCTTGTTGGAAGCGGGCTTGGCGGCGATCGCCGGCTTGGCGGCTGCCGGCTTCGCGACCGCTGCCTTGGTGGCCGACGTCTTGGTGGCCGACGTCTTGGCGATCGGCGCCTTGGCGACCGGCGCCTTCGCCGGGGCAGCCTTGGCGACCGTCTTGGATTTGGAGCCCAACGGCCGGCCACGCTTGCGCTTGACGTCCTCGGTCGGCGTGGGAGCCGCCTCGCGGGCGATCGTCGGCTTCGGCGCGGCGGGCTCGGCCTTCGCCGGTGTCGCGATCGAGAGCTTCGGCTTGGCGGCTACCGGCTTCGATTCGGCAGGAGCCTTCTCGGCGGCGACGGGCGCCGGCACCGGATCATGCCGCGGCGGGGTGGTCGGTGCGGAAGCGGGCTTCGCTGCCTCGATCGTCGGCTCGGGCTTGTTCGCCTTGTCGGACATGATGAAACGCACACTCCATGACGCTTATGTTGCACTGCACAATACTTATAGGCGTGCCCGTACGCAAGCGCTTTTGTGCGCTGCAGCATAATCCGTGCGGCGAGCCGATAAATTGCCGCGCCGAGCCGTGGTCAGCGCTGCGAAACGTAGCGCCCCGGGGCGTTTTCGATCGCCTTGCGCTTGCCCTTGCCGGGGATGCGCGCGGTTTTGGCGGGAACGATCGCGCCGTCGCGTTCGGCCAGCCACGCGCGCCAATCCGGCCACCAGCTGCCTTTCGTCTCGCGCGCCTGCGCGACGAAATCGGCGAGCGAGGCAGCGGGTTCGTCGCTCGTCCAATATTGATATTTGCCCGCCTCGGGCGGATTGACGACGCCCGCGATATGCCCCGATCCGGCGAGCACGAAGCGCAGCGGCCCGGCGAAATGCTCGGTAATCTTCCAGACGCTTTCGGGCGGCGCGATATGATCCTCGCGACCGGCCTGGACGTAGCTCGGCGTGGTCACCGTCTTGAGGTCGATCGGCGTCCCCGCGACCGCGATCCCGCCCGGCCGCGCGAGCAGATTGTCGCGGTAGAAATCGCGCAGATAGGCGAGGTGCCAGGCGGCGGGCAGGTTGGTGGTGTCGCCGTTCCAGTGCAGCAGATCGAAGGCGGGATGATCCTCGCCCATCAGGTAATTCTGGACGACGTAGTTCCAGATCAGGTCGCGCCCGCGCAGCAGATTGAACGATGCGGCGAGGTAGCGGCCGTCGAGATAGCCCTTTTCGCCCGCGAGTTCGGCGATGCGGCCGAGCTGCGTGTCGTCGACGAACAGCGACAGGTCTCCCGCCGCGGAGAAATCGACCTGCGCGGTGAAGAAGGTCGCGCTCGCCACCTTGGCGGCCTCGCCGCGGGCGTGGAGCAGCGCGAGCGTCGCGGCGAAGGTGGTGCCCGCGACGCAATAGCCGATCGCGTGGACGGCCTCGACGCCGAGCAGGTCGCGCACCACGTCGATCGCCTCGATCTGCGCTGCGACATAATCGTCGAGCGTGGTCGCGGCGAGACTTTCGTCGGCGGATTTCCACGAGACCATGAACACGCTCAATTCATGCTCAACCGCCCAGCGCACGAAGCTCTTCTTGGGGTTTAGATCGAGGATGTAGAAGCGGTTGATCCACGGCGGGAACACGACCAGCGGGGTCTTCGCGACCGTGGCCGTGGTCGGCGCGTAATGGATCAGCTGGAACAGCGGCGTCTCGTAGATCACCTTGCCCGGCGTCGCCGCGATCGTCTCGCCGAGCGTGAACGCGCTGCGGTCCGAATGCGTGAGCTGGCCGCGATCGAGATCGCCGAGCAGGTTTTCCAGACCCCGGAGCAGGCTCTCGCCGCGCGTCGCCATGATCTTCTCGAGCGCGAGCGGGTTGGTGGCGAGGAAATTGCTCGGCGCGATGGCGTCGGCGAAGGCGCGCGTCGCGAACAGCATCTGCTCGCGCTGCTTGTCCGTCAGCCCCTCGACCGTGCCGACCGATCGCACCATGTGATCGGACAGCAATTGATAGGATTGGCGGATCAGATCGAACAGCGGATTGTCCCGCCACTGCGGTGCGGCGAACCGGCGATCGGATTTTTCGGGCGCGGCGGGCGCCGCCTCGCCGGGGCTCAGAAAGCGCTGCCAGAGCGTCAGGCTGTCCTTCCAGAAATCGGCCTGCGCATCGGCGAGCTTCGCGGCATCGACGCCGACGTTCATCGGATTGGGCATCATCAGCAGGCTGGAGAAATCGGGCGGCGAGAAGCTGGTCGGCACCTTCGCCGCCTTCGCTGCTTGCGTCGCGGCATATTCGAGCATGAGCTGCTGCGCGCGGCCGATCACGCCCGTCCAGTGCTGGAGTTCGTCGAGCGTCGGGGTCAGCATGCCTGCCGCGATCACCGTATCGCCCTCGCCGTGCGTCATCCCGTTCTCCGTCGACAAGCGCCTGTGCCCGCGCGCCGTATCCCGCTATACCGCGCGCGCCGCCTGCTTGGCGAGCCATCCGAGAAAAGGTCCTGCCCGATGTCCGAGGAATTCTACCGCATCCGTCGCCTGCCCCCCTACGTGTTCGCCGAAGTGAACGCGATGAAGGCAGCGGCGCGCGCGGCGGGCGAGGACATCATCGATCTCGGCATGGGCAATCCCGACGGCGCGCCCGCACCGCATGTCATCGAGAAGCTGGTCGAGGTCGCGCGCGATCCCAATGCGCACGGCTATTCGGCGTCGAAGGGCATTCCCGGGCTGCGCAAGGCGCAGGCCGGCTATTATGCGCGCCGCTTCGGGGTCGATCTCGATCCCGATACCGAGGTGGTCGTGACGCTCGGCTCGAAGGAGGGGCTCGCCAACCTCGCGCAGGCGATCACCGCGCCCGGCGACGTCGTGCTCGCGCCGAACCCGAGCTATCCGATCCACACCTTCGGCTTCATCATCGCGGGGGCCGCGATCCGCTCGATTCCGGCCGCACCCGGCCCGGATTTCTTCACGCGGCTCGAGCATGCGATCGCCTACACCGTGCCCAAGCCGTCGGTGCTGGTGATGGGCTATCCGTCCAACCCGACCGCCTATGTCGCCGATCTCGATTTCTACACCAAGGTCGTCGCCTTCGCGAAGGAGCACAAGCTCTGGGTTCTGTCCGACCTGGCCTATTCGGAAATCTATTTTGGCGACGTGCCGACGCCGTCGATCCTCCAGGTGCCCGGCGCCAAGGATGTCGCGATCGAATTCACCTCGGTGTCGAAGACCTATTCGATGGCGGGCTGGCGGATCGGTTTCGCGGTCGGCAACAAGACGCTGATCGGCGCGCTGACGCGGGTGAAGTCCTATCTGGATTACGGTGCGTTCACGCCGATTCAGGCAGCGGCGGTCGCTGCGATCAACGGCCCGCAGGACATCGTCGAGCAGAACCGCCAGCTCTACAAGCGCCGCCGCGACGTGATGGTCGAGAGCTTCGGCCGCGCCGGCTGGGAACTGCCGGTGCCTGAGGCGTCGATGTTCTGCTGGGCGCCGATCCCGCCCGCGCTCAAGCATCTCGGTGCGCTCGAATTCTCCAAGCAGCTGCTCACCCACGCGCAGGTCGCGGTCGCGCCCGGCGTCGGCTTCGGCGAGGAGGGCGAGGGCTTCGTCCGGCTCGCGCTGGTCGAGAATGAGCACCGCATCCGCCAGGCGGCGCGCAACATCAAGCGCTACCTCCAGTCGATGGGCGTCAACGCCGCGCCCCCGACGCGCGCGGTGGTGTAAACGCTTCTCCTTTTCGTCACCCCGGCTCTACGGCCGGGGTCCCGCTTCTTCGGTCGGCATCGAAGGCAGCGGGACCCCGGGTCGAGCCCGGGGTGACGAGGAGGGACAGCGCGTCTTTCCCGAATCTGTCGGATCGCTGACGGGCCCGTTCAGACGCGCGCCATTCGTCGCGGTCCACACCGCATTCGGGCAACCAATTCGCCAAGGATCGGTTGTGCGGGCGTGTTTTGACAGGAGTCGACGATGAAGAAGAGCATATTGGGCGCGATGACCGCGGCGATGCTGGTGATGCCGGTAGCGATGACGCCGACGGCCGCCTCCGCGCAACAATGGCACGGCGACCAGCAGAACTGGGATCCGTCGCGCGATTATCACAAGGACAACAAGCATCACGGCTCGCGTCGCCTCGGCCGCGACGACCAGGTCTATCACGGCAGCGACGGGCGCTATTACTGCAAGCGCAACGACGGCACGACGGGCACGGTGATCGGTGCGGTCGGCGGCGGTCTTGCGGGCAACCTGCTCGGCGGCGGCACGCTCGGCACGCTGCTCGGGGCGGGCGGCGGCGCGCTGCTCGGCCGCTCGATCGATCGCGGCAACGTGAAGTGCCGGTGATGTGAACGACTAAAGCCCTCTCCCGCCTGCGGGAGAGGGTTGGGTGAGGGTCTTCTTCTTATTTTTCCGACGCTGGAGAAGAGGAAGACCCTCATCCTCCCCGTCGCGATGCGACGGGTCCCCTCCTTCTCCCGCGAAGCGGGAGAAGGAATGCGTGCTGGGCTTGCCCTCACCCTTCCGTCGTGTCAGCGCGTGCCGCTGTACGACGGGAGGGTTTTTTCATGGCGCAAGCATTGCGGGTGGCACTTGCGGGGCTGGGCACGGTGGGCGCGGGCGTCGTCAAGCTGCTCGACGTCAACCGCGAGATCGTCGAGCGCCGCGCGGGCCGCGCGATCGAGATCGTCGCCGTGTCGGCGCGCGACCGGACGCGCGATCGTGGAATCGATCTCGCGCGGTTCGACTGGGTCGACGATGCGACCGAACTCGCATCGCGCGACAATATCGACGTCGTGGTCGAGCTGATCGGCGGCGCCGATGGCCCCGCGCTGACGCTCGCGCGCCGCACGATCGCGGCGAAGCGCCATTTCGTCACCGCCAACAAGGCGATGATCGCGCACCACGGCATCGGGCTTGCGGGCGACGCGGAGACGGCGGGCGTCGCGCTCAAATATGAGGCGGCGGTCGCGGGCGGCATCCCCGTCATCAAGGGGCTGCGCGAGGGCGCCGCGGCCAACGCGATCGGGCGCGTCTACGGCATCCTCAACGGCACGTGCAATTATATCCTCACGACCATGGAGACTGAAGGCCGTGACTTCGCCGAGGTGCTCGGCGAGGCGCAGCGGCTGGGCTATGCCGAGGCCGATCCGAGCTTCGACATCGACGGCGTCGACGCGGCGCATAAGCTCTCGATCCTCGCCTCGCTGGCGTTCGGCACGCGGATCGATTTCGACGCCGCCGCGGTCACTGGCATCCGCCACGTCATCGCCGCCGACATCGCGCAGGCGCAGGCGCTGGGCTACCGCGTCCGCCTCGTAGGACTTGCCGAGGCGAGCCCCGAGGGCAGCAGCACCGCCGGGCTTTTCCAGCGCGTCCACGCCTGCCTGGTGCCGCAGGCGCATCCGCTCGCGCATGTCGCGGGGTCGCTTAACGCCGTGGTGGCGGAGGGCAATTTCGTCGGTCGCCTGCTGTTCCAGGGTCGCGGCGCGGGCGAGGGGCCGACCGCCTCCGCCGTCGTCGCCGACCTGATCGACATCGCGCGCGGCGAATATGGCCCGGCGTTCGCGATGCCCGTCGCCAGCCTCGCCGCGATGGCGCCGGCGGTGCCGGGCGACAGGCGGGGCCGCGCCTACCTGCGCTTCTCGGTCGCCGACCGGCCCGGCGTGCTCGCCGAGATCGCCGCGGCGATGCGCGATGCCGGCGTCTCGATCGAGAGCCTGATCCAGCGCGGCACCACCCCCGAAGGCGGCGTGCTGGTCGCGATGCTGACTCACGAAGGGCCCGAGCGCGCGGTCACCGATGCGCTGGCGCGGCTCGAGGGATCGAGCAGCCTGCTCGGGGTCCCGATGATGATGCATATATTGGACGTGTAATCCTTCTCCCGCCTTCGCGGGAGAAGGAGGGGACCCGCCGCGCAAGCGGTGGGAAGGATGAGGGTCTTCTTCTTTCGTCCAACGTCGCCGAGAAGAAGAAGAAGACCCTCACCCAACCCTCTCCCGTAAAGACGGGAGAGGGCTATCGCGCCGCCTGTCTCCGCCACGTCCAGCGCTGCCATCCTCGACATCGTCACAATGCCTGCCTATCGCTCGGCGCAACCGATCACGCGAGGAGCCCCCATGCCAGCCGAAACGATTGCCGCAAGCCAGCTTCTCGACCGTGTCCTCGTGCTCGAGATGGTGCGCGTCACCGAGGCGGCCGCGATCGCGGCGTCGAAGCTGATCGGGCGCGGCGACGAGAAGGCCGCCGATGCCGCCGCGGTGGAGGCGATGCGCGCCGCGTTCAACGAGCTCGAGTTCGACGGCACCGTGGTGATCGGCGAGGGCGAGCGCGACGAGGCGCCGATGCTCTATATCGGCGAGAAGGTCGGCAAGGGCACCGGCCCCAAGATCGACATCGCGCTCGATCCGCTCGAGGGCACGACGATCTGCGCGACCGGCGGGCCGAACAGCCTCGCGGTGCTGGCGATCGCCGAGGAGGGATGCCTGCTCAACGCCCCCGACGTCTATATGGACAAGCTCGCGATCGGGCCGGGCTATCCGCGCGGCCTCGTCTCGCTCGACCAGACGCCGACCGAGCGCGTCGAGGCGTTTGCCAAAGCCAAGGGGGTCGCGCCCTCCGAGATCACCGTGCTGGTGCTCGACCGCCCGCGCCACGAGAAGATGATCGCCGAACTGCGTGCGCTCGGCACCGGCATCTATCTGATCCCCGACGGCGACGTCGCCGGCGTGATCTCGGTGACCAACCCCGACACGACGATCGACATGTACATGGGCTCGGGCGGCGCGCCCGAGGGCGTGCTCGCGGCGGCGGCGCTGGCGTGCGTCGGCGGCCAGTTCCAGGGGCGGCTGCTGTTCCGCAACGACGACGAGCGCGCGCGCGCCGCCAAATGGGGGGTGACCGACCTCAACCGCATCTACGAGCTCGAGGATCTGGTGAAGGGCGACGCGATCTTCGCCGCCACCGGCGTGACCGCGGGCTCGCTGCTCGACGGCGTGAAGCGCAGGCGGGACGGCGTGCTGACCACCGAGAGCGTGGTGATGCGCGCCTCCTCGGGCACGATCCGCTGGGTCAAGGGCGAGCACCACAAGCGCGGGTGAGATTTTTGCGCTCGGGGGCAGCCGGGCTAAGCACGGCTTGTTCCCGTCATCCCGGCTTTCGCCGGGATGACGAGGGTGGGGATAGCGCGGTGGCCGACATCGCCGCGCATCCGTTCCCCGGCGAAAGCCGGATCCAGGCCCGACTTCTCAAGTAAAAGCGTGCGCCGGCCACAATCCACGGGCCTGGGCCCGGCGTTCGCCGGGGAACGGCTTGGAGCGCAGGCGCACGTTTCCCGCCGCTGCCGCACGGCAAGGGGAGAGAAACGGCCGGCGCCTTCGCGTGCCTCGTGCAAGCGGAGGGTCTGCGGCGGTCTGCATCCCGCGAGGGCCTTCATCTTCGCCGTCGCCTCCCGCGTCTGCGGGAATGACTGGGAGCGGTGCCAGCCGTATTTGCGCGTCGAGCCGGAAACGACGAAGGCCGGAGCATCGCTGCCCCGGCCTCCTATGCGTTCGCAAAAACGCGGGCGGTTACGCCCCCTGCGGCGCGGCATCGCCCCACGCCCCGCCGCCGCCCGGGCGGCGCGACTTGGGGATGGACGAGCCAGTGGCGGCGCGCGGTTGGGGGGTGCGGGTGTCGCGGTCGTCGCGGCCGATGTCCTCGCCCTTGATCGCGCGCTTGGCCTCGTCGCCGTTGAGCGTTTCGTATTCGAGCAGCGCGAGCGCGAGCTTGTGGAGCTGGTCGAGATTGTCGGTGAGCACCTGGCGCGCGTGCGTCTCGCCTTCCTCGACAAGCCTACGGACCTCGCTGTCGATCAAGCGCGCAGTCTCCTCGGACATGTTCTGCGCGCGGCTTACCGAGTGCCCCAGGAACACCTCGTCCTGATTGTCGCGGTAGCGCAGCCAGCCGAGCTTCTCGCTCATGCCATATTCCATCACCATCGAGCGCGCCATGTCGGTCGCCTGCTGGATGTCGTTGGAGGCGCCGGTGTTGAGCTCGTCGATGCCGTAGATCAGCTGCTCGGCGATGCGGCCGCCGAAGCAGAGCGCGAGCTTCGCCTTCATCTGCTTCATGTTCATCGAATAGCGGTCGCGCTCGGGCAGGTTCCAGGTGACGCCCAGCGCGCGTCCGCGCGGGATGATCGTCACCTTGTGGAGCGGATCGCAGCCGGGGACGTGCAGGGAGACCAGCGCATGGCCCGCCTCGTGATAGGCGGTCGAGCGCTTCTCGTCCTCGGTCATCACCATGGACTTGCGCTCGGCGCCCATCATGACCTTGTCCTTGGCCTCCTCGAACTCCTTCATCGCGACCAGCCGCTTGCCCTTGCGCGCGGCGAGCAGCGCCGCCTCGTTGACGAGGTTGGCGAGATCGGCGCCCGAGAAGCCCGGCGTGCCGCGCGCGATCGTGCGCAGGTCGACGTCGGGCGCGGTCGGCACCTTCTTGACGTGGACCGCGAGGATCTTGTCGCGGCCGTCGATGTCGGGGCGGGGCACGATCACCTGGCGATCGAAGCGGCCCGGGCGCAGCAGCGCGGGATCGAGCACGTCGGGGCGGTTGGTCGCCGCGACGATGATGATGCCTTCGTTTGCCTCGAAGCCGTCCATCTCGACGAGCAGCTGGTTGAGCGTCTGCTCGCGCTCGTCGTTGCCGTTGCCCAGGCCTGCGCCACGGTGACGACCGACCGCGTCGATCTCGTCGATGAAGACGATGCAGGGCGCGTTCTTCTTGGCCTGTTCGAACATGTCGCGGACGCGGCTGGCGCCCACGCCGACGAACATCTCGACGAAGTCCGAACCCGAAATGGTGAAGAACGGCACGCCCGCTTCGCCCGCGATCGCGCGCGCGAGCAGCGTCTTGCCGGTGCCGGGCGAGCCGACGAGCAGAGCGCCCTTGGGGATCTTGCCGCCGAGGCGGGCGAAGCGCGTCGGGTCTTTCAGGAAATCGACGATCTCCTGCAGCTCCTCGCGCG
>CAXTVK010000013.1:0-39607 GCA_964247655.1 uncultured Sphingomonadaceae bacterium | reverse complement strand
CCATGCCCCGCCTCGTCCTGATCCGCCACGGCCAGTCCGCCTGGAACCTCGAGAACCGTTTCACCGGCTGGTGGGACGTCAACCTCACCGACAAGGGCATCGAAGAGGCCAAGGCCGCGGGCCGACTGCTCGCCGAGAAGGGCTTCGACTTCGATCGCGCCTTCACCAGCGTGCAGACGCGCGCGATCAAGACGCTCGACATCGCGCTGGAGGGGATGGGCCGGCTGTGGCTGCCCGTCGAGAAGGACTGGCACCTGAACGAGCGGCATTATGGCGGGCTGACCGGGCTCGACAAGGCCGAGACCGCGGCCAAGCACGGCGACGAGCAGGTCAAGATCTGGCGCCGCAGCTTCGACGTGCCCCCGCCGGTGCTGGAGAGCGGCTCCGAATTCGATCTCTCGCGGGACCGCCGCTACGACGGCATCGCGATCCCGCGCACCGAAAGCCTCAAGGACACGATCGCGCGCGTGCTGCCCTATTGGGAGCGGGTGATCGCGCCGGTGCTGACCGCGGGCCAGCGCGTGGTGATCTCCGCGCACGGCAATTCGCTGCGCGCGCTGGTCAAGCATCTGTCGGGCATTCCCGACGACGAGATCGTCCACCTCGAGATCCCGACCGGCCAGCCGATCGTCTACGAGCTCGACCACGCGCTGCGGCCGACCGACCGCTACTATCTGAGCGAGCGATAGACGGCGCATCCACGATACTCCGTTCGTCCTGAGCCTGTCGAAGGACGTGCCCCAAACGGTGCGCCTGCAACACGTCCTTCGACTTCGCTCAGGACGAACGGAGAGAGAAATACGCTAGCGATTGCCTCGCCGCCACCCCGCCGCTAAGCCCACCGCTTCCTTTTTCTCGGGCAACGCCAGGCCGATGACCACTGCACCCCTCGTCGGCATCATCATGGGCAGCCGCTCGGACTGGGAGACGATGCGCCACGCCGCCGAGACTCTCGACGCGCTCGGCGTCGCGCAGGAGGCCAAGGTCGTCTCCGCGCACCGTACCCCCGATCGGCTCTACGCCTATGCCAGGGGCGCGCAGGCCCGCGGCCTCAAGGTCGTGATCGCGGGCGCGGGCGGCGCCGCGCACCTGCCCGGCATGTGCGCCGCGATGACCGCGCTGCCCGTGCTCGGCGTGCCCGTCGAATCGAAGGCGCTGAACGGCATCGACAGCCTGTTGTCGATCGTCCAGATGCCCGCGGGCATCCCCGTCGGCACGCTGGCGATCGGCAAGGCGGGCGCGATCAACGCCGCGCTGCTCGCCGCCGCGATCCTCGCGATCGGCGATACCGAGCTGGCCGGACGCCTCGCGGACTGGCGCGCCAGTCAGACCGAAGCCGTGGACGAAGCGCCCGAATGATCGTCCCGCCCGGCTCGACGATCGGCATCATCGGCGGCGGCCAGCTCGGCCGCATGCTCGCCATCGCCGCGGCGAGCCTGGGCTATCGCAGCCATGTCTACGCGCCCGAGGCGACCGGCCCCGCGACCGAAGTCGCCGCCGCCTGGACACACGGCGCCTACGACGACGCGCGCGCGCTCAAGGGCTTCGCCGAGGCGTGCGACGTCGTCACCTACGAGTTCGAGAACCTGCCGGTCGAGGCGCTCGGGCGTGCCGAGGGCGTGCGGCCGTTCCACCCCTCGGTCGAGGCGCTGCGGATCGCGCAGGACCGCGCGCTGGAGAAGGGCTTCGCCGGACGCCACGGCCTGCCGACCGCGCGGTGGAGCGCGGTGTCGTCGCTAGAGGAATTGCAGGACGCCATCGCCGGCATCGGCACGCCCGCGATCCTCAAGACGCGGCGCTTTGGCTATGACGGCAAGGGGCAGGCGCGGCTGATGTCCGCCGACGACGCGGCGGCGGCGTGGGAGACGATCGGCGGCCAGCCCGCGGTGCTCGAGGGCTTCGTGCGTTTCGACGTCGAATATTCGGTGCTGATCGCACGCGGCACGGACGGGCGCAGCGTCGCGTGGGATGCGGTGACCAACGTCCACGACGACGGCATTCTTGCAAGCTCGACCGTGCCGGCATCGGGCCTCGTCGCCGCGCAGGCCGCGGTCGCGGTCGCGCATACGCGCCGGCTCGCCGACGCGCTCGGCTATGTCGGCGTGCTCGCGGTCGAGTGGTTCGCGGGCGCGGACGACCCGATCTTCAACGAGATGGCGCCGCGCGTGCACAATTCGGGGCATTGGACGATCGAGGGCGCGGTCACCTCGCAGTTCGAGAACCATATTCGCGCGATCTGCGGGCTGCCGCTCGGCGCGACCGGGCTGACCGGCGCGGCGGTGGCGATGGACAATCTGATCGGCGATGCCGCCGACCGCTGGCCCGCGATCCTCGCCGAGCCCGACGCGCATCTCCATCTCTACGGCAAGACCGTGCGCCCGGGGCGCAAGATGGGGCATGTGACGCGGGTGCGGCGATAGCCGCGCGACGATTAGCGATGCCGCACAGCCCTCTCCCTTGAGGGAGAGGGTTGGGTGAGGGTGACCGACCTCGGGGGTGGGACGCGACGCTGACGCGTCGCTCCCCCTCACCCCACCCTCTCCCCGCCGGGGAGAGGGAGCTTTGTCGGATCCTTACGCCTTGCGCGTCGCCTTGACCGGGAATTTGCCGAACGCGCCGGTGTCGATCGTGCCTTCCATGACGTCGCCGGCGAGTTGCGCCTCGACCGTGAGCGTCATCGGAAATGGCACTTTGAGCTCCATCTTGAAGCTGACCTGATCGCCAACCTGCTGGCCGTCACTGATGTCGAGCGAACCCAGCGCACCGCTGTTGGTGCCCGCGAAACTGCCGTCGGGCCTGCTGGTCAGCGTCAGCACCGAGACCTGCTCGCCCATCGGCGACTGCGCCACGCTGTCCCACTGACCATCGATAGCTGCCATGACGCGATCCTTTCCGTTTGCGTTAAGTTCGAGCCTCTTACTGCCCCGCCGGCGCCTTGGCCACCTCCACCGGCAGGCCGAGCGCATCCAGTTGCGGCTTCACGCTGGCGGCATCGCCGACCACCACCCAGACCAGCTGGGTGGGCCTGATGTTCGCCTGCGCCGCCGCGTTCAGCTGCGCCACCGTAAGCGCGCGATATTGCCCGGCGATATGGTTGTAGAAATCGTCGGGCCGCTTGAGCAGGTCGTTGCGCTGCATCGCGTCGAGCAGCGCGGCGCCGTCCTCGAACTGGCCGGGCAGCTCGCGGATGCTGCGCTGGATCGTGCGGTCGCGCTCCTCCTGCGTCAGCGGCGCTGTCGTCAGGAAGGCGGTCATGTCGCCGAGCATCGCCGCGATGGCGGGGCCGGTCTTGTCGGTCTGCACCGGCGCGGAGACCTGATACGGCACGCGGCCGGCATAGCGCGAGACGCCCGCCTGCACGCCGTAGGACCAGGCCTTGGTCTCGCGGATGTCGGTGTTGAGCCGCGACAGGAAGCTGCCGCCCAGCGCATCGTTGGCGGCGATCAGCGGCAGCAGATCGTCCGTCCCGCGCGCGGCCGTCACCTCGCCCGCGCGGATCACCGATTGCGGCGAGGGCCCGCGATCGATCAGCACGATCCGCGGGCGCGGCGCGGGCACGGGCAGCGCGACCGGCTTGACGCCCACCGGCGCGACCGGCTTCCACGCGCCGAAGCGCTGTTCGAGCATCGGCTTGAGGCTGGCGAGCGGCAGATCGGAGACGATAAAGATCGTCGTGTCCGCGGGCTGCAGCCAGCGATCCTTGAACGCCACCAGATCGGCCCTGGTCAGCTTGGCGACCGCGGCCGGATCGCCCGATCCGCTCGCCGGCACGCCGTAGGGATGTCCGGGCCCGTAGATCAGCCCGGGCAGGGTCCGCGCGGCGAGCCCGTCGGGATCGCTGATCTCGGACTGGATCGCGGTCAGCTGCTCGGCCTTGACGCGCGCGATCTCCGCGAAGGTCGGGTGCAGCATGACGTCGGCCAGCAGGTCGAGCGCGGGCGACAGGTTGGCGGTGAGGCTGGCGAGATCGACCTCGGCGCGGTCCATCGATCCGCCGGCGGCGATCTTCGAGCCCAGCCGCTCCTGTTCGGCGGCGATGTCGGCGGACGAGCGCGTCGCCGTGCCCTCGTCGAGCAGGCCGAGCATCAGCGCCTCGGTGCCGAGCGCATTCTTGGGATCGGCGGCGAAGCCCGCATCGAAGGTCAGCGCGAAGCGGCTGATCGGCAACCCCGCGCGCTGCGCGTAAGCCAGCTTGATCCCGTTCGACAGCGTGTCGCGAGTCACCGCGGGGTAAGCGAGATCGACGATGTCGCCGACCGGCGGCGGCACGCGCTTGGCGCCGTCGACGGGCGCGGCGCCGCTGGCCGCGACCTCCTTGGCGGCAGGCACCGCCTTCGCATCCGCCTGTCCCGCCTTCGCCTCCTCGTATGGCGCGCGCTTGCCGGGTGCTACGGTGAGCGCATAGACCGGGCGCGTCAGCCACGCCTGCAGCGCCGCCTTGATCGAGGCGGGGGTCGCCGCGGCATATTGCGCGAGCTGCTTCTCGTAGAAGCCGGGATCGTTCGCATAGACCGCACCCTGCGCGAGCAGAGCGGCACGCCCACCGAAGCCGCCGACCTTCTCGAGCCCGAACATCCGGCCCGCGATCTCCTGCGTCACCGCGCGCTGGATTTCGTCGGTCGTCGGGCCGTGCGCGACGAAATCGGCGATGATCGCATCGAGCCGCTTGCCGACCATCACCGGATCGACCCCCGGCTTGACGTCGATCGCGACCTCGAACTCGCTCACCCGCTCCATCGGCTCGATGCCCGCGCTGACCGAGACGGCGATGCCCTGCTTGCGGACCAGTTCGTTGTCGAGCCGCGAGCTGGCGAGGCCGCCGAGGATGCTCGACGCGATGTCGAGCGGCACGCTGGCGGGGTCGGTCCAGCCGGGGATCGTCCATTCGCGGTAGAGCCGCGTCGTCGCGACCTGATCGTGGAGCAGCTCGTCCTTGCGCGCGGGCAGCGTCGGCACCGGCGCGAGCGTCGGCGCGGGCTGGGGCCCGCGCGCGATATCGCCGAAATATTTCTCCACCAGCGGCTTGGCAGTCGCAGCATCGATGTCGCCGGCGAGCACCAGCACCGCGTTGTTGGGGCCGTAATGCCCGCGGAACCAGGCGCGCACGTCGCCGAGGCTCGCGGCATCGAGATCGGCCATCGAGCCGATCGTGGTGTGGTGATAGGGATTGCCCTCGGGGAACAGCGCCTGCTGCTCGGCATATTGGACGAGGCCGTAGGGCTGGTTGTCGTCCTGGCGCTTCTCGTTCTGGACGACGCCGCGCTGCCGGTCGAGCGTCGGCTGGCCGACCGCGCCGAGCAGATGCCCCATCCGGTCGCTCTCCATGAACAGCGCGAAGGGCAGCGCGGGCGTCGGCACGGTCTCGAAGAAATTGGTGCGATCGAAGCTGGTGGTGCCGTTGTAGTCGGTGGCGCCGACCTTCTCGAGCGGGCCGAAATAGTCGCCCGGCGCATTTTCCGAACCGTTGAACATCAGATGCTCGAACAGATGCGCGAAGCCCGTCTTGCCCGCGGGCTCGTCCTTCGAACCCGCATGATACCAGATCGACACCGCGACGACGGGCGCCTTGCGATCGGTCGACACGACGATGCGCAGGCCGTTGGCGAGCGTGAATTCTTCGTAAGGCAGCTTCACCTGTGCGGCCAATTCGCGAAGCGGCGCGGGCTTGGCCATTGGGGGTGCGGCGGAAAGCGGCGCCGAGGCCACGGAGGCGAGCAGCAGAACGGGTATGGAGAAACGCATCGGGATCGTACCTTGTGGGGGAACGGCGGGTATATCCAGCATAGTGCCGCGCCGCGCCACGGCAACGACCTCGCCAGCCGCCATCGATATAAGCCCTCTCGCCGTCATCCCGACGAAAGTCGGGACCCATGGATGCGGGCGCTCCACGATTGACGATGCCGTATCTATCGGTCCCGGCTTTCGCCGGGATGACGAAGACGTAAGGACGCTGCATCGCGCCCCAGCTTGCCGGCTTGGCGCCGCGCCCGCTTTGCGCCACTCCTGCGCGCAGCCTTCACGGAGACGCCCCATGGCCAAGCGCCCCTCGCTGCCCGATCTCGCCCGCCTCTATCTCGCCAAGGAGCCGCATGCGCTCGACGAGGAGGAGCGCAACGTCCTCGCCAGTTTCGAGGCGCGCCGCCCGATCAGCCGCGACGCCGCCGATATCGAGGAGGCGACCTCGACCTTCTGGGACCGGCTCGCCGACCGCGTCGCGGCGGTCGGCGGCTCGTGGGGGTTCATCTTCACCTCGCTGACGATCCTGGTCGCGTGGATGCTGATCAACACCGACGTGCTGGCGCATTGGGGGAAGGCGTTCGACCCCTATCCCTACATCTTCCTCAACCTGATGCTGTCGATGATCGCGGCGTTGCAGGCGCCGATCATCATGATGAGCCAGAACCGCGCAGGCGACCGCGACAGGGTCGCCGCCAGCCACGATTACGAGGTCAACCTCCGCGCCGAGCTGGAGATCATGCGGCTGCACGAGAAGATCGACCTGCTCGTCGAGCGGCTGGCACGCGAGGAAGCGGCGGGGATCGCGGTTCGCGACGGGCTCGACTGACAGCCGTTTCATCCTCCCCCGCCAGGGGGAGGTGGCGCCGAAGGCGTCGGAGGGGGCGGGAAGCGAAGCAGATAAAAAGGGAAGCATACCTCGACGGTCGCGTATCCTCCCCCTCCGTCAGCTTCGCTGACACCCCCCCCCTGGCGGGGAGGATCGAAACTCACCGAGTTCGCCCACCTCTTGTGTTGCATAAAGGCAACACCATATCGCGACCGACCTATTTCCTGGGGAGCATCATGGACCTCGAAAAATTCACCGACCGCGCGAAGGGCTTCCTGCAATCCGCGCAGACCGTCGCGATCCGCATGAACCACCAGCGCATCGCGCCCGAGCATCTGTTGAAGGCGCTGCTCGAGGATAGCGAGGGCATGGCCTCGGGGCTGATCGCGAAGGCCGGCGGCGACGCCAAGGTCGCGTTGCGCGATACCGATGCCGCGCTTGCCAAAATCCCCGCGGTCTCGGGCGGCGGCGCGCAGCAGACGCCGCAGCTCGACAATGATCTCGTCCGCCTGCTCGATACCGCCGAGCAGGTCGCCAAGAAGGCGGGCGATTCCTACGTCACCGTCGAGCGGCTGCTGCTCGCCTGTGCGCTGTCGACGACGACGACCGCGGGCAAGGCGCTTGCCACCGCCGGGGTCACGCCCGAGGGGATCAACGCCGCGATCGTCGAGCTGCGCGGCGGCCGCACCGCCGATACCGCGTCGGCCGAAGACCGCTACGACGCGCTCAAAAAATTCGCGCGCGACCTGACCGAGGCGGCGCGCAGCGGAAAACTCGACCCGGTGATCGGTCGCGACGAGGAGATCCGCCGCACCATCCAGATTCTGGCGCGACGCACCAAGAACAACCCGGTGCTGATCGGCGATCCCGGCGTCGGCAAGACCGCGATCGCCGAAGGGCTCGCCCTGCGCATCGCCAATGGCGACGTCCCCGACACGCTCAAGGACCGCAAGCTGATGGCGCTCGACATGGGCTCGCTCATCGCCGGCGCCAAATATCGCGGCGAGTTCGAGGAGCGGCTCAAGGGCGTGCTCGACGAGGTCAAGGGCGCCGACGGCCAGATCGTGCTGTTCATCGACGAGATGCACACGCTGATCGGCGCGGGCAAGGGCGAGGGCGCAATGGACGCGGGCAATCTGCTCAAGCCCGCACTCGCGCGCGGCGAGCTGCACTGCATCGGCGCGACCACGCTCGACGAGTATCGCAAATATGTCGAGAAGGACCCCGCGCTGCAGCGGCGCTTCCAGCCCGTCTTCGTCGGCGAGCCCACCGTCGAGGATACGATCTCGATTTTGCGCGGGCTCAAGGAGAAATACGAGCTGCACCACGGCGTGCGGATCACCGACGGCGCGATCGTGGCCGCGGCCACGCTCAGCAACCGCTACATCACCGATCGCTTCCTCCCCGACAAGGCGATCGACCTGATGGACGAGGCCGCATCGCGGCTGCGGATGGAGGTCGAGAGCAAGCCCGAGGAGATCGAGAGCCTCGACCGGCGCATCATCCAGCTCAAGATCGAACGCGAGGCGCTCAAGCGCGAGAGCGACCAGCCCTCGCGCGATCGGCTGACCACGCTCGAGCACGAACTGGCGCGGCTCGAGGAGGAGTCGGCTGCGCTCACCGCGCGGTGGCAGAGCGAGAAGGAGAAGATCCAGGCGGGCGCCAAGCTCAACGAGCAGCTCGACGCGGCGCGGCTCCAGCTCGAGCAGGCGCAGCGCGCGGGCGATCTCGCCAAGGCGGGCGAGCTCTCCTACGGCGTCATCCCCGGGCTCGAGCGCCGGCTCGCCGAGGCCGCCGACGCGTCGCAATCCGCGATGCTGCGCGAGGAGGTGACCAGCGAGGACATCGCCGGGATCGTCGCGCGCTGGACGGGCATCCCGATGGAGCGGATGCTCGCGGGCGAGCGCGAGAAACTGCTCAGCATGGAGACCGCGATCGGCAACCGCGTGATCGGCCAGGCCGAGGCCGTCGCCGCGGTCAGCCGCGCCGTGCGCCGCTCGCGCGCCGGCCTGCAGGATCCCAACCGCCCGCTCGGCTCCTTCCTGTTCCTGGGGCCGACGGGCGTCGGCAAGACCGAACTGACGCGCGCGCTCGCCGGCTTCCTGTTCGACGACGACACCGCGATGGTCCGCATCGATATGTCCGAATATATGGAGAAGCATTCCGTCTCGCGGCTGGTCGGCGCGCCCCCGGGCTATGTCGGCTACGAGGAGGGCGGCACGCTCACCGAGGCGGTGCGGCGCCGGCCGTATCAGGTCGTGCTGTTCGACGAGGTCGAGAAGGCGCACCCGGACGTCTTCAACATCCTGCTGCAGGTGCTCGACGACGGCCGGCTGACCGACAGCCAGGGGCGCACGGTGGACTTCACCAACACGATCATCGTGCTGACCTCCAACCTCGGTTCGCAATTCCTCACCTCGCTCGGCGAGGACCAGCCGGTGAGCAGCGTCGAGCCGCAGGTGATGGAGATCGTGCGGTCGCATTTCCGCCCCGAATTCCTCAACCGGCTCGACGAGATCATCCTGTTCCACAGGCTGGGCGTCGCGCACATGGCACCGATCGTCGACATCCAGGTGGCGCGGATCGGCAAGCTGCTCGCCGACCGCAAGATCGTGCTCGACCTGACCGACGCGGCGCGCGCGTGGCTGGGGCGGGTCGGCTACGACCCGGTCTACGGCGCGCGGCCGTTGAAGCGCGCGGTACAGCGCTATCTGCAGGATCCGCTCGCCGACATGCTGCTCCGCGGGGACGTGCCCGACGGCGCCACCGTGCATGTCGACGAGGGAGACGGCGCGTTGAAGCTTGGCGTGGGCTGAGTTTCGACCGCCGCCTAGTTGCCGGTGCCGCCGCGGGCCGCGGCGGCCTGCATGCGCGCGGTATCGTCGCGTGCCTGCAGCGACAGATCGTGCCACTCGGCCTCGGTGTGGCATTCCTTCTTCGAGCTGGCCAGCGAGCCGGTGACGGTCTCGCGCTTGCAGCGGACCTTGTTCGGATCGGAGACGGCCGCCGTCTTGGCGGGATCGGTGGCGAGCGCGGGCGTCGCGATCGCAAGCAAAGCGAGAATGGAAACAGTACGAATCATCGTGAAACTCCCTTCGGGTGCACGCTTTGTATCATGGATCAAACGCACGCCAAAATCGCTTCCCGACGTGCGAAGGCGGCGCTTAGTCGCTGACCTTCAGTGCCGCCTCCTCGAGGCTCGCGGTCGCGAAGAAGGCGCGGAGCAGCGTGCGTTCGGCGTCGGTCAGGTGCGGGTTCCAGGTATCGAAGATCAGCACCGCGCGCAGCTCGTCGCTGTCGTTCCAGGCTTCGTGCTCGATAGTGTCGTCGAATGCCCACGCCTCGCCGACGCGCCACGACCGCGTCTCGCCGCCGACGCGGAAGCGGCATCCGTCGGGGACGATCAGCGGCAGATGGACCGTCGCGCGCGTGTTGCTGACGCCGGCATGCGCAGGCAGATGCGTGCGCGGCTTGAGCAGCGAGAAGAACACGGTGGGCGTCCGCCCGGGGATGTCGGCGAGCGGCAGCCGCGACACGATCTCTGCGGTGCGCGGTGCGCGGGCGCACGCCGCCTCGTCGCGGACGCCGTGGCGCCAGAGGTGCATCGCACCCCACGCCAGCGACCGATCGAGCGACGTCCATTTATTCTCGGGCGTGCCCGGATCCATCGCGACATAGGGCTCAATCCCCGCGCCATCGCCCGCGATCAGCGCCTCGGCTTCGGCGCGGATGACGTCGGTCTGCGCTTCGAGCTCGGCCATCCACGGAAAATGCCGGCGCTCGAAAAACTCGTCGGCGGGAAGGAAGGGATAATAGAGCCCCTCGCATTCGTTGGCGTAGATGCGCGGGCGGCGTCCCAAGACATGATCCATGCACGCCTCGAACCGGCGGCGATCGGCGACCGCCGTGGTCGCGCGCGCGGCGGCGAGTCCATCCGCGAGTGCGTCGCCCAGCGCGCGCTGGCGATCGGCGAGATAAGCCGAGCCGCGCGCTGCGATCGCGTCGAGTTCGGGCATGCGCGGCGATGCCATCCCGACCAGCGCGACGACACCGTTCCAGCGCTGCGTCGCGAGCACATGCTCGCCGCGCCGCTCGTGCAATTCGGCGAGCCGCAGCAGCGCCATAAAATGCCGTTGGTCGATCGCCAGCGCGGCCTCGAGGCTCGCGCGTTCGCCGGAATCGTCCTGCTGGTGACGACGCGCCATCGCGACGTTGAGGTGCAGATCAGGCGCGGTCGGATCGGCCGCGGCGGCGTGGAGGAATGCCGTCTCCGCGGCGGGATAGCGCCCTTGCGCGAGCGCGATCATGCCGAGCGAATTGAGCGCGGCGGGGTGACCGGGGAAGGCCGCGATCACGCGGTTGAGCGAAGCCGTAGCCTCCCCGAGCCTGCCCGCGCGCTGCGCCGCGCCTGCCGATTGGAGCAGCTGCTCCGCGTCGTTCCTGGTCATGCCGCCCCTTCGCTCCACCGCGCTATAGGACCCGCACGGCCGCCGGACAATCGCGGCGATGGCCGAACACCGATGGTTTCGCCGACAGAAGTTCCCGCCTACACCGTCGTCATGCCGTACTCGCGCATGCGCTTCGCATTCCTGTTTCGTCAGGGGTTCACCCGATGAGCTCCGCCGAAATCGCCTCCGTCGTTGGTGATGCGCGGTGGCTGGCGCACCGTTACGATCCGCAGGGCGACGCTTTCCACTTCGTCGACGTGCCGCGTGTCGCGCAGAGCCGCGCGACTTTCCTGACCGACGCCGAGCTGCCGCCTGAGCCGCCGCTCCGCGCGATTGGCCGCGCCGACGCGCTCGCGGCGCCCACCACCACGGCGCCGATCCACTATCTTTTCCACTCGGCCTTCTGCTGCTCGACATTGCTCGCGCGCGCGCTCGATCGGCCGGGGTTGGCGATGGCGCTCAAGGAGCCCGTCGTCCTCAACGATCTCGTCGGATGGCGCCGGCGCGGCGGCAAGGATGCCGACGTCGCCGCGGTGCTCGACGCGACGCTGACGTTGCTCGCGCGGCCGTTCGGGCCGGGCGAGTCGGTCGTGATCAAACCCTCCAACATCGTCGCCTGCGTGAGCAACGCGATGCTGACGATGCGGCCAGCGTCGCGCGGGGTGCTGCTCCATACGTCGCTGCGCGCCTATGTGGCTTCGATCGCGAAGAAGGGGCTGTGGGGGCGGCTGTGGGTGCGCGATCTGTTCGTCGGGCTGCAGCAGGACCGGCTGATCGATCTCGGCTTCGTGCCCGAGGACCACATCAAGCTTACCGATCTGCAAATCGCCGCAGTCGGCTGGCTGGCGCAGCACGCGCTGTTCGCGCGGATGCTCGACCGGCACGGGCCCGAGCGCCTGCGCTCGCTCGACAGCGAGTCGCTGCTCGCGCGACCCGAGGCGACGCTGCATGCGCTGTTCGCGCTGTTCGGCTGGCGCGACCGCGAAGCGTCGATCGCCGATATCCTGGCCGACGGTGCCTTTCGTCGCAATGCGAAGACGCACCTGCCCTTCGGCACCGCCGAACGCGCGGCGGAACGGCACGGCGCCGAAGCTGCGCATGCCGACGAGATCGACAAGGTCGCGATCTGGGCGGAAACCGTCGCCGCACGCGCGGGCGTGTCGCTCGATCTCGCGCATCCGCTGCTGGGCTGAACGCCGGGTTTCGACGCAAAGGATGCGATCCGATCGTATCCGGACAAAAAAAGGGGCGACCCGAAGGCCGCCCCAATTTCGTGCTAGCAAGCTCGCGGTATCGGATCAGAACTTGACCTGAGCACCCACCTCGAAGCGACGACCCAGCGTGTCATACAGCGACGGGAAGGTATTGCCGCTGTTGAAGATCGTCGAACCGATGTCCGTACCGGTGATCGGCGGCTTCTTGTCGAGGAAGTTCTGCACGGTGAAGGTCAGCTCGAGGTTGTCGCCGACCGTCGTGCGTGCCGACAGATCGAAGTAGTTGAACGCCTTGATCTTCCGAGCATTGAACGAGGTGCCATCCGAGTTGGTGCCGTCGAAGGCCGGGCCGTTGCCGTCGGTAACGTCGAGCGGCTCCTGCTTCAGCTTCGAGAGGTGACGCCACAGAACCGAGAAGTCTACGGCCTGAACGGTCAGCGTGGCACGCGTGTCCCACGTGAACTCGGGCTGCGGCGATGCGCAGTTGACCGAGTAGTAGCCAACGCACTCGCGGTTGACCGAAGTCGACGTTGCCTGGAACTTGTTCGAGTGCGTCCAGGTGCCGTTGAAGGCCAGGTTGAGCTTGGCGAAACCAAGATCGCGGCGATAGTTGGCGGTCAGATCGATACCGTCGGTCTTGAGCTTACCCAGGTTCGACAGCGTAAGCGGAAGGCCCGCGACGGTCGCCAGATCGCCCGAAAGGCCACCGGTCACCGGATCACGGCGGATGCCCGTGCAGGCAGCCGAACCAGCTGCACCGGCCGGGATCGCACCACCTGGATTTGTCACTGCATTGTAGTTGCCGAAGCAAGCAGCGATATCATCACCCGGCGTCGCAGAGGTGATCGCGTCGGTGATCTTGATATGGAAATAATCGACCGTGAAGGAGAAGCCCGGCAGGATCTGCGTTGGCGTCAGCACGATGCCGCCGGTGAACGAGTTGGACTTCTCGGGCTTGAGGTTGATGTTGCCGCCGCCGGTCGCGTTGATCTGGCCGCCGGGATCGTTCGAGATCAGATCGACGTTGGCTGCGGTAGCACCCTGCGCAAGGCAGACGGCGCGCGCGTCGGCCGACAGCGTGGCGACCTTGTTGCCACCATCGTCGAGAGTAGCGCAGGGATCGGACGCCAGGTTGGTCAGCGTCGTCTGCACGGGCGAGAAGAGTTCGCCGATGCTGGGTGCGCGAACCGCGTGCTGGTAGTTGCCGCGCAGCTGGACGCCCTGGACCGGCTCCCACGTACCCGCACCCTTGTAGGTGGTGGTGTTGAAGGTAGGCGAACCCGCGACGTCGATCTTGTAGTGCGAGTAGCGGATGCCGCCTTCGGCCGTGAGGCTGTGGAAGAAGGGACGGTCGTTGACGAGCGGAGCGCTCAACTCGCCATACCCTTCGGTCACCTCGTAGGCGCCGTGGATCGTCGGAGCGGCACCGCCGCTGCCGCTGATCTCGCCGGCTTGCTGCGAGAGATCGTCGGCGGTCTGGTCGGCGGTGTACTTACGATACTCGGCACCGACCGCGAAGCTGATCGGGCTGTTGGCGAACGGCGAGGAAACGCCGAAGTCTCCCGAGAGCAACGCATGCGCCTGGACCAGCGTGGTCTTCTCGCGGACGCTGGTGTCGCCTGCGAGATAGGCGCCCTGCGCCGAGGTGATGCTGCCAAGCGGTCCGAACAGATTAACGGGAACGCAGGCAGCATCTCCGTTGTCGCAAGCTGTTGTGCTGCTCGCCAGCGAGGCCGCCTGAAGACGCGACGTACGCAGGTTGCCGGTGGTCTCTTGGTTGTTCTCGCTCTGGCCGTAGTTGCCGCCGATATCGAGCGACAGCGAGTTGAGGAAGTTGAACTTCACGCCCGCCTTGTAGTCGAAGATCGTGGTTGTGTCGTTCGAGACGCGGTTGCCGAGCTCAGGCGTACGGCGGCTGACCGTCGTGGTGAACGTCTTGTAATTCGGATCGGTCGGGCCGGTTGCAGCGCGCGCCGCGGCGAAGCCGTTATCCGTGCCGTCGGCGTTGATCAGGCCGTTTGCCGTCGCGAACTGAATCGCGGCCGCGAGCGGCAGATAGGGGTTGTTGTAGTTGATCGTGTCGGGTGACGTAAAGGCGCCGCCCGGTGCGAGGATCGTGCCGACGGTGTTCTTCGAGAACAGGCCGCGCGTGTAGAAGGTGACGTGATCGCTGGCGTCGTAATGCGCCTCGCCGAACATATTGAAGCGCTTGAACGGCGTCTGGAACAGGTTGTACGGGTTGTAGTTGAACAGCTGATAGGTCGGCACCAGCGCACCGGTGGTCGGATTGATCTGCTGCGCTGCGAAGCCGGGACGCGTGAAACGCGCCGGGATCGAGGTGCCCGAACCGCCGGCTTCACCCGTGAAGGATTCGACCGAGACTGCCGAGAACTTACGGTCGCCCTGGAAGACCGGATCGGCCTTCTGGTAGCCGACGCTGAACACGGCGTTGCCCTTGCCCTCGTCGAAATTGCCGCCGATCGTGACGTCGGTGCGGAAGGTGTTGCCGTCACCCTGGCCAGTGATCTGCTCCGAGCTGTTGATCTCGATGCCAGTGAAATCGGTGCGGGTAACGAAGTTGACGACACCCGACACGGCGTCCGCGCCGTAGGTGGTGGCGGCGCCGCCGGTCAGCACGTCGACGCGCTCGACAAGCGCGAGCGGGATGTTGTTGAGATCGACCGCGCCGAACAGATCGGCGGGCGTGATGCGCTGGCCGTCGAGCAGCACGAGGTTGCGCTGGTTGCCGAGGTTGCGGAGGTTGACGAAGCTCGCGCCGCCGTTGCCGTTGTTGACGGCCGAACCGATGTCCGGGGTCACGCCGGGCAGCGTGCGCAGCAGTTCTTCGGCCGTGTTGCTCTGGCGAAGCTGAATTTCGTCGCGACCGACGACCTGGACGGGCGCGGCGGACTTGAGGTTGGGGTTCTTGATGAGGCTGCCGGTGACGACGATCGCACCGGTATCGCCGGCTTCGGCGGCGGGAGCGGCTGCGGCATCCTGTACGCCCGTGGCGGAAGGAGCGACGCTGTTGGCTTCTGCCGGTGCGGCGGCGTTCGGTGGCGTGGTCGCGGTCTGCGCGGTGGCGGGTGCGGCGACGGCGGCAGCGCCGACCAGCAGAGTCGAGGCAAGCAGGTGCCTGCGGAAAGCATTCGACATGATCAAGTCCCCAATGTTGGCGGTGCCGTTTTGCAGCTACCTTCCCCATCCAGCCGGCAGGCCGACTGACTGTCCTTTTGCTAGTCGGTTTCTTCGGCATTGCACAATTGCAGATGTGTCGAGCGAGGCGACATATTGCGCGTTTGCGGCACGGTGTAGCATAACCGCAACACCGATATCGCTTGTCGGTCATACGCACGCAACCTAGCGTTTGCGGCGATCAACGAACCGAGGTGGAACGACACATGGCGAGCAGACGGATGACGCGGCGGGGATCGATGATGTCGATGGTGTCGATGGCGGCACTCCTGGCGACGTCCGCGGGTGCGCAAAGCGGCGGATCGAGCGGCGCCGCGGTCGTGGATGCGGTCAAGGCCTGCCGCGCCATCGCCGCCGCCGACCTGCGCCTTGCCTGCTTCGATAGGGCGACCGCCGCGCTCGACAGCGCGATCCAGACTCACGACATCGTCGTGATGGACAAACAGGAGGTGCGCCGCACCCGGCGCTCGCTGTTCGGCTTCGCAGTGCCCAACATCGCGCTGTTCGGCGGCGGCTCGGCGCATGTCGATTCGGAGTCCGAGGTGACCGAGCTCGACACGTTGGTGACCGCGATCCGGCCGATCGGGTACGACAAGTTCGACATCACCTCGACCGAAGGTGCGGTCTGGCGCAATAGCGACGCGCTCGATTTCCCGCCCAAGGTCGGTGCCAAGATGCACATCAAGCGCGGCGCTATCGGGAACTACTTCCTAAAGTTCGACGGCGGCAAGGCGGTGCGCGGCTCGCGCGTGCGCTGATCGCCCGGCTGGCTTAGCCGGCGGGGTTCGGCTCCCCTCCCGGCATCGGCCCCGCCACCAGCTTGGGATCGATCCGCTCGCCGCGCCAGGTCAGCGCCCAGTGGAGATGCGGGCCGGTCGCTCTACCGGTCATGCCGCTCTCGCCGATCACCTGCCCGCGCTTGACGACGTCGCCGACCTTTACGTCGATGTGGCTGAGGTGGAGGAACGCCGAGTCGAGCCCCATGCCGTGGCCGACCATCAGCAGGTGACCCTCGAGCGTGAACGGCGCGCCGGTGGCCGCCAGGACCACGACGCCGTCGGCGGGCGCGCGCACCGGCGTGCCGGTCGGCACCGCGATGTCCTCGCCGGTGTGATAGCTGCCCTTTTCGCCATTATAGACGCGCTGCGCGCCGAACGCGCCCGAGACGCGGCCGATCGCCGGCCACAGGAACGCCTGCCGCCAGCCCGCGCTGACCAGCGTCGCGGCCTGCGCGCGCGCCGCCTTGATCTGGTCGAGCTCGCCGGCGCGGATCTTGAGGAATTCCGCCTCGGGCTGCTGATATTTGGGGATTGGCAACGCCTCGATCCGGTAGCTGCCGGGCGCGATGTCGAGCCGGTCGACAACGGTGGTGCGATCGCCACGTGTCGCCACCAGCGTGGCGCTCGCGCCATGGTCGCGGCCGAAGGCGACCAGGAAGCGACCGTCGGGAGTGAGCGGAATGTCGGCGCCGTCGAGCGTCAGCGACACCGCGCCGGCGGGCACGGTGCCGACCAGCATGCCGCCCTGCTGCACCGCGCCGCGGAAGGTGAAGCCCTGCGCCGCGCTTGCCGGCATCGGCGCGACCGAGAGCGCAGTCGGCGGCGTCTGCGCAGCGCCGTGGCCGGCGAACGCGATCAGCGCCGCCGCACCTGCCGCGACCGCGCCGCGCGGCTTCAAGACAGTTCTGCCTGCGTCGACAGCGTCGCGGACGCATAGGCCTGCTGCTTGGCGACGCTCCAATAGCGCAGCCGGTCGAGCGGGATGCGCTCGCCCGAGATCGCGCAGACGACATGATCGCCGGGCACGAGCACGCGGAAACTGTTGGCGAGATAGCGCAGCCGCGCCTCGCGACCGCTTTGCGACATCAGCATGGCCATTCCTCCGTCGCCCCCGACTTCGTCACGGCCCGATCTACAGAAGTCGCGGCTGAAGGGAAGGGGCGGGTTTGGGCCTGGCGCGCGACGCCTGGGCTGGTGCCGGCACCGGCGAATCGGTGGTGGCGACGTCGACCGCGCCGTCGGCGAAGATCAGCCGCAGCCGCCCCGCCTCGATCGCGCGCGCGGCGCTCGGCACGACATGCCCCTCCGCCTCGACGCGCGCATAGCCGCGGCCGAGCACCAGATCGGGGTTGAGGCTCTGCGCCACCCGCCACAGCTGATCGAGCTTTTGACGCGAATCCGCGAACCGCGCGGTGACGGTGGCGAGGCGCAGCGGACGACCATCGAGCCGCCGCCGCGCCGCCTGCACCGGCACCGCGACCGCACGCGACAAATCGCGGTGCAGCCGGTCGAGCGTCGCGCGCTCGCGCTCGACGCGCGCGGCGAGCAGTCGGGGGCGGAGCGCGCCAGCCGCCTGCGCGAGATCGCCGCGTGCCTCGGCGAGCCGACGCGACAGCCCGCGCGGCAGACGCTCGGACAGATCGTCGAGTTTTTGCCGTGGGGCGCCCAGCAGCGTGTCGGGCGTCGGCAGGCGGCGCGCGATATGCGCGAGCCGCTCGCCCGATCGCGCCACGTCGCGCCGTGCCGCCTGCCCGATTCGCGCACCCATCGCGCCGATCCCCGCCAACAATTCGGCGCGCACCGGCACCGCCATCTCGGCGGCGGCGGTCGGCGTCGGCGCGCGTCGATCCGCGGCGAAATCGCACAAGGTCGTGTCGGTCTCGTGGCCGACCGCGGAGACGATCGGGATCGTGCAGCCCGCGACCGCGCGCACCACCACCTCCTCGTTGAACGCCCACAGATCCTCGATCGAGCCGCCGCCGCGCGCGACGATGACCAGATCGGGGCGCGGGACCGCACCGCCGACGGGGAGCGCGTCGAAGCCGCGCACCGCCGCCGCCACCTTCTCCGCCGCGCCCTCGCCCTGCACGGGGACGCCCCACACGAGCACGCGGCTGGGGAAGCGATCGGCGAGGCGGTGGAGGATGTCGCGGATCACCGCGCCCGTCGGCGAGGTGACGACGCCGATCGTGCGCGGCAGGAAGGGCAGCAGCTGTTTGCGGTCCTCGTCGAACAATCCCTCGGCGGCAAGCGCACGGCGGCGCTTGTCGAGCAGCGCCATGAGCGCGCCCTGCCCCGCCAGCTCCATCTTCTCGATCACGATCTGGTATTTCGACCGCCCGGGATAGGTCGTCAGCTTGCCGGTGGCGATCACCTCGATCCCGTCCTCGGGGCGGAAGCGCATCGCCGAGGCCTGCCCCTTCCACACCACGCCGTCGATGCAGGCCTTGTCGTCCTTGAGCGTGAGGTAGCAATGGCCCGAGACGTGGCGCTTCCACCCCGAAATCTCGCCGCGCACGCGGACGTGGCCGAACCGGTCCTCGACGGTGCGCTTGAGCGCGCCCGACAGTTCGGAGACCGAGAGCGCGGGCGCGTTGTCGCCCGGCGCCTCCTCGGCTAGGAGCGCCACCCTGTCGTCGTGTTGATCATAGGGTGCGAAGGGGTCGGCCATGAATGTCCTGCTGCTGGGCTCGGGGGGCCGTGAACATGCGCTCGCCTGGAAGCTCGCGCAATCGCCGCGGCTCGGTACGCTCTACGCCGCGCCGGGCAATCCGGGAATCGGCCACCACGCCGCGCTCGTCCCGCTCGCGCTCGACGACCAGGCGGCGATCGTCGATTTCGCGAAGCAGGCGGAGATCGGCCTCGTCGTGATCGGGCCGGAACAGCCGCTCGTCGAGGGCCTCGCCGACGCGCTGCGCACCGCCGGGATCGCGGTGTTCGGCCCGTCGGCGGCCGCCGCGCGGCTCGAGGGCTCCAAGGGCTTCACCAAGGCGCTGTGCGACACCGCCGGCGTACCCACCGCCGCCTATGAGAGCTTTTCGGACGCGGCGCAGGCCAAGCGCGCGCTGCCGCGCTTCGGCTTGCCCGTCGTGATCAAGGCGGACGGGTTGGCGGCAGGCAAGGGCGTCGTCATCGCCACGACCGCGCAGGAAGCCGAGCAGGCGATCGACGAGATGATCGGCGGGCGCTTCGGCGCGGCCGGCGCGAGCCTCGTGATCGAACAGTTCCTCAAGGGCGAGGAAGTGTCGTTCTTCGCCTTGTCGGACGGCAAGACGGTCGTCCCCTTCGGATCGGCGCAGGACCACAAGCGCGTCGGCGACGGCGACACCGGCCCCAATACGGGCGGCATGGGCGCCTATTCCCCGGCACGCGTGCTCACCCCCGATCTGGAAGCCCGCGTGATGGCGGAGATCGTGCGGCCCTCGGTGGCGGCGATGGCGAAGGCGGGAACGCCGTTTTCGGGTGTGCTGTTCGCGGGGCTGATGCTCACCGACACCGGCCCGCAGCTGATCGAATACAATGTCCGCTTCGGCGATCCCGAATGCCAGGTGCTGATGCTGCGGCTGGGCGAGGACCTGCTGCCGCTGCTCCATGCCGCGGCGACGGAGACGCTCGAGGATCGTATGATCGCCTGGAAGGACGAGGCCGCGCTTGCCGTGGTGATGGCGGCGAACGGCTATCCGGGCACGCCGCAGGCGGGTGGCGGCATCGCCGGGATCGACGCCGCCGAGGCGACCGGCGCACACGTCTTCCACGCCGGCACGCGCAACGACGCGGCGGGGCTGGTCGCCGCGGGCGGCCGCGTGCTCGCGGTCACCGCCTCGGCACCCGACGTCGCCGGAGCCCAGGCCGCCGCCTACCGCGCGGTCGACGCGATCGATTTCCCAACGGGCTTCTGCCGCCGCGATATCGGCTGGCGCGAAGTGGAGCGCGGCGTCAGCCGATAGCGCCGTAGCTGCCGACCGCCTCGAACAGCGCGGTGAGCGCCGTGCGTTCGGCTTCGCTCAGCTCGGGTCGCCACACCTCGAAGATCAGCACGACGCGCGTCTCGTCGCTGTCGTTCCAGGCCTCGTGCTCGATGCTGTCGTCGAAGATCATCGCCTTGCCCACCTCGACCGCACGGACCGCGTTGCCGACGCGCAGCCGGCAATCGGCGGGCACGATCAGCGGGATGTGGCAGATCAGCCGCGTGTTGAGCATGCCGTTGTGCGCCGGAATATGCGTGCGGCCGCGCAGCACTGAGAAGAACGCCATCGGCGAGCGCGGCGCGATCCGCGGCATCGGCGCATGCGCCAGCGCCGCCATCGTCGCCGGGCAGCGCGCCGCATGATCGGCGATCGGCTCGCCTTTCTCGTACAGATGATACGCGCTCCAGCGCGGATCGCCGAGCAGCGCGTGGCCGCGATTGGGGCGACCCTCGTCGCCCTTCACATAGGGCGTGAGTCGCTGCTCCTCGCGCAACACGGCCTCTAGCTCGGTGCGGATCGCGGGCACCGCCGCCTCGATCGCCGCGACCCAGGCGAAATCGGCCGGATCGAAGAAGGGGGTCTGCGGCAGCCCCGGAAAGTAGAAATTGGTCGGCTGCTGCAGCTGGACCGGCTTTTGCTCTGACAAGATATCGAGCGCCTCGCGGAAGCGCGCGCTCTGCACGTCCCCATCGATCGCGTGCGCCGCCAGATGCGTGTCGAGATGGTGGCGGAAGCGCTCCGCCGCGGCCGCCACCGCCGCCTCGGCTGCGCGAAGCCGTTCGAGCAGGTCCGCCGGCAGCGTGGCGCCCGCCGGCGCATTGTTGAGCGCGAGCTTGTAGTAGCTCGTCGCCGCGCGATCGTCGCCGCGCCGCATCAGCATCGCGCCCTTCATCGTCAACGCATAGAGATCGCGCGGATCGGTCGCCAGAAGCCGCTCGATCGCTTCATCCAGGCCCGGCTCGTCGCCGAGCTTCTCGCAGGTCAGCGCCATGTACCGCCAAAGCTGCGGACCTGCCCTGCCCGCCTGCGCCACCTGTTGGAGACCACCGCGCGCGAAGGCGAAATCGCCGCGCTGGAACGCCGCGATACTGTCCCGCGCCATGACATCGAGTTGATCGTCAGCCATGCATCGTCGATAGCGGCGAACCGGACCGATGCAACTCCGCGGTGCGCCGCGCTTCGACGAGACCCGACGATGGACCGACGCCGTTCCGCGCTGATCGACGCGCGTCTCGCCACCGGCGACATCGCCGGCGCGGCGACGCTGGCGCAGCAGGCCCTCGATGCTGGCGAGAACGATGCGATGCATCTCAACCTCGCGGCGTGGGCGCGCGAGGAGGCTGGCGATTTCGACGGCGCACGCGCGTTGCTGCAGCGTGCATTGCTGTTGGCGCCGGGCGATCCTTCGATCACCACCGCGATCGGCACCGCCTACCGCAAGCAGGGGCGTTTCGACGAGGCGATCGAGGCGATCGACGCGACGATCGCGATCGCGCCCGGTTATGCCGTCGCTTGGCTCGAACGCGGCTTTGCGCTCGAGGCCGCAGGATCGTTCAGGGCCGCCGCCGAGAGCTTCGATAGGACGATCGCGCTCGATCCCGCGCTGGCGCCCGCCCATGCCGGCCTCGCCTGGATCGCGGCGATCGAGGGCGAGGCGGAGCGCGCATGCGATTATGCGTCGCATGCCCTGCGCCTCGATCCGGGCAATGTTACCGCGGTGAACGCGCTCGCGCGAAGCGAGATCGAACAGGGCCGTTTCGCTGCGGCGCGGGAGCGCCTCGCCGCGTTGCTCGCGCGGCCCGATGTCGATCGCGACAAGCGGATGATCGCGCTGGGGCTGCTCGGCAACGCGCTCGATCGCCTCGACGCCACCGATGAGGCTTTTGCCGCCTACACGCAGGCGAACGCCTTGTTCGGCGGTGGTCCCGCGACCACACCGACGCATCGCGATTTCGTCGAGGCGATCGACGCCGCGGTGGCGCGCCATGCGAGCGCCTTCCGAATCGTCGATACTGAGCCGGGCCCCGCGCGCGGCCACGTCTTCGTGCTCGGCTATCCGCGATCGGGCACGACGCTGGTCGAGACCATTCTTGCGAGCGCGCCGGGCGTTACGGCGCTGGAGGAGACCGCGACGCTGATCGACACCGAGCTCGATTTCCTGCTCGATCCCGATCGGCTCGCGGCGCTGTTCGCGCTCGACGTCGCCGGCACCGGCGCGCCGCGATCGGCCTATTGGCGCCGCGTGTGCGCGGCGGGCGCGGATCCCACCGACCGCGTGTTCGTGGACATGGATCCGCTCAAAAGCCTCAAGCTGCCACTGATCGCCAAGCTGTTCCCCGATGCGCGCGTCGTAATCGTGCGCCGCGATCCGCGCGACATCGTGTGGAGCTGCTTCCGCACGATGTTCGCACCGACGTCTGCCGCGTTCGAGCATGTCGATCTCGAGCGCGCCGCGCGGCATTACGATGCGGTGATGCGGCTGACCGAGACGTGTCTCGCGCGGCTGCCGCTCACCGTCCACGTCGTGCGCCACGAAGCGCTGGTCGGCGATTTCGACGCCGTCACGCGCGACCTGTGCGGCTTCGTCGGCATTCCCTGGTCGACCGAGTTGCGGCGGTTCGACCGTACCGCCAGGCAGCGCGGCGTGTCGACCGCGAGCGCCTCGCAGGTTCGTCGCGGGCTGTTCGACGGCAATGGCCGCTGGCGGCGCTATGCCGCGCAGTTCGAGACGGTGACGCCGATCCTGCAGCCCTGGCTCGATCGCTTCGGCTACACCGTCTGATCGACACCGTCTGATCGACACCGTCTTGTTTCGTCCAGATCGGCGGGGCAGTGTCGCCACGATCATCGTCTCGGGAACCAGCATGTCGACCAGCACCCTCCTCATCATCGGCGCCGCCGTCGTTCTGCTCGCTTTGGTGCTGCTCGTGCTCGCGCGCAGCGGGCGCAAGCCCGTCGAGGGGCCGGCTGATGCGGACGGTATCGCCATGGTGCGGCCCGCGACCGAATTCTCGCCGGTGCTGCCCGACGAGCCGCTGCCCGAGGCCGGCGCGGCGCTGGCGCCCGCGCTGTCGCCTGCCGAGATCGCGCCCGCGCCGGCGCCCGCCGGGCCGCCCGATCCGCTGACCCGCTTGAAGGGCCTCGGCCCCAAGGCGCAGGCGACGCTCGCGGGGCTCGGCGTCACGCGCTTCGGCCAGATCGCCGGGTGGAGCGATACCGACGTCGCGCGGATCGATGCCGACATGGGTGCCTTCCAGGGCCGCATCGTCCGCGACCGCTGGGTCGAGCAGGCGCGCTATCTCGCGGTGGGCGACGTCGCGGGCTTCGAGGCGGTGTTCGGGAAACTGGGCTAATCCTGATCCTCCCCGGCTTTTGCCGGGGAGGGGGACCGCCGCCGCAGGCGGTGGTGGAGGGGAAGCGCTGCGGGCGCTGCGCTTGTTGCAGACTCCCCTCCACCACGCGCTGCGCGCGCGGTCCCCCTCCCCGACGAAAGTCGGGGAGGATTTAGCTGGACCGTACGCTCGCCAGCAGCTTGTCGACCCTTCGTCCGTCCATGTCGACGATCTCGAAGCGCCAGTCGCCATGATCGAAATGCTCGCCCGTGTCGGGGATGCGGCGCAACACGGACAGCGCGAAGCCCGCGGCGGTCGCATAGTCGCGGTCCTCGGGGAGATCGATGTCGAGGCATTCGGCCATCGCATCGGCGCTGAGCGTGCCCGAGATCAGCCAGCTGCCGTCCTCGCGCTCAACCAATGCGGGGTCGTGGCCTTCGTCGCGGTCCGAGGCGAACACGCCGGCGATCGCCGCGAGCAGCCCGCCCGGCGTCACCAGCCCGTCGAGATGGCCATATTCGTCATGGACCAGCGCCAGCGGCACCTCGGCGTCGCGCAGCACCGCGAGCGCGTCCATCGCGTCCATCCGGTCGGGCACCGAGGGCACCGGCCGCATCATCGCCCGCAGATCGATCGCGCGGCCCTCGAGCAATGCCACCAGCAGGTCGCGTAACCGCGCCACGCCGACGATCGCATCGACCGACCCTTCCGCCACCGGCAGCCGGCTGTGCGGCGTCTCGGCGACGATCGCGCGGATCTCGTCGAGGCTGGCGTCGACATCGATCCAGTCGACTTCGGTGCGCGGCGTCATCACCTCGCGGACCGGGCGGTCGGCGAGCCGCACCACGCCCGAGATGATCGCGCGCTCGCTCTCCTCGATCACGCCCTGCGACGAGGCCTCGGCGACGATCAGCTGCAACTCCTCGGCGGTGACATGCTCCTCGCGCTCGCGGGTCAGCCCCATGATGCGGAAGATCAGCAGGCTGGTCTGGTCGAGCAGCCAGACGACGGGCAGCGTGCCGGTCGCCATCCACTTCATCGGCAGCGCCGCGATCGTCGCGATCGGCTCGGGGTTGCGCAGCGCGATCTGCTTGGGGACGAGCTCGCCGACGATCAGCGACACATAGGTCGTCACCGCGATCACCAGCGCGAAGCCGAGATGCGCGGCATGATCGTGATCGAGCCCGAGCCGCTCGATACGCTCGGCGACCGGACCGCCCAGCGCCTCGCCCGAGAAGGCGCCCGACAGGATCGCGATCAGCGTGATGCCGATCTGCACGGTCGACAGGAACTTGCCCGGATTTTCGCGCAGCACCAGCGCCGCGCGCGCGCCCCGCCTGCCGGTGCGCGCCAGCGCCTCGAGCCGCGCGCTGCGCGACGAGACGATCGCGAGTTCGCTCATCGCGAACAGGCCGTTCAGGACGACCAGCGCGAGAATGATGACGACGTCGATCCAGGGGAAGGGGGCAAGGGGCGGCATGGCGCGCGTCATCCATGCCTAAAATGCGGCGCCGCGGCAATGGTGCGCCGCAAATCCTCCCCCGGCGGGTAGGGGGACCGACCGCAGGGCGGTGGAGGGGTGGATCACGTTGCTTATGAGCACTTAGCTTCCATGCTGGACACCCCTCCACCACTCGCTGCGCGAGCGGTCCCCCTCCCCAGCAAAAGATGGGGAGGATGTTTGTGCCCTCACCGCCGCGCGGCGAAGAACGCCTTGAGCATCGCGGTCGATTCGGCCTCGCCCAGGCGCGCGTAGATTTCGGGGCGGTGATGGCAGGTCGGCTGGCCGAAGAAGCGCGGCCCGTGCGCGACCGCGCCGCCCTTCTCGTCGGGCGCGGCGTAATAGAGGCGGTCGATCCGGGCGTGCGCGATGGCCCCCGCGCACATCGCGCAGGGTTCGAGCGTCACCCACAGGTCGCAGCCGTCGAGCCGGCCGGTGCCGAGCGCGGCCAGTGCGGCGCGGATCGCCTCCATCTCGGCATGCGCGGTGGGATCGCCTAGCGCGCGCATCCGGTTGGCGGCGGTGGCGATCCTCGTGCCGTCGCGCGTCACGACGGCGCCGACGGGGACCTCGCCGGCTCGCGCGGCTTGGGCGGCAGCGTCGAGCGCCCAGCGCATCGGTTCGGGAAGGGGAAAGGCCATCAAGACGGTTTAGTGCGGATTACGCCGCAGATCACGCGGTACGCATCATCCCGAACCTGATCCGGGATCCAGGGCTTCAGACGCTGTGACCTGAGGCTCTGGATGCCGGATCAAGTCCGGCATGGCGGCGAATGATGCGAGTCGGCCTATCCTACAGCCGCTTTCCACGGACCCCGTCGAACACGTGCGGCGAGAGCACCGCGATCAGCGAGAAGACCAGCCCCGGAATATAGCCCAGGCAGGTCAGCACCAGCGAGATCAGGAAGATCACGCCGATCCCTTCCGCCAGCCACACGCCGAGCGGGGGCAGCAGCACCGCGCAGACGATCGCGCCGATGCCGGCCTTTTCGCCGGGGGCGCGGCTCATTGCGGCTTCTGCACGTTGACGACGGGCGTCTGAACCACGTGGTTCTCGACGCCGACGCTGACGTTGGCGGTCTGCACGTCGAACGCCGGCGCCTGGCCGCCCTTGACCGCGATCGTCGGCAGCGCGCCGTCGCGCACCTTGCTGACGTTGACGTAGCCCAGCGAAATCGCCGCGATCGCCACCAGCACGACGATCACCAGCAGTAGGAGGATGCCCCGCATATTCTTGTCCCTATCCCGTTACGTGCCGCATCAACGGTTCGTTGCGGTGGCGGTTGCATCGCGCGCGCCGAATCGAGTCGGATCAGGGGAACACCTGGCGATAGGCGGTCACCGCGACGCTCGCGAACAATCCCGCCTGCGCATAGGGATCGGCGGCGGCGAACGCCTCCGCGGTCGCGAGATCGGAGAAGTCGGCGACGATGATCGATCCCGTCGGCGCGCCCGATTCGTCCAGCGTCGGCCCGGCGATCACGATCCGCTCGACGATCGCCTCGAGATGGGGGAGATGGCGCGGGCGGGTATCGGCACGCAGGCTGCCCGCATCGGTGCGATCCCGGGCGACGATGGCGAAAAGCGGCATGGCGAAGGCTCCTTCGCGCCCGGCCGGGTTGACCGCACGCGCACTCTCCCCTAGGGACGCCCCCTTTCACGGCAACCGAATTTTTCAGGATCAGGCATCATGGCGCGCATCTGCGAGCTGACCGGCAAGGGCCGCCAGGTCGGCAACAACGTCTCCCACGCCAACAACAAGACCAAGCGGACCTTTCTGCCCAATCTGCAGAACGTCACGCTGATCTCGGACGCGTTGGGCTCCTCGATCAAGCTGCGCGTCTCGACGCACGGCCTGCGCTCGGTCGAGCATGTCGGCGGTCTCGACAATTGGCTGACCAAGACCTCGGACACCGATCTCAGCCTCAAGGCGCGTCGCCTCAAGCGCGACATCGTCAAGAAGCAGGCGGCTTCGGTCGCCGCCTGATCTTCAGGCGGCGCTTCGGGCGCTGCCGACGATTTCGAACAGGGCCCGCTGACTTCGGTCGGCGGGCCCTTTCGTGTGTCGGTCAGATGCCCGCGGGCAGCTCGAACGCCATCAGCAGCGTGCGCTCAAGCGCGAAATAATTGTCGTCGGACGCGATCCACAGGATCGTGCGGCCCTTCGACTGGGTGATCGCCAGCGCTTCCATGTTGTCGACGGTGAGCGGCGGCGCCCACGTCGCGAGCAGCGTGCCGTCGATATCCTGCTCGGGCTTGATCTGGCGCGGATCGATGATCGTCAGCGCGGTGGCGAAGCCCTTGGGAATGCCGAAGCGCCGGTGCAGAACGACGACGCGGCCGTCGGGCAGTTGCGCGGCATCGGTCGGCGCGAAGCCCGGGCCGGGGCCGCGATAGCCGAAGCTGATTGGCACCGCGCCCTCGACCGGATCGCTCGGGAAGAGCAGCACGACGTGGCTCCCGTCCTTGCGCGTCTTGGTCTCGGCGAAGACGAGGAAGCGCCCGTCGCGCAGCCGCACCATCGCCTCGGCGCCGAGATTGGCGGGCCAGTCCGCCATCGCGGCGGGATTGGCGTGCCCATCGGCGGCGGCGAAGCCCTTGGTGTAGCGCCAGATCTGGTTGGCCGTCTCGAACCCCGCCCAGACATGACCGCTCGCCGGATCGTAGGTCGACGATTCGCTGTCGCGATCGGCCTTGATCGCGCCGTCGCCGGGGCCGTCGGGCAGTTCGCTCATCGCATAATCGGGCTGCGGGCCGGCGCCCGCGAACCGGATCCGCGTCACCACGCCGCCGTCGCTCAGCATGACGAAATGCCCGTCCTGGATCGTCATCGAAGAGACGCCGCCGAAGCGCCGGTCGGTGCCGTGAAGCACCCAACCGCCGAGATAGCGCAGCCGGCCGATCGTGGTCCGCCCCGGGTCGTGCGGATCGAGCGCGACCGGCGTCGCGGTCACGCCCTTCGGCACCGCGCGAAACGCGAGCGGCAACGGCGCGAGCGCGACCAGCGCGGCGAGAAGGGCGAGGCGGTGCATCCGCTCCCTCTAGAGCATGGCATCCCAAACCAAAACCGTTCGTCCTGCGAAGGGAGCGAGGACGGCACGAGGCTGAACCGCGCGCGACGACACCGTTCACGCCACCGAAACGCGCTTTGGTGCAGAAGCCGGGTCGATACGGAGGCGGCTGCCCGATTCGGGGCCGCGCAGGAGACGATGTTGCGCCATCGCAGGCTATCGCTGGGACTATGGAGAGCGCTCGCCGCAGCGACGATGGCGCTCGCCCCGACGACCGCGATCGCGCAATATTATGACGGGCATCACGACGATCGGCGCGGTGCGTGGCACGACGACGAGCGCGGCGATCCGCGCGGCGGCGACCGCGACCGGCGCGGCTATCCGCGCGGTCACGATCGCCACCGCTGCCGCAACGGCTCCGGCGGGACGATCCTCGGCGCGATCGCCGGGGGCCTGCTCGGCAACGCGCTGGCGGGTCGCGGCGATCGGACCGCGGGCGCGCTGCTCGGCGGCGGTGCGGGCGCTTTGGCGGGTAGCGCGATCGGACGGGACTGCTGAGGTTCATCTTCGCACGTCTAAGGGCGTGCAACCTCGAGTTGCGTAGCGAGGGCCTCCTGTGGCGTAACGAGGCAGGGGCCGGATTTTAGCGATCCGGCCCCTACGCGCTGCACCCCACGCTTACGCACTACCCGTCATCCCAGCGCAGGCTGGGATCTCGTCGAGGCAGGCGCGGCGGCAGTTTCGGGAGATCCCAGCTTTCGCTGGGATGACAGAAGGCGAGGAGCCTACGCCGCCTCGTCGAACAGGTCGGCGAGCTGCCCCACCATCGTGCCGCCGAGCTGCTCGGCATCCATGATCGTCACCGCGCGCTGGTAATAGCGCGTGACGTCGTGCCCGATCCCGATCGCGACGAGTTGGACCGGCGAACGCGTCTCGATCCAGTTGATCACTTGGCGCAGGTGCTTTTCGAGATACGATCCGCTGTTGACCGACAACGTCGAATCGTCGACCGGCGCGCCGTCCGAGATCACCATCAGGATGCGCCGCTCCTCGGAGCGCGCGATCAGCCGCGAATGCGCCCACAGCAGGGCCTCGCCGTCGATATTTTCCTTGAGCAGCCCCTCGCGCATCATCAGCCCGAGATTCTTGCGCGCGCGGCGCCAGGGGTCGTCGGCCTGCTTGTAGATGATGTGGCGCAGATCGTTGAGCCGACCCGGCATCGTCGGGCGTCCCGCCGCCAGCCAGGCTTCCCGCGACTGGCCGCCCTTCCAGGCGCGCGTCGTGAATCCCAAAATCTCGGTCTTGACGCCGCAGCGCTCGAGCGTGCGCGCCATGATGTCCGCGCTGATCGCCGCGATCGAGATCGGCCGCCCGCGCATAGAACCCGAATTGTCGATCAGCAGCGTCACCACCGTGTCGCGGAACTCGGTGTCGCGCTCGATCTTGTAGCTGAGCGACTGCATCGGATTGACGACGACGCGGGCCAGCCGGGCGGCATCCAGCAGGCCCTCCTCCTGGTCGAAATCCCAGGACCGCGACTGCTGCGCCATCAGCCGGCGCTGCAACCGGTTGGCAAGCTTGGTGACGGCGCCCTGCAGATGGGTGAGCTGCTGGTCGAGATAGGCGCGCAGCCGCGTCAGCTCCTCCTCGTCGCACAGCGTCGCGGCCTCGACCACCTCGTCGAAGCGGCTGGTATAGGCCTGGTAGTCGAACTGGCCGGACATGTCCGCGAGCGGCCGGTTGGGTCGCGCCGGGGCCGCCCCCTCCTCGCCCTCGTCACCGAGGCCACCTTCCTCGTCGGCCATCGAGTCACGTTCGGCGTCGCCTTCGTCCTGCTCGTCCGATTCGCCCTGCTCGGCCTCGGCGCGGACATCCATCTGGTCCTGCGGGCCGGCACCGTCGCCGTCGCGCTCGTCGTCGCTCTCGCCCTGCGTCTCGTCGTCCTGCCCGTCGTCGGGCTCGTCGCCTTGATCGGGCTCCGATTCGGGGGGCAGGTCGGCGGCGACGAGCTGGAGGTCCTGGAGCAGCTTGGTCGCGAGCTGCGCGAAGCCGCGCTGGTCGTCGAGCGCGAGGCCGAGGCCGTCGAGATCGGCGCCCGCTTTCTCCTCGATCCAGTCGCGCACCATGTCGAGCCCGGCCTTGGCGCGCTCGGGCGCCGGCTGGCCGGTCAGCCGCTCGCGCACCATCAGCGCGACCGCGGTCGAGAGCGGCACCTCGTCGCGGTTGCGCGCGCGCACGATCGGATCGGAGCGCATCCGCGCCTCGAGCGCGGTATTGAGATTGGCGGTGACGCCGTCCATGCCGCGCGCGCCGAGCGCCTCGACGCGGACCTGCTCGACCGCGTCGAACACCGCGCGCGCGACCGGCTCGGCCGGCGCGGTACGGTTGTGGAGCACGGCATCGTGCAATCGGAGCCTGAGCGCGAACGCATCGGCGGCGCCGCGCGCCTCGGCGACCTGCTCGGCAGGTAGCGTACGGCCCGGCATCGGCACCTTGACGGTCTTGCCGCTCTGCACCGGCTGGTCGGCCGAATAGCCGAGCTCGACCTCGGGCTCGTGCGCGAGCGCGCGCGTCGCGCCGCCAAGCGCGAGACGGAAGGCTTCGAGGGGGGTGGTGTCAGGCATCAGTCGCGCTCACGAGCCAATGCGTCCTCGATTTCCGCGGAAAGACCGGGAACCTCTATTCGAGCGAGATCGAAGATGACCTCGCGGTCAACATAGCGATATTCATGCCGCAGCCTGTTGCCGAGCGATCTCATCTGCGCGATCGGAAGCGCCGGACCGATTTTCTCGGCGTCGCCGGGTTCGATCTGGATCGCGGCCTCCGTGATCCGTTGCAGCAGCCGTTCCACTGCGAAGATGGTCCGCTCGTTCGCGATAAAATCGCTGAGCGTCATTCCTTCGATGAAGCTTTCGATGCGCCGGGCATCTTCCTGGATGTCGTGAAGACGGTGGCGGGTGCGCTCAGAAAACATCGATGCGATCTCGATCGATTTCTTGCTTCAGCCGAATGCGAGTCACCGGCTCGGACACAAGATCGACAGGAATCCCAAGCAACGCTGAGATCCGATCATCAAGGGTGAAATAATCCCATCCGAGCCGTACGTCCTTCCGAAGCGTAATTGCCAAATCCAAGTCCGAGTCCGAACGGGCTTCATTCCGGGCAGTCGAGCCGAACACGGCGACATGCTCGATCCCCATCATATAGAGATGATCGCGATGGGCCTGCAGATGCTTGACGGCCTCGGCGCGGGTCATGCCGGCTATCCCTTCTTCACCACGCTCTCGGGCAGGTCCTTGCCGAACACGCGCTGGTAATATTCCGCCACCAGCGAGCGCTCAGCCTCGTCGCACTTGTTGAGGAAGCTCATCCGGAACGCCAGGCCAATATCGCCGAAGATCAGCGCGTTCTGCGCCCACGAGATCACCGTGCGCGGGCTCATCACGGTCGAGATGTCGCCCGCCATGAAGCCCTGGCGGCTGAGGTCGGCGACCTTGACCATGCGGTCGACGGTCTGCTTGCCCTCGGGCTTGTCATATTCGCCCGACTTGGCGAGCACGATCCGCGCTTCGGTGGCGGCGGGCAGATAGTTGAGCGTGACGACGATGTTCCAGCGGTCCATCTGGCCCTGGTTGATCTGCTGCGTGCCATGATACAGCCCGGTCGTGTCGCCCAGCCCCACCGTGTTGGCGGTGGCGAACAGGCGGAACCAGGGGTTGGCGCGGATCACGCGGTTCTGGTCGAGCAGCGTCAGCTTGCCCTCGGCCTCGAGCACGCGCTGGATCACGAACATCACGTCGGGGCGGCCCGCGTCATATTCGTCGAACACCAAAGCGGTCGGCGTCTGCAGCGCCCAGGGCAGCAGGCCTTCGCGGAATTCGGTGATCTGCTTGCCGTCACGCAGCACGATCGCGTCGCGCCCGACCAGATCGATCCGGCTGACATGCGCGTCGAGGTTGATCCGGATGCACGGCCAGTTGAGGCGCGCGGCGACCTGCTCGATGTGGCTCGACTTGCCGGTGCCGTGATAGCCCTGGATCATCACGCGGCGGTTGTGCGCGAAGCCCGCGCACACCGCGATCGTCGTCTCGGCGTCGAACACGTAGGTCGGATCGAGATCGGGGACGCGCTCGTCGGCCTCGGAGAAGGCGGGCACCTCCATGTCCGAATCGATGCCGAACGCGTCGCGCACCTTGACCATCTTGTCGGGCGCGGCGAGCAACGTATCGGTGCGCGCGTCGGGCTGGATGTTGGGGATGTCGGTCATCGTCACGGGTCCTGCGGCATGGCTTGAGATCGGGCCTAGAGCCTCGCTCGCCGCATCGCAACGACTAGAAGGCCTTGGGCGGGGGCGGGATCAGCGATACGAAACGCACGGCGAGCGCGCGGTTTCCCGATCGGGGCGACCGATTCGCCGGCGACCGAGGGAGTGGACCGATGGCCAAGATGATCTTCATAAACCTGCCCGTCGCCGATGTGGCAAAAGCGACCGCCTTCTACGAGGCGATCGGCTGCGTGAAGGACGAGACGATCAGCAAGGGGCCTGAGGCCTCGATGCTGCGCTGGACGGACGAGATTCACTTCATGGTGCTCAATCGAGAGCATTATGGCCGCTTCACCCCCAAGCCGATCGCCGATGCGCACAGCACCAGCGCCGCGCTCTACGCGCTGGCGTTCGACAGCCGCGCGGACGTCGATGCGATCACCGACGCGGCGATCGCCGCGGGCGGCAAGGAACTGCATCCCGCGGAGGACGAAGGCTTCATGTATTCGCGCGCCTTCGCGGACCTCGACGGCAACGGCTTCGGCCCGATGTGGATGGACCTCGACGCCGCGGTCGCCGCGATGGCGCAGCCGGGCGCGGACGCCTGACCATGGCCGATACGCTGGAGCTGAGCGTCAGCCGCACGATCGCGGCACCGCGCGACATCGTGTGGCGCGCCTTCACCGAGCGCACGACCGACTGGTGGTGCCCCAAGCCCTGGACGACCGAGATCGTCGAATGGGACCTGCGCGCCGGCGGGCGCTCGGCGATGGTGATGCGCGGCCCGAATGGCGAGGTGTCGCCAAGCGACGGCGTGTTCCTCGAAGTGCGGCATGCCGAGCTGGTCGTGTTCACCGACGCGTTTTCGGCGGGGTGGGTGCCGCAGGGGCCGTTCATGGTCGGATCGATGCGCTTCGAGGACGATGGCGACGGCACGCTCTATACCGGCACCGCACGCCACTGGACGCAGGAGGCATATGACCAGCACAAGGCGATGGGCTTCGAGCAGGGCTGGAGCGTGGTGGCGGGTCAGTTGGCGGAGATCGCCGAGGGATGGCGCGAAGTTGAAGCCTCTTACCCCACCGTTCGTCCTGAGTAGCCCCTTCGACTGCCTGCCAAGGCAGGCGCTCAGGACAGGCATTGAGCTTGTCGAAATGGCGTATCGAAGGACGGTGGCCTGGCGGGTCAGTCCTTCGATACGCGCCTTCGACTACGCTCAGTCCCTACTCTGGACGAACGATGGGAAAAATATACTCGCCGCCTCTCACACGAACGCCGCCGCACCCTTGAGCTGGTTGTAGGCCTCGATCACCTTCTGCAGCGCCTGCTCATGGCTCCGATCCCCGCCGTTGCGATCGGGATGGTAGCGGCGGACGAGCTCGGCATAGCGCTCGCGCAGCGCCCGCCGGTCAGCATCGGGCCCAAGCCCGAGCGTGCGCAGCGCGGCGCGGTCCTCGCGCGACAGCGGGCGACCATCGGCGCGCGGCGCCTGTTCGGCCCTCGCCTCCTCCATGCGCTTGCGGAAGCGTGCGCCGATCGCATCCAGCGGATCGCCGAAATCGGCCCATTTGGGCGGGCGGTCCGCACCGACATGGCTGAACGCGCGCGTCTCGCGCTCCCAGCCGCCATAGGGCCTCTGCTGCTCCTCGATCTGCTCGGTGCTCATGCCCGAGAAAAAGTTGTAGCCCGAATTGAACGCACGGACATGATCGAGGCACAGCCACCGCCACGCCGGCGGCACGTCGCCGCGCGCCCGCGGGCCGGCAGGCGCGCGGAATTCGCCCGCCTGCTCGCAGCCGGGCTCGTCGCACGTCCGCCCCGTCTCGGTCCGACCGTGGAAGCGCGGTCCCGTCCGCCGACCGTCGTCGCGCCTGCCTTCACCATCCGCCAAGATTAACGCCCCGCGTTCGTACCGATCCGCCTATATAGGCCGCATGACCACGCCCGCCACCGGCCCCGTCGCCGCCGAAATCCACCAGCGCCTCCTCTCGGCGCTTTCCCCCACACGGCTCGTCGTGACCGACGACACCGAGCAGCATCGCGGCCACGCCGGCCACGACGGTCGCGGCGAGAGCCACTTCACCGTCGAGGTAGAGAGCGCCGCGTTCGCCGGGCTGAACCGCGTCGCGCGCCAGCGGCTGGTCAACCACGTGCTTGCCGAGCTGCTCGCCGAACGCGTCCACGCGCTGGCGATCAGCGCGAGGGCGCCGGGCGAGGCCTGACCTTCCCATCATCCCGGCGAAAGCCGGGATGACGATCTTGTTCCGGACTGACGCATCGATCCACTTTCCTTGCCGCTGGAACGCTCGGGCGCTATGGGCGCGGCGCGATGCAAGAGCCCATCATCCTCGCCGTGCCGAAGGGCCGCATCCTCGACGAGGTGCAGCCGCTGCTGACGCGCGCCGGCATCCGCCCCGAAGCCGCCTTCTTCGACGAGGCATCGCGCGCGCTCCAGTTCAAGACCGATCGCCCCGACATCGAGCTGATCCGCGTGCGCGCCTTCGACGTCGCGACCTTCGTCGCGCACGGCGCCGCACAGCTCGGCATCGTCGGTTCCGACGTGCTGATGGAATTCGACTATTCGGAAATCTACGCGCCGGTCGATCTGGGCATCGGCCATTGCCGGATTTCGGTCGCCGAACCGCGTGACATGGCCGCGCGCGACGATCCGCGCGAATGGAGCCACGTCCGCGTCGCGACCAAATATCCGCACATCACCCGCCAGCATTTCGAGGCGCGCGGCGTGCAGGCCGAATGCGTCAAGCTCAACGGCGCGATGGAGATCGCCCCCGTGCTGGGTTTGGCCGACCGCATCGTCGACCTAGTCTCCTCGGGCAAGACGCTCGCGCAGAACGGCCTCGTCGAGGTCGAGATCATCGCCGAGGTGAGCGCGCGGCTGATCGTCAACCGCGCCGCGTTCAAGACGCGCGCCGAGACGCTGGGGCCGCTGGTCGCGGCGTTCCGCGCGGCGGCGGAAGAGATGCGCGATGCGGCCTGACGCTGTCGAAACCCCCTCTCCGTTCGCACTGAGCGAAGTCGAAGTGCGTGTTGCAAACGCCGCGCCCGAAACACGTCCTTCGACTTCGCTCAGGACGAACGGGGTGGGTGTTGGGCCGTTGCGCCTCGACGCCGCCGCCCCCGGCTTCGAAACCGCCTTCGCCGCGCTCGTCGACGCCCGCCGCGACACCGACGAGGACGTATCGCGCGACGTCGCCGCGATCTTGGCAGATGTCCGCGCCCGCGGCGACGCCGCCGTCGCCGAACGCACGCTCGCCTTCGACAAGCACGACCTCGCCACCACCGGCTGGCGGATCGACCGCGCCGAGTGCCGCGCCGCGCTCGACGGTCTCGATCCGGAGCTCCGCACCGCGATCGAACTCGCCGCCGCCCGCATCCGCGCCTACCACGAAGGCCAGCGCCCGACCGATCGCGATCACACCGACGACGCCGGCGTCCGCCTCGGCGCGCGGTGGAGCGCGGTCGATGCGGCCGGGCTGTACGTACCCGGCGGGCGCGCGGCCTACCCGTCGTCGGTGCTGATGAACGCGATCCCCGCCAAGGTCGCCGGCGTCGGCCGGCTCGCGATGGTGACCCCCACCCCCAACGGCGCGATCAACCCGCTCGTGCTCGCCGCCGCCGAGATCGCGGGCGTCGACGAGATCTGGCGGATCGGCGGCGCGCAGGCGGTGGCGGCGCTTGCCTACGGCACCGAGCGGATCGCCGCGGTCGACGTGATCGTCGGCCCCGGCAACGCCTGGGTCGCCGAGGCCAAGCGCCAGCTCTACGGCCGCGTCGGGATCGACATGGTCGCCGGGCCCTCCGAGATCGTCGTCGTGGCGGACGGCGGCAACGATCCCGAATGGATCGCCGCCGACCTGCTCAGCCAGGCCGAGCACGACCCCACCAGCCAGTCGATCCTGTTCACCGACGACCCCGGTTTCGCCGATCGGGTGGCCGACGCGGTCGAACGCCAGCTCGCCACGCTTGCAACCCAGACGACGGCCCGGACCAGTTGGGAGACCAACGGCGCGATCGTCCTCGTGCCCACGCTCGTCGACGCGATCCCGCTGTGCGACCGGCTTGCGCCCGAGCATCTCGAGCTCGCGGTCGCCGATCCCGAGCCGCTGTTCGACAAGGTGCGCCACGCCGGCTCGGTCTTCCTCGGCCGCCACACCCCCGAGGCGGTCGGCGACTATGTCGGCGGCCCCAACCACGTCCTCCCCACCGGCCGTCGCGCGCGCTTCGCCAGCGGACTGTCGGTGACCGATTTCATGAAGCGCACCAGCTTCCTCGCCTGCGATGCGGCGTCGATCGCCAGGATCGGCCCCGCCGCGGTCGCGCTCGCCGCGGCCGAGGGCCTGCCCGCGCACGGCCGCTCGGTCGCCCTCCGCCTGAACGGACCCCAATGACCAAGAAACCGCAACGATCGCGCGCGCGCTCGGCCGCCCGCCTCGCCGCCGTGCAGGCGCTCTACCAGCAGGAGATGGAGGGCACGCCGCTGCCGCTGCTGCTCACCGAGTTCCACAACCACCGGCTCGGCGCGACGATCGACGACGTCGAATATATCGATGCCGAGGTCAGCTTCTTCGACGATCTGGTGCAGGGCGTCGATGCGCGCCGCGCCGAGATCGACGCGCTGATCGCCGAGCGGCTCGCGAGCGGCTGGACGATGGACCGGCTCGACCGCCCGATGCGCCAGATCCTGCGGGCCGGCACCTACGAGCTGGTGGCGCGGCCCGACGTGCCGGTGGCGACCGTGATCTCCGAATATGTCGACGTCGCGGGCGCCTTCTACGACAAGCGCGAGAAGGGCTTCGCCAACGGGCTGCTCGATACCGTTGCGAAGGCGGTACGGAACCCGAGCGCGGCCGGATCGTAGCACCCTCGACGCCCGACGGTCGGGCGACGGAGACGATCTCATGAAACTCACCAACCTGTTCGCCGCGTTCGGCCTGATGGTCGCTGCGGCGGGTCTGCCGATGGTGGCAGCCGACGCGCAGAACCACGGCGGCGGTGGCGGTGGCGGTGGCGGTGGCCACGGCGGCGGCGGCGGTGGTGCTGGTGGCCACGGTGGCGGCGGCGGCGGTGGTGGACACGGCGGTGGCGGTGGCGGTGGCCATGGCGGCGGTGGCAGCGGCGGCCATGGCGGCGGCGGCATGGGCGGCGGCGGCAATCACGGTGGCGGCGGCTTCCATGGCGGTGGCGGTGGCTATCATGGCGGCGGCGGGTATCATGGCGGCGGTCGCGGCTATTATGGTGGCGGCTATTATCGCGGCGGTGGCTATGGCTATTACGGCGGCGGCTATCGCAATTGCCGCTGGCACCGCTGGCATCACCGCAACGTCCGCCGCTGCTGGTAGGCTGGGCGACGCCCGGCGACCGGATCATCGCTTCGCGGCGATGATCCGGCGCGCTACAGCCGGCGGATGGCCGAAGCCGACTTTCTTGCGCGCCTGAAGACGATCGCGACGCATCCCGCCGCGCGCGGGCTTCTGGACGACGCCGCGGTGCTTGCGCTCGCCGGGCCGGGCGATCTGGTGCTGACGCACGACATGATCGTCGAGGGCGTCCATTATCTTCCCGCCGATCCGCCTGCGGATGTCGCGTGGAAGCTGCTCGCGGTTAATCTCTCCGATCTCGCCGCTGAAGGGGCGACGCCCGAGGGCGTGCTGCTCGGCTATCCGCTGGGCGATTCCGCCTGGGACGCGGCGTTCGTCGACGGATTGGGCGTAGCGCTCGCACATTTCGACGTCTCGCTGCTCGGCGGCGACACCGTCTCGACGCCGCGCGGCGCATCGCGGATGATCGGGCTGACCGCAATCGGCCGATCGTCCTGCGCGCCCGATCGCCGTGGTGCGAAAGCCGGCGACGATCTCTGGCTGGTCGGCGCGATCGGCGAGGCCGGTGCCGGGCTTGCGATCGCACGGGGTGCGGACGGCCCCGCGGCGCTGCTCGCCGCCTATCGCCGGCCGCAGCCGCTGCTGGCGCAGGGCCTGGTGCTCGCGCCGCACGCGCGCGCGATGTCCGACGTGTCCGACGGGCTGCTGATCGACGCCGGCCGGATCGCGACCGCGTCGGGTATCGCCGTCGTCATCGATCTCGACGCGGTGCCGCGCTCCGCAGCGCTCTCCGCCTTCGCGGGGGACGACCGCGCGTCGCGGCTGGCGGCGGCGACCGCGGGCGACGACTACGCGCTGATCCTCGCGGCCGATCCTGCTTCGGGCGCGGCGATCGCGGCGCTCGGCATCGGCGCCGTCCGCATCGGCCGCTTCGACGACGGCGCGGGCCTGACGCTGGCCGACCGCGACGGCACGGTCCCACTTCCCGCGCGGCTCGGCTGGGAACATAGCGGCTGATTATCGGGTGACCGGTTCCCCGGCGCAGGCCGGGGCCCAGGCCCGGAGCGGGCGGCGGGCGCAGAGTCCGACCAGCGAGCCGGGCTTTCTCGGCATGCCGGACCTTCGCCGTTCCCCGGCGTAGGCCGGTGCCCAGGCCCGGAGCGCGTGGCGGGCGCGGTGTTCCGACCAGCGAGCCGGGGCCTGGGCCCCGGCCTTCGCCAGGGAACAGATCGGATCTGCGCCGGCGCAATGGCATATGCATCATGACTGGCACGGCTTGCCAAGCGCGCCTCCACAAGGTCTACTCATCGCGCGGCCCGCGTGGTCGACCCCGGCAACCGGGGCGGCGACGAAACGATCGGGCCCATCCTGAGGAGGATGCTCTATGGTCGTCGTCTATGTCGCCATCGCCTGCGGGCTGCTGGCCGTGCTCTACGGACTCGTCACTGCGCGCCAGGTGCTCGCGCTCTCCCCGGGCAACCCCCGCATGATCGAGATTGCCGGCGCGATCCAGGAAGGCGCGCGCGCCTATCTCGCACGGCAATATCGCACGATCGCGATCGTCGGCGTGGTGATGGCGGTGATCGTGTTCTTCGCGCTCGGGCTGGTCTCGGCGGTGGGCTTCGTGATCGGCGCGCTGCTGTCGGGCATCACCGGCTTCATCGGGATGAACATTTCGGTGCGCGCCAACGTCCGCACCGCGGAGGCCGCGCGGTTCAGCCTGCAGGCGGGGCTCACCGCCGCGTTCCGCTCGGGCGCCGTCACGGGCATGCTCGTCGCAGGCCTGGGGCTGCTCGCGATCAGCGTGTTCTTCTGGTATCTCGTCGGCCCCGCGCACCACATTCCGGGCGATTCCGGCGACCGCACCGTGGTCGATGCGCTGGTGGCGCTGTCGTTCGGCGCCTCGCTGATCTCGATCTTCGCGCGGCTCGGCGGCGGCATCTTCACCAAGGCGGCGGACGTCGGCGCCGATCTGGTCGGCAAGGTCGAGGC